>ONQZ01000078.1 GCA_900320095.1 uncultured Lentisphaerota bacterium
CCCGTGTGGATGTGCGTCGCGTGCACGTAGATCCGGTCGCGCGGGACGCCCGTCGCCTCGGTGATCGCCGGGAACGCCTTCGCCATGAAGGGGTTGGTCAGGTGCAGGTCGTCGACACAGTAGATGAGCGCGTTGTTCGTGCCGTCCGAGACGGCCACGCAGTCGATGTAGAGCGGGTCCAGCACCCCGTCCGAGACGCGGTGGGAGAAGTACCCGACGAGCGGGATTCCGAGCGGCGGCGTAGCTTCGATTCGGGCGAAGCCCGCCTTGAACTCCGCGCAAGCAGCCCCCGCCACGAGGGCGCAGACCAGCAGGATTGTCTTTTTCATGTTCATCCTTTCGTTGTTGTTTTGTGTTGAGTTGATTCCGAGAGCGCCCGTCGGACGGGACGGTCCCAAAAGCGCATCACCGCGTACGCGAAAGCGGCGAGGGCGAGGTACTCGCACACGCCGAGCGCGAAGCAGAATCCCGCCGAACAACTGGCGGAATGCGTCCGCACCCACCAGTTGTGGATCTTCATGAAGGGATAGTGCGACATGTAAAACGGATAGGAGAGCTCCGCGAAGAACGCGCACACCGCTGCAGTCTTCGCGTGCGCGACCTCCGTGCCGGCCCCGACGAGCAGCAGGAACGGGAACACCACCATCAGCGCCACCAGCTCGAACGCGCCGTTCTGGTACACGCCCCCGAACGGCATCGGCGTGAAGAGCACGAGCAGGAACACGCCCAGGCAGATCGGCAGTCCCCAGCGCGGGATCCGGATCCGACATCTGCCCGAACGGAAGCATCTCTCCGTTATCCTCGAAGGAACACAGATCCTCTGTCGTGTATTTCCAGATCGGGTGATAGCCCTGACCGTTCGAATCGGTATCGTACAGATAATAAAGCTCCAGCGTGCCGTCTGTTGTCACAAAGGGCATCACGTCGCCGACATAGGCGTTTTCCGGAGCCGGATACAGGCTGTATTCAACAGCTTCGTACGCTTCATCCGGGAGCGGTTCATAATATGAGTTTTCGCTGTCCTGCGCGAGATTCCCTTCGACGGCGGTGCTTCCGCAGGCCGTGAGGAGCAGGGACATCAGAAGCAGGAGGACAAGCAGGGCTTTACTGTTTTTCATATTCGGCACTTCCTTTCCTGTGTTCCATACAGTTGGTGCCGCCCGGAATAGGTTCCGTGCGGCACCGCGTGTTTAATTCGGGATCTGATCTCAGAACTCGAGGTTCTTGTCGGTCTCCTTGGAGAAGACATGCGCGACTTTTCCGTCGAAGGTGAAGTGCACAGCATCTCCGATATTGTAATTGCCCTTCATGTCGATGGTCGGTACGATGATAATGACATCGCGGCCGTCGGCGTTGACGTGCAGGTGGACGCTGGAGCCCATCATTTCAGAAACGTCTACGCGGGCGCTGATGCCCTTGTCCGCCACATCGGTGTGCTCCGGACGTACGCCCAGAGTAACGGGCTGGGACTGGACATCGTTGTTGAGCAGGCGCTCTTCCTTGTCGGGAGAGAGCTCTACCCTGATGCCGCCGATCTCGACGAAGTACTGTCTGCCCTCGCGCTTGAGCTCAGCGTCGAAGAAGTTCATGACGGGCATTCCGATGAAGCCTGCCACGAAGAGGTTCGCGGGATGGTTGAACACATCCTGGGGAGTGCCGATCTGCTGGATGTAGCCGTCCTTCATGATAACGATCCTGTCGCCGAGAGTCATGGCTTCGGTCTGGTCGTGGGTGACGTACATGAAGGTCGTATCGATGCGCTGTCTGAGCTTGATGATCTCCGCGCGCATCTCGTTACGAAGCTTTGCGTCCAGGTTCGAGAGCGGCTCGTCCATCAGCATGACTTTCGGAGCGCGAACGATCGCGCGGCCGATGGCGACACGCTGTCTCTGACCGCCGGACAGAGCCTTGGGCTTACGCTCGAGGTACTGCGTGATATCGAGTATCTCCGCGGCCTCGCGGACTTTCTTGTCGATCTCGTCCTTGGGGGTGTGACGAAGTTTGAGGGAGAAGGCCATGTTGTCGTACACGGTCATGTGGGGGTAGAGAGCGTAGTTC
>ONQZ01000076.1 GCA_900320095.1 uncultured Lentisphaerota bacterium
GCTTCGGCGGCGGTGGTCCTGGTGGCGGCGGTCCCGGTGGCGGCGGCTTCGGCGGCGGCAATGGCGGCGGTGGTCGCGGCGGTTTCGGCGGCGGTAATGCCGGCGGCGGCGCAACCGCGAACTTCGGCGGCGGTGGCGGCGGCAATAACCGTACCGGCGGCGGCGGAAATACCCGTACCGGCGGTGGCGGCGGCTTCGGCGGCGGCAATGCCGGCGGCGGCGGCCGTGGCGGCGGTGGCGGTGGCTTCGGCGGCGGCCGAGGCGGCAGATAATCCGACACCCAATCCTCAGATACCGAACAACCAACTTACCTGATTCAGAAACAAACAAAAAAAGCCGGCCCGGCCGGTAACAATTACATAAGAAACGGAACCTCAAAGATGAAGAGACAGATTTGCACAACCCTCACCGGTGCGGCATTCGCTTCCTTCCTGCTCGTTTTGCCCCAGATCACGAGCGCGGCGGACGAGGCGGAAAACACCGCCTCCGCTCAGGCGGACGGCGCGGCGACCCCCGCAATCGAACAGCTCAGCGAAGGCAAGATCCTGGAGGACAAGGATAACGGCAAGGTCGTGATCCTGGAGGACCCCAGCGCCGATGAGATTACAGTCGAGCAGACTTCGATTGTCACGCCCGGCGAGAACGGCGACGTCGAAGTCAAGAACGTCATCGTCGTGAACGCACCCTCCGACGAAGTCGAGGGCGTCGAGGCCGCCGCTGAAGAAGAGATCGAAGCCTCAAAAAAGGGCGATTCCACCTGGCTCGGCCGTTTCTTCGCGGCCATCGGCATAGGCGATGATCCCGGCGACGGCGAAGGCAACAAGACCGATCCGAACGCCAAGTTCCGTTTCCTCTACCACGACAAGTACGAGGGTGATGACGTCTCGCTCCTCCCGCAGTCCATCAAGGAAGAAATGATCATGGTCGACCGCGAACAGTCGCGCGACCTCGCGACGCCCGAACAGATCGAATCGGTCGAGACCCCGGTCAAGTTCGACAAAGAGGACAAGGACTCCGACAAGAAGCCGGCCCCCTTCTATGAGGCCATCCTGATCGACGAGGAGATCGAAGGCGGCGGCGGCGGCGACGAGGAAATTGCCGTGAACATCGTGTTCAACAGCGCCCCGATCATGGACGTGATCCCCGCGTTCGCCGATGCCCTCGGGTTCAACTTCGTGATCGACACCGACATCCGCAGTTTCGTGACCCTGAACCTGAACTCCACGATGACCAAACGCGATCTGTGGGCCGCGTTCGTCTCCCTGACTGAAAACGCCGGCGTCAAGATCGCGGTCGAAAACTCCGGTCTGCTCCGCATCCTCCCGCCGAGCAAACTCGGTTCCCGCGCCAACCTCGATGAAGCTGAAATCTGCTTCTATCCGCTGAAGTTCGCCAGCGCGCAGGAAGTCATCAACCAGATCCGTCCGTTCCTCAGCAGCACCGCCACCTGCATTCAGGTGCAGCGTCCGAACGCCGTCCTGCTCGTCGATGACAAGGACAACATCCGCAAACTCTCCGACCTGCTCGACATCCTCGACGAAAACCCGCGCACCAAGTGGTCCCGCGTGGTCGTCCCCTGCGAGAACATCCTCCCGAGCAAGATCGCCGAAGAACTCCGCGAGGTCCTCCCGACCCTCGGATTCGTGGTGAAGCAGCTCAATGAAAACAACGAGCAGCCCGGCTCCGTGAAGATCACGTCCATCGACCGTCTCCAGCTCATCATCGCCAGCGCCGCCACCAAGGAGGCCGCGCAGGAGATCCGCAACTGGATCGAGATCCTCGACGGCACCATTTCCCTCGACCAGGAACGCATCTTCGTCCACAAGGTCATGTACACCAAGTCCGAGCAGCTCATGCAGGCCCTTTCCGTGCTCTACAACATGAGCGGCACATCCCTGACGATCGACGACGACGGCGGCAACCGTACGCAGACCGTGAACGGCACCAGCACCACGCGTACCAATACCAACAACCGCAACAGTTCCTATTCCGAATACAGCTCGACCACGACGGACCAGAAGTCCAACGTCTTCGAGACGCCCGTGAAGATCTTCTCCGACGGCGCCCTGAACCGCCTGGTCATCCGTACCACGCCGAGAACCTACGCCTCCATCAAGGCGCTCCTCGACCGCCTCGACGTCGTGCCCGCGCAGGTCCTCCTGCAGGTCACCGTCGCCGAAGTCACGCTCGGCGACAATATACAGTACGGTCTCGAACTCGCGGCGGCCAGCAGCTGGGGCGGCAATATGATGCAGATGGGCACGAAATGGGGCGATCTCGACCCGGATACCTCTGAGACGGGCATTGATGCGCGCCAGACCGGCTACTCCTTCATGCTCGCCGATCCGAACGACCCGAACAACAAGCTGGGCTATCTCCGCGCCTATGCCGGCGACAGCAAGTTCAAAGTCGTCGCCAGCCCGCAGATCCTGGTCTCCAGCAACACCGAAGCCAAGATCACCGTCGGCGAACAGACCCCGTACGTCGGCAGCACCGTCCTCACCAGCACTTCCTTCAAGGATTCCGGTGTCACGCTGACCGTGACCCCGCAGGTCACCAGTACCGACCTCATCACCCTGAAGATCGATCAGAAACTTTCCGCCGCGCAGATGATGACGCTTAACGCTACCACGCAGGCGCCGGAAACCACCGAACGTGAAGTGAAGACTTACATGACGATCCACAACGGCCAAACCATGATCATTGGCGGCCTGATCCAGGAAGAGGGCACCGACCAGCTCGAATCCCTGCCTTTCATCAACGAGATCCCGTTCCTCCGCCGTCTTCTCGGCCACACCAGCAGCGAGCTGACGCGCACCGAGATCCTGATCATGATCACCGGCCACATCATCAACGAGAAGAGCCGCGTGGAAGACATGATCCGCCGCTACAACGACGCCCTCGAAGCCATCAACGACTTCGAAGACAACCTGGGCAGCTCCGCCGACGGCAAACACAAAAAAGCAAGCTCCCGCATGTTCACTCTTGACTACTGAGGTCCTTAGCCATGTCGAATGAAATCAACTCGTTCCCCGATATGCGGGCCAAACTCCGTGAGCGCCTCGCCGCGCTCGCGGAGGAGTACCCCTCCGTAGACGCCTCCGCGGCCGATCTGCGCGATGCGGACTCCAATCTGGTCAGAGCGGGGACCATCAGCGAGCAGCAGCTGACGGAGATCTATTCCGAGTGCTACGGTATCCCGGCCCCGGATGAGAACGACCTCCGCCAGCCCGATCCGTACCCGAACGCGCCGCAGGAATTCCTGAACGCCAACCTGTGCGTCCCGTACGAGTGGTCCGACGAGAACAAGACCATGGTCTTCCTCGTCGCCGACCCGTACTCCATCGAGCACATCATGTTCCTGGTCAGCAAGAGCTGGCACATGACCGTCAGCTTCCAGTTCGTCCGCCGGACGTATCTGGAACGCATGCTCTCCCGTCTCCAGAACATCGATGAGGAGGAGGAATTCCACGAGTCCGACGACGAAGCCTCCCTGCGCAGCATGGCCGGCGAGGCGAAGATCGTCCGCCTGGTCAATGACATTTTCACGCGCGCTCTGGAAGACGGCGCGTCCGACATTCACGTGGAACCCGGCGAAGACGCCGTGGTCGTGCGCTGCCGAATCGACGGTGTGCTCCGCGAGATCATGAGCTGCCCGCTCAACCAGTTCCCCGCCATCGCGTCCCGTATCAAGCTGATCGGCGGCCTGAACATCGCCGAAAGCCGTCTCCCCCAGGACGGCCGCACCAACGTGAAGCTCGGCCACGAGGAACTGGACATGCGTATCAGTACGCTGCCGATCCTCACCGGCGAAAGCATCGTGCTCCGACTCCTCAACCAGGACGCCCTGACCTTCGACCTGAAGACCCTCGGCATGTCGGAAGCCAACCTCCGCGACTTCGAGAAGCTCATCAGCATCCCGTACGGCATCATCCTGGTCGTGGGCCCCACCGGAAGCGGCAAGACGACCACGCTCTACAGCGTGATCAACCAGCTGAACGACAACAAGAAAAAGATCATCACCATCGAAGACCCCGTCGAATACAAGACCGCCGGCCTCTGCCAGATGCAGGTGAACGAAAAGATCGGCGTGACGTTCGGCGCGGGCCTCCGCTCCATCGTGCGTCAGGACCCCGACATCATCCTCGTCGGCGAAATCCGTGACCGCGAAACAGCCGACATCGCCATCAACGCCGCCCTCACCGGCCACCTGGTGCTGAGCACGCTCCACACCAACGACGCCGTCGGCGCCGTCACCCGACTCCTCGATATGGGCGTCGAGCCCTTCCTCGTGTCCTCCGCGCTGTACGGCGTGCTGTCCCAGCGACTCGTCCGCAAGATCTGCACGGTCTGCGGCGGATCCGGCTACATCGGAGTCCCGATGGGCCAGAAGGGCGACGTCACGAACCGCTGCAAGCGCTGCGGCGGCACGGGATTCAAGGGACGCTCCGGCGTCTTCGAACTCCTGACCGTGACCGACGACCTGCGCGCCGCCGTCATCCGCGAAGAGGACAGCAGCGTCCTGCAGGCGATCGCCGTCAAGCACGGCATGCGCACGCTCCGTCAGGATGCGGACGAAAAGGTCCGCCTCGGCATCACGACGAAGGAAGAAGCCAACCGGTCCGTAGCGGACATGTAATCACAGGAGAGAAGCCGCATGGGTCTGTATAAATATCTGGCGTCCTCGGGCCGCGACAAGCCGACCGAGGTGCTGATCGAAGCCGACAACCAGAACGAGGCGCTGAGCAAGCTTCGTTCCCGCCGCCTGATCCCGGTCCAGTACCTGGGCGAGGCGTCCATGAACGCCGGCGGAAAGATGAAGCTGTTCGGAAAAGGCGGCATCGACACGTTCGCATTCACGCGGCAGCTCTCTCCGCTGCTGAGTTCGTACATCCCGCTGGAACGCGCCCTCGCGATCATCGCCGAAGGCTCGGAAGACCCGCGGCAGAAATCTTTCGTGAACAACATGCGCCAGGGCCTCCACGAAGGCAAGAAGTTCTCTGAACTCATCCGTTCACAGGGCTCGCTCTTCCCCGACTACTACGCGAACCTGATCGAATCCGGCGAAGAGTCCGGCTGCCTTCCCGAAGTGCTGGTCCAGCTCTATAAGTTCATGGGCGAGACGCGCGACCTGAAAGGGTTCATCGTGTCGAACTCGATCTACCCGTCCGTGATCCTCGGCATCGTGCTGATCGTCGTGATCCT
>ONQZ01000074.1 GCA_900320095.1 uncultured Lentisphaerota bacterium
CAAATTCAAAAATAGTACCGATGTCGGCTTCTTTCAAGCTATCTCCCTGATTTATCCGACTTTTCCCCCTTTTTCTTTGTCAGAAACCGTCGAAGAACCTTTTTTCCTGTCGATTTCGGACATTTCCTCCTTTCTGTCCGGGCATTTGCAGAAATCATGTCCGTCCTTCCGCAAGTTTTTTTTGAAAAAATGATGCAGGATTATTGAAAAACAAGCCGGAAAAACGTATATTAACAGCGTGGTTTTGTTCACGGAAGCTAATTATGAGCGGAATCATAGTCGATCAGACAGTCAAAAAAGATGAAAACATATTGTCCGGAGCAGCTGAAAATGAGGTGCCCGGACCGGAAGGAGACGCGTATGGGGCGGTTGTTCGGGACCGACGGCATTCGAGGCAAGGCAAATGAATATCCAATCACGCCGGAGCTCGCCCTGCTTGTGGGGAAAGCCGTCGCGCGGCATTTCTGCCGGAACACGCCCCGGAACGACGCCTTCGGGCAGCGCGGCAACCCGCGCGCCATCGTCGGCAAGGACACACGCATCTCCGGCTACATGCTCGAAACGGCGCTGATCAGCGGCATGGTGAGCATGGGCATGGACGCCTACGAGATCGGCCCGATGCCGACGCCCGCGGTCGCAAGCCTCACGAAATCCATGTGCGCCGACTGCGGCGTCATGATCACCGCCTCCCACAATCCCGCCTCGGACAACGGCATCAAGCTGTTCAATTCCGAGGGGTTCAAGCTCCCGGATGAGGTCGAGGACGACATCGAACGCGCCATCTTCGCGATGATGGAACACCCCGCCGACGGTACGCCCGACATCGGAAAGGCTTTCCGCGTGGACGACGCCCGCGGCCGCTACATCCACCAGGCGAAACGCTCCATCGGCTTCACCTCGCTGAAAGGCATGAAGGTGGTGCTGGACTGCGCGAACGGCGCGTCCTACTATGTGGCGCCGATCGTGCTGCGCGAGCTCGGAGCCGAGGTCATCGCGGCGGGCGTGAAGCCGGACGGCCTCAACATCAACGCCGACTGCGGCGCGCTTCATCCGGAAAACATGTGCCGTCTGGTGAAGGAGCACGGCGCGGACATCGGCGTGTCGTTCGACGGCGACGCCGACCGCGTGCAGTTCTGCGACCACACCGGCGCCATGATCAACTGCGACCGCATCATCGGGCTGTGCGCGCTGGACTACAAGTCGCGCGGCCAGCTCTGCAACGACACGGTCGCCGTCACGTCCATCAGCAACCTCGGCCTGCACGACGCCATGCGCCAGGCGGGCATCGGCGTCGAGGTCACCAACGTCGGCGACCGTTACGTGATCGAGCGCATGCGCGAGAAGGGGCTGAACCTCGGCGGCGAGCAGACCGGACACCTGATCTTTCTGGAGCACTCGCCGACCGGCGACGGCCTCATCTCCGCCCTGCACGTGATGCGCATCATGAAGGAGACTGGAAAATCCATCGCCGAGCTCGCCAGATTCATGCAGGAGTATCCGCAGATCCAGAGCTCGCTCCGCATCGCCGAACGCGTCCCGTTCGACGACCTGCCGGAGCTTTCCAAATGCATCCGCGAGGCCAAGCAGGACCTCGGGGACGCCGGACGCGTGATCGTGCGCTACTCCGGCACCGAAAACAAACTTCGCATTCTCGCCGAAGCCCGAACGGAATCCGCCGCGCGGCTCTGGCATGACAAAATAGCGGGCGTTGCCGCCCGCGAACTGGAGGTAATCCCATAATGGCTGCATTCGCATTCGAAATCGTCGAGCACGGCAATCCCGCCCTGCTGGAACCCCTGACCTGCAAAAAGCCCGCGCTCGAGCTGGAACTCGCCGCCGGTACGCTGGAATCCACCCTGCTGAGCCGCTGGTCCGCCATTCAGAATGCCGCGCCCGGCGCGCATCTCCGCCTCGCGTCCGATTTCTGGCCGTCCAAGGCGCTGCTCGAAAAGGCGTCCGCCGCGATCGCGGACGGCAAGTCCTTCTCCGTGACCGACGCCGACGGCGTTGCCGCCGAATGCACCGGCTGCGGCGCGAACACCGTCGCCATCCCCGCCGACGAGGCGTCCTTCCGGATCCGCTATCCGTGGGACCTGCTGAAGATCAACGAGGAGTACCTCGCGGGCTACACCGAAAACGTCATCAACGGCACTGTGCGCGAACGTGTCACGCTCGACGGCGTGGTGATCCTGGGCGAAGGTTCCGTGCTGCTCCCCGGCGTCTACATCGAGGGCGTCGCCGTGATCGGCAAGAACTGCAAGATCGGCCCGAACTGCTATCTGCGCGGCTACAACTTCATCTCCGACAAATGCCACATCGGACAGGCCGTCGAGATCAAGAACTCCATCCTCATGACGCATGTCGCCGCCGGGCACCTTTCCTACATCGGCGACTCCATCGTCTGCCAGAACGTCAACTTCGGCGCGGGCACCATCACCTCGAATTTCCGCCACGACGGCAAGAACCACCGGTCCATGGTCCAGGGCTGCCTCATCGACACCGGCCGCCGCAAATTCGGCTCCATCATCGGCGAGAACGTCCACACTGGCATCCACACGGCGATCTACCCCGGACGCAAGATCTGGGCGGACGTCCAGACCCGTCCCGGCGACGTGGTCCAGCTCGACCTGATGAAGTGATCCGCTGATTTCATGAAATAACTCCGCCGGACGCGGCCTGCAAAAAACACGTCCGGTGGTACACTTTTACCTCAAAACACACGACAATCATGCCCCGTTTCCTGCAAGTCCTCCTCGCCGCGCTCAGCTTCGGCACGCGGTTCCACGGTCCCGTGAAGCCTTCCGAGCCCGCGCTGTATTCCCGCGCCCTGACGCTTCAGCCGTTCGCCGGACTTCTGGTCGGGGTGATCGCCGCGGTCCCCACGCTGTTCGTCAGCGCGAATTTCCGCGGCCTGCAGGGATTCATCCTGCTCGCCTCGGGCATCTACGTCTTCCTGCTGGAATGGCTCACGCGGTTCGACAATCTCCACGCGTTCGACGCCGCCTGCCGGATGCTCGCGGACAAAAATGTCTCCCCGGAGGAACGCCTCGGGCGCGCCGCTCAGACGGGCGGTTCGCCGTGCACCGCCCTCCTGGTCGGGCTGAAACTGCTCGTGATGTACCTGATCTTCATGCGGACCGCGCTCTTCGGCGACAATATGATGCTCGCCCTCACGCTCGTCGCCGTGCCGTTCTTCGGTCGCGTCGCGATGCTGTTCGCCTATCCGTCCGGGAACGGCGGGGAACGCCCCGAAGTCTACGAGGCGGTCCGCCTGTTCTGGGTCCTGCTGGCGATGTGCCTGCTTGCGTTCGCGCTGGGCATGATCCGCACCTACGGCGGCGATTTTTTCTCGTTCCGCTCGATGAAGCTCACGATGTCCGGGTTCCGCAGCCGCGGCGGCGACGCCACGGGTTTCTCCCCGTTCCTCACGGTCGTCAGCCTCGGCATCCAGGACGCCGTCACGTTCCTGGCGGGCGGGTTCCTCTCCGTGCTGTACTGGAACACCGAGGCGTCGAAGAAGCTGAGAGTCAGCCCGCCGCCCGAGTTCGCCGGAGCCGTCTGCGAAACCGCCGAGTTCGCCTCAATGATCGTCTTCCTGATCCTCGCCGACGACGTGATCTTCTGAGCAGGAAAAGTGAACCGAAAAACGGTTTCAGGGTAAAACGCCCTCGTTAATTGTCAAGGTGAATGCACGTTTGTCAGAGCAAATGCACAATGAAGGTTTGAAGCGTGCGTTCAGTCTGACCAATGCAGAGGCTCGTTGAGAGTATTTGCAATCCGGTTGAAAGTATTTGCTGTTTCTGTGCGTTTAGTCTGATAAACACGGCAACAAAACACCCTGGCGTTACGTCCGGCCCATTTTTCGGGCACACGAAATGTTCGTCCCCCCTTGTCAGACGAACCACACCCTCCTGCTTCCCGCCCCGTGCGTTTCCTTTTTTCAAAAGGCAACGAGAAAAAAGAGGTCAATTGTAAAGTTAAACGCAAACTTTGCATGATTTGAAGAGGGGGGGTGAGCGTTTAGTGTTACAAATGCGAAAAAACGCTTTGAGAGATAAAGC
>ONQZ01000072.1 GCA_900320095.1 uncultured Lentisphaerota bacterium
ATACCGCCGAAGCCGCCCATGCCGCCGCCGAAGCCGCCCATGCCGCCGCCGAAGCCGCCCATGCCGCCGCCGAAGCCGCCCATGCCACCGCCGAAGCCACCTTCAGGAGCAGGTCCAAAGCCGCCGCCGAAACCGCCCATGCCGGGACCGCCAGCAGCACCGCCGCCGAAGCCGCCCATGCCGCCGCCGAAGCCGCCGCCGAAGCCGCCCTGCGGTCCGGCACCAAAGCCGCCGCCGAAACCGCCCTGCGGTCCGGCACCAAAGCCGCCGCCGAAACCGCCCTGCGGACCGCCGCCGAAGCCGCCCATGCCAGCGCCGGGCCCCATGCCCATGCCGCCGCCGAAGCCGCCCATGCCGGGGCCCATGCCGCCGCCGGGACCCATCATGCCGGGGCCGCCGAAACCGGGGCCGGGAGTCGGAGTCGCGGTCGTCGTTTCGGGGACGGACGCTTCCTTCGTGTCAGTTGCCTGTTCGGCTTTCGCGCTGGAACAGGCGGTGAGGGTCGCCATTCCGGCAACCGTGGCGAGGATGATGATCGCGTTGAGGTTCTTCATAATCGTTCTCCTTATGGTTAAAGTTTGTGTTGCCAATTGTTTTAAGGTTGTTTCAACCGTTTGTCGTTTCCGTCCGCATGACCGGCATGCGTTCTTCGGGGTTTCCCCGGGATCCCAACGCCCTGTTCGCTTCGTAACTCTTTCCCGCAGCGTTTCTTGGCGTTTCCCGCGGCGCTTACATCTCAATTAACGCATCCCGGTCGCGATTTATTGCCGGGCTACCTCTTTTTTCGGCAAAAAATCGTGACAGCTTTTCAAAACAATCTCACTCCGCCTTGAATATCAACAAATTGCAAAGTGACAGCATTTTACCGTATATTCGGGTTTCACGACTATTTATTTCACGTTTTCCGGTTCCCGCCCGCGCGCCGCCGCGTTTTATTTCGCAAAAAGTCCCGCTTTCCATTTGTATTTTCTCCCGCGCGTGCTACTTTATATCGTACTTCAACAACAAACCGCCGCACAACGCGGCTTCAACGCAGCGGGCGCATCCGCCCGAAGAAAGGCAGACATCATGGAAGAGGCAATCAGAGAAAAACTTGAAGAACTCCGGGGAATGCTCCAGGCCGACGGCGGCGATCTCGAGGTCGTCTCCATCACCGGCAAAACTGTCCTCCTCCGTCTCCGCGGCGCTTGCGGCGCCTGCCCCCACGCCCAGATGACGCTCAAGGACGGCATCGAACGCATCCTCCGGGAATCCGTCGATCCCGAGATCGTGGTCGAACGCGCCTGATTTTCCGCGTTTATCACGCTCATTTCTTCTTCAAACAATCACTTCACACGCCGTGCAAATCCTGTACGGCGCTGAGGGTATTTATACTCAAATTGGCAGGCTGTTTTTTAAAAAGGTCATAACTCACCATGAGAAATCTCATCTTCCGTCCCGAAGAGCCCGCCGACCATCCCGCCATGGAGAACCTGATCCGCGACGCGTTCTGGGATGTCTACCGCCCCGGCGCGAGCGAACACCTCCTGATCCACAAGCTCCGCCAGGACCCGTCGTATCTGCCGGAATTCAGCTTCATCGCCGTGCTGGACGAACAGCCCGTCGGCGGCATCTGGTACGCCATGTGCGCCATCGAGAAGCCGGACGGCTCGCGCATCCCGATCCCGACGCTCGGCCCGGTCGGCGTCGCGCCCGCATTTCAGAAACGCGGCATCGGCTCCGCCCTGATCCGGCACACGCTCCCGCTCGTGAAGGCCGCCGGACACCCCGGCATCGTGATCTTCGGCGATCCCGCCTACTACGGACGGTTCGGGTTCACGCGCGGTCAGGACGCGGGCATCGCGGCGTGCGACGGCAATTTCTACGACGTGCTGCAGCTGCTCCGGTTCGACCCGGACGCCGACCTCGCCGGACGCTACATGGAAAGCGATCCGTACCAGATCGACCCGGCCGAGGTCGACGCGTTCGAGATCTGGTTCTCCCCGCGCGAGAAACACGTCCTCCCGACCCAGCTCCACTGAACTCAAACATTCGCGTTAAAAGCATTTGAATCCGTCAAAAGCCGTTCCACCCCGGAACGGCTTTTTTCGTGTCCGAACCCCAGAGACGAAAAAGCCCGGAGCCAGGGCAAGCCCCGGACGGCACTGCGCGACGGCACCCTCCCCTCTCCTCAAACGATGAAAAAGCCCGGCACACTTGACATGCACCGGGCGGAGGACAAGTCCTCCACTGCGGTTGTGCTCTGCTGCGCGAGAGCACGAATTAGTCCGCAGTGGAGAATCGCCTTCAGGCGTTACTTCTTTCTGTCGATATGGATGGTGTAGTCCATCTTGAAGGTCGAGTTGCGGTTGCCGCGGGTGATGTATTTCTCCAGCGGGCCGGGTCCGCAGCTGTTGCCGCCGAGCGGAGCCTGGAAGAGATCAAGCTCCAGGACGGTCCTTTCGGACGGGGGCAGACGATCCGGCGTACGGGCGTCGCGGATTTCCTTCTGCGTCCACGGGGCGGCGGTGAACTCCATGCCCTTTTCGTTGTTTTCGCTGCGGACGGTGACGGTGGTCTTGCCGTCGTCGGAGGTGAGGCTGACCCAGCTCGTGCCGGTGCGGTTGCCGTAGTGCTGCGCCTTGGAGTACTTCACGAACATGTCCTTCACTGTGGTGTGGAAGGTGTCGTAGTATGTGCCGGTGCGGCGGTCGATGTAGTTCTCCTGCGGACCGCGGCCGAGGTAGTCGACCTTGGCGTAGTCGGAGGTCAGCTCCATCGTGAAGCCGAGGCACGGGATGGCGCTGTTGCGTTCATCGAAATCCGGACGGATCGTGTTGCAGGAACGGATGGTGCCGTCGGCGAAGATGGAGTACTTCGTATTCACAAAGTAATTGAATCCCTTGCGCACGTAGAGTTCGACCTCCACGTCGACCTGCTTGGGGGAGACCTGGACCGCCTTCAGGCCGCGGCATTCGTCGTCGAGCTCCGCGTTCATGGCGCGGTCGATATTGCCGCCGATCCAGCCGTCGTTGTCGACGCGGGCGCGGGTGAAGTTCAGTTCCGGCCCCTTGCGGATGACCATCTCGCCGTCGCAGGTGATGAATTCGATCTTGCCGTCGACGAACCGCACGACGAAGTAGTCGTTGTGGACGGTGATGTTGTTGTTGCTGTGGTCGATGAACGCCAGATCGGGACTCTTCGAGGTGTCGACCTTGAGCGGAGTCGCATCGACGCCGGCGGTGAACGCCTCATAGGCGACCGCGTACTTGCGTGCCTCTTCGACCTTGTTGGCTTTCAGCAGCGAGACCGGGTCGGCTTCCTCGACGAGCTTGTACTGGACGAGGCTGTCGGCCTTCGACGGGAAGACGAGAATGAACATGTCCTTCTTCATGCCGGAGGGCACGTTGAACGTGAACGTGGCCTTTTCGCCGGGGGCGAGGTCCGGGACCTTCTCGGTGAGGACGGTGCGTCCCGCCTTTTCGTCCTGGCCGCCGGTGAAGACGGCTGCGACGGTATAGCCGGAGATGGTCTTGTGGAAGTACTTGCTGGTGAGCTCGAGCGTGAACTTGTTCGCGTCGTCGGGCGTGAGATCCTTGAAGCGGAGGTACTGGTAGACCTTCTTCACTTCGAGCAGTTTCGGGGTGACCCAGCGTTCGGACGCGATCACGCCGTTGTCGCAGAAGTTGCCGTCGTTCGGGTTGTCGCCGAACATGCCGCCGAACGCGAGAGCTTCGCCTGTGAACGGCGCGGCTTTATAACGGTTGCCTTCCACGCGTGTGGCGCGGATGTTCTGGTCGACCCAGTCCCAGATGCAACCGCCGACGAGGCGCGGATGCTTTTCGAAGGCATCCATGTATTCCTGGAAGTTGCCGAGCGCGTTGCCCATGCTGTGGGCGTATTCGCAGACGAAGAACGGCCATTTTTCACGGGTGTTCTCACCGGTGCGGTTGAGTCCGTTCACATCGGGATACATGGTGCTGCCCATGTCGGTCACGCCGTCGGTGTGGCCCATGTCGCAGGAGTGGATCAGGCGGGTCTTGTCGAGCGCCTGGATCGCGCGGGAGGCGGCGGCGAGGTTGTTGCCGCGTCCGTTCTCGTTGCCGAGGCTCCAGAAGATGACGGCGGGGCAGTTTTTGAGGCGGTTGTAGTTGTTGAGGTTGCGT
>ONQZ01000070.1 GCA_900320095.1 uncultured Lentisphaerota bacterium
AGAAAACGGTAAGGGAGCCATTCCCGTTCAGGGTGATCTGGAACGCCTGCGTCATGGAGTGGACGGTCGCCCCGGTGTTTGAAAGCGTGAGGTTGCCGAATGCGTTCGAGGCAAATGCCACATCCGTGCCCGCCTCGAATTTCACGATTCCGCCGTCTTCCACGATCCCTTCCGTTTTCGCGCCCGCGTAAAGGTACAGATATCCGCCGGAACGGACGTTGACTGTGTTCAGGTCCGCGCCGGCGTAAGCGCCCATGTATCCGTAAAGATAGGTGCTCGTCGCGGAGCCGCCGTTGGAAACGCACATAGAACCGGTGCTGCTGACCATTGTGCTCGTCGCCTGTCCTCCGCTGGATATATCCATACTGCCTAGTTCTTTGACGGTGGTGTTCGTCGCCTGCCCGCCGCTGGAAACAATCAGGGAAGCGCTGCCGTTGAGGACAGTGCCCGTCGCCTGTCCGCCGTCGGAAACAAACATGCTGGCGTAGGCGCTGACGGTGGTGCTTGTCGCTTTTCCCAGGACGTGCGCACTACCGTACGCGCTGACGGTAGTCCGGAACGCCGTTCCGCTTGCAGAAACGTTCAGGATGCCGTCGGATTTCACCTCAGTCCTGTTCGCGGAACCGATGACATCCATACGTCCGTTGACCGTAGCGGTGTTCGCGGAACCGCCCGCCAGGACAGTCACCGCGGCGTTCTTTTTGACGGTAATGCCTTCCGCCTGACCGCCCGCCGAAACAGCCATGCTGCCGCCGGCCCCCACGGTCACGGTGTCCGCGGAGCCGCCCGACGAGACCGTCAGTTCGCCGCCGGTCGAAACCGTGGTGTCGGACGCGATGCCGTCGTCAAGCAGGGCCATGGCGCAATTCGAGCTGACGACCGTGCCGTTTGCCTGTGCGCCGGACTGGACATTGATGCACGCGCCGCCTCTGAGGGTGGTATGGTTCAGCGTCACGAAGCCGGGCGTGTTCATAAGCACTTTGGCGTTGATGAGCGTATCGTCCATGGTCGCGCCTTCCGCGATCTTCAGCATGGCGATGCCGACAACGGAGACGCCGCTCACGACCGCGCCGCTGGAAACGAACATGCTGCCGCCGGAACTGACGGTCGTTTTGCCCGCCGTGCCGCCGGAAAAAACGGTGAATACTCCGCCTCTCACGAACGTGCTGTTTACCACGCCGCCGGCTTTGACGTCGATCTGGCCGCCGTCGCCGAGGATGTTGTAGATCGCCGTGGCGCCGGAGCCGACCGTGACGTCGCCGTTGACCGTGTTGCTGGTCGCCTTTCCGCCCGGGTCAATGATCATCTCGCCGAGGACATCCAGCGTGGTGGAGTTAACCGAACCGCCGGATTCGACGTAAACCGTGCCGTACTGTTTGATCTTGGTGTCCCTTGCCACGCCGCCATAGGAAACGAACAGAGCGCCTCTTCTGTCGACGATGGTGTCAATCGCCGATGTGCCGGAATGCACGGTAGCCATGTCCCAATTTTCCGCATGAGACAGCGTTACACCCGAGAATATGTTCGGTTCGAATGTAGCAGTCGCGCCGTCCGCAACGGTCACATATCCGCCGTTTTCCAGGATCCGCGTACCCGAAGCGCCGGAATTGATCGTGAGATCCCCGCCGTGTTCGACCGCGATGTCGGAGACTTTGCCGCCGCTCAAGACAAACATTTTGTCGGAATCGTTCAAGGTTATTCCGGAACTGCTTTTGCCGCTGGAAACGAAGTATTCTTTACCCATGGGGAGATGCCTTTCGTGTTGCATTTTTTTAATCAATAGCAAATCAACCTTTACTATAGCATATAAAAACGGAAAAAACAAGCGGATTTTCCTGAAATATGGAAAAAGAACGGGATCGGCTTCCCGGCGGAACGCGAAAACCGGAGCCCGATTCTCCGGCAAAATCGCGTTTTCAGCTTGAAAAAAGGCCGTTTCCGGTGTATATTAATAAATTATACTTTTTCACGCACACACCTGGAAACCGGCCCCGGATTCATGGAAAATATCCTTCAGCGCATTCATTCTCCGGAAGACCTCCGGAAGCTCACGGGAAAGGAGCTCACCGCCCTTCCCGAGGAAATCCGCGAACGGATCATCGACGTGGTTTCCAAAAACGGCGGCCATCTCGCGCCGAACCTCGGCACGGTCGAGCTCACCATCGCCCTCCACATGGTGTTCCACGCCCCCGAGGACAAGATCCTGTGGGACGTCAGCCATCAGGCGTACACGCACAAGCTCCTGACCGGCCGCGCGGACCGGTTCGACACGCTCCGCCAGAAGGGCGGCATCAGCGGATTCACAAAGATCGACGAATCCCCCTACGACTGCTTCGGGTCCGGGCACTCCGGCACCGCGCTCTCCGCCGCCATGGGATTCGAGGTCGCGGACCATCTGCTGAAGAAAGAGGACCGTGTGATCGCGGTCGTCGGCGACGGCGCGCTCACCAACGGCATCACGTTCGAAGCGCTGAACAACCTGCGTTCGACCTGCCGTGGCCTGATCCTGATCGTAAACGACAACAAGATGTCGATCGCACGCAGCACCGGGGCGATCTCCCGCATTCTGAACCGCATCATCACGGCCAAGCTCTACAACCGCACGAAAGCCGCGCTGAAGTATTTCCTGCGCATCTTCCCCCACGGCGAAAACATGATCGGCGGCATCCGCGGGCTCGAAAACTCCCTGAAAAGCCTGCTCGTGCCGGGCGTGTTCTTCGAGGAGATGGGCATCCGCTACATCGGCCCCGTGAACGGGCACAACCTCGCCGAGCTGATCCGCACACTCCGCCGCGTGAAGGACAACGACCTGCCCGTGATCGTCCACGTGATCACCGAGAAGGGACGCGGCTGCAAGTTCGCGAACGAGGACCCCGAGCTCTTCCACGGCATCGGCAGGTTCAACCCGGAGACCGGCGAGCTCATCCGCAGCGCCGGCGCGAAGCCGACCTTTTCCGCCGTCTTCGGCAAAACGCTCGAAAAACTCGCCGCGCAGGACCCGAAGCTCGTCACCGTGGCCGCCGCCATGGCGCTCGGCTGCGGCATCCCCCACGAATTCATCCGCAAATACCGCGAACGCTTCTTCGACGTCGGCATCGCAGAGGAACACGCCATCGCGTTTGCCGCCGGGCTCGCCGCCAACGGCTGCCACCCGGTCGCCGCCATCTACGCCACCTTCTCCCAGCGCGCACTCGACTGCCTCTTCCACGACGTCGGGCTCCAGAACCTCCCGGTCCTCCTCTGCGAAGACCGCGCCGGACTCGTCGAGGACGGCCCCACGCACCACGGCATCTACGACGTGTCGTTCCTGCGCGCCATCCCGAACATGGCGGTCCTGATGCCCGCCAACGAGGACGAGCTCCCCATGATGATGGAGGCCGCGCTGAAGCACCCGTGCCCCGCCGTCATCCGTTACCCGAAGGGCAATTCTGGACGCCCCGACGGCGATCCCGCGCCCGCGCCGATCGAATGGGGCAAGGCCGCCGTCGTCCGCGAGGGCTCCGACCTCTCGTTCTGGTGCGCCG
Source organism: uncultured Lentisphaerota bacterium (assembly GCA_900320095.1). Classification (GTDB taxonomy): domain Bacteria; phylum Verrucomicrobiota; class Lentisphaeria; order Victivallales; family UBA1829; genus UBA1732. Next base: position 3,525 of record ONQZ01000070.1, read on the forward strand.
GACGCGAGATCTACACGGCGCTGGCCGCCGCGGACATCCTCGAAAAGAAGCACAACATCCGCGCCGCCGTCGTGAATGTGCGCTTCCTGAAGCCGTTCGACGCCGCGCTCTTCAAACAGTATCTCGGCAAGCCTGTCGTCACGCTCGAAGACCACGTGAAACAGGGCGGTCTGGCGTCCATCGTCGCCGAACTCGCCGCGGGAAACAACTGTCCCGCGCTGATCTCCTACGGCTGGGACGCCGACGAGATCATCCCGCACGGTTCCACCACGAAGATCCGCGAGGAACACGGCTTCACGCCCGAAGCCATCGCCGAAACCGCCGCGAAACTCCTCGTCCAATAGTGCTCTATGCTCTCGCGCAGCAGAGCACTGCCTCAGTCAAGGGCTTGCCCTTGTGCCGGAGCGCCAGCCCGGCACACCGCGGTGTCGAGCAGTGCCAGGCTCCGCTCGGGCACGATATTGTCCCGCCGCTCCTCTCCCCCATTCGTGTTCGAGCAAAGCCGAACACTACCGCCGTCCAGGACTTGTCCTGGCGGAGCTGAACGCACTGCCACAGTGGAGGTTTTTTCCTCCGTTTTGTCGGAAAATCCGTTTGTTTTTTCCGTCTTTCTATGCTATAGTATGGCATGATTTGTATGGATTAACAAAAAAAACGAAAGGCGCAACCATGGCCAAATACGAAGTCAAAAGTGGCGTGACCAGCTCCGGAATCATTCTGAATGAAAGCGATTATATGCACGTCTTCAGCGGCGGCACGGCAACCACCACCACCGTCAACAATAGTGGACATTTGTGGGTTTCCAGCGGTGGATTGGCGTTCAAAACCGAGGTCAATCCCGGCGGGAGCATGATGGTCCCCCGCGGCATGGCGAACAGCACCACGGTCAATCGCGGGGGGGCTTTGGACGTTTACTCCCACGGAGCGATGAGTCACACGGTTGTCTACGGTTATGCCGCTCTCCTCAACTACGGCGCCATGGCGAACTACACCACGATCGAATCCGGTGGTTTTTTCCGGGTCAACAGCAGCTGCTCTGCGAACCACACCACGATCAAATCCCATGGTAGCATGGAGCTCAACAGCTTCGGCACCGCGACCGACACCACGGTCAGCAATGGCGCATTGTTCAATATTTTCGGCGGTCTGGCGGACGGCATCTCCATCGACTTCGGCGGCAGAGTCTCCATCATTGGTAGCGGCACGGCCACGAATGTCCTGGAAAACGGCGGTTTTCTGGGTTGTTACTCCGGCGGGGTTTTGTTGTCGTGCATTTCAAACTCTTTTTCGGATCTGGTGATTTCCAAGAACAGCGCAACGGTACATTCCGGCACGACCGCATTATATACATCAATCACATACGATGGAGAACTTCATCTCTATGGCGGCACGGCGAGCTGCACCACGGTCGCAAACAAAGGCTTCATCAAGGTCAGTGGCGGCGTGTTATTTGACACGGTCCTCGGCTATGACGGCATTCTTTATCTCTATTCCGGCACGGCGTACGACACGACCATCAACTCAGCCGGCCAATTCCACATCAGCAGCGGCGGCACGGCGAACAGAACGACTGTCGCTTCCGGCGCCAATTTCCGTGTCATAACCGGCGGTGTCTCCGTGAACGATACGATCGTCGAAGATGGCGGTAGTCTGCTTATTCAAAGCGGCGGTTCCACGGACGTCACGACGATCCATTCGGGCGGCTCGTTTGCCGTCTACAGTGGCGTCGCAAACCACACGACCGCCTACGGCTATTTCCTGGTCGACAATAACGGCACGGCGAACGATACTTTGGTCGACTCCGGCGCAACGCAGGACGTCAAGTCCGGCGGCACGGCGAATGACACGACAATTGCCTCCATGAGCCTGTTAAGAGTCAGCCGCGGCGGTTTGGTGATCGGCGCCATGGTACGGGAGGAGGGCCTGATGAACGTCTTCAACGGCGGCTCGGCAATCAGCGCCACGGTACGGGAGGAGGGCCAGATAAAAATCTTCAGCGAAGGCAAAGTGACCTCGACGGTCATAGAAACGGACGGCGGTATGCTCGTCCAAAGCGGAGGATATGCGGGCATTACGGAACTCCTCGCGGGAAAAATGTCCGTGTGCGGCTCGGCGAGTTCGACCAACATCAGAGGCGGCGGCATGCATGTCTCCAACGGCGGCGTGGCCGCGGTAAACAGTATTTTCAACGGCGGCAGCCTCTATATCTCCTACGGCGGCGTGGCACGATGGAACTCTGTGCAGAGCGGCGGCGAACTTTATGTCTCCAACGGCGGCGTTATGGACGACGCCAGCGTGTATTCAGGGGGCAAGCTCATGGTGTATTCCGGCGGACTGGCATCCGGCGCCAACATCTACGGCAGCGGTTTCATAAGAATCTTCA
>ONQZ01000069.1 GCA_900320095.1 uncultured Lentisphaerota bacterium
AACCTCTGCTTTTGTAACACTAAATGCTCAGTCCCTCTTTTGTAATACTAAACGCTCACTTCGTTTTGCCTGCTGTGCGTTTACTTTTACAATCGTCAATTCGACAAAAAACACAAAAAAAACTGTTTTTCTCTTGATTTTTGCCCGACATGATATATATTATTGCAATATATCAAGCAACGGAGGTGGAACAATGGAAACCGCAAAGATCTTTATGACCGGACGCTCTCAGGCGGTCCGCATTCCGAAAAAGTTCAGATTCAACGCCGCCGAGGTGGAAATCCGGCGGCGCGGCAACAGCGTGGTCCTCACCCCGATTTCCGACACAGACGCGTTGCAGGCGTTTCTTGATCTGCCCTGCTGTCCTGACTTCAAGATCGACCGCGAGCCTGCTCAGGAAATCCAGAAACGGGATTTGTTCTCATGAGCCGATATATGCTTGATACGGACATGGCTTCATATCTCATTCGCGGAGACCGTCCATCCGTCACGGAGGCGTTCAAAAAGCATTTCCGAAACGTCTGTATTTCATCTGTCACGCTCGCGGAACTGCAATATGGAGCCGCGAAACGCCGCAGTCAGGCGCTTTCAAAAAAAGTGCAGGCTTTCTGCGAACTCGTCCCATGCATTGACTGGGGCACGGACGCGGCGGAGGCATACGCAAATCTCCGGACGGATTTGGAAGCCGATGGTACCCCGATCGGGTCTATGGACATGTTGATCGCGGCTTCCGCTCTGGCCGAGGGTGCAATCCTGGTCACGAACAACACCATGCATTTTTCCCGTGTTCACGGACTGAAACTGGAAAACTGGTGCGAAGAAGCATAACCGCCGCTTTTTCTCAATTCCGGCTTGATTTTTTCCGGTTCAGACGGTATAATATACCAATGACCGGAACATGGCGGACGATGCGCCGCCGGACGCTTCTTTTCTCCCTCTCACTCTCCCCGAAAGGACACTTCGATGAAACACCGCTTCGCCGCCGGACTCGTGATCTGCTTCGCCGCAGCCGTCTGCCTCGCCTCCTGCTCGGATTCCAATGCCGAACGCGTGCCGGAATCCAAAACGGAATCCGGCGCTGTCGACAATAAAGTCGGTTCACCCGAAACCGAGGTCAAAACATCCGATGCGGGGGTTGAACTTCAGCTGGATGTGAGCGACATGCGGACGGAATACCATGTCCGCCCCATCGGCATGGACGAACCGAAGCCGCGTTTCAGTTACACCGTGCAGCCCATTCCCATGGGAGGGGATGTTCCGATGCCGGAATTCATCCCGCCGAAACACCAGACCGCCCGCCGGATCCATGTGAAGGAGACGAAAACGGGGCGCGAGGTGTGGGATTCCGGTTGGGTCGAGACCGGCGAGACGATCCAGATCGAATACGAAGGCGAACAGCTCAAACCGTTCACGGACTACACATGGTCCGTCGAGGTGAAAGACGAGGCGGGCCGCGCATTCGACTCCTGCGATACCTGCACGGGCCCCTATCCGTTTTCCTCCACGTTCGAGACGGGATTCCTCGGCACACCGTGGCAGGCGGAATGGATCGGTACGGAGCCGCACAGCGAAAACCTCCGGCCAGTGCCTCTGTTCCGCGGAGAAATGCCCGCCGTCGAGGGCATCGCGCAGGCGCGCCTTTACATCACCGCGCTCGGGCTCTACAAACCGTATCTGAACGGAAAAGATGTTTTCAAAGAGATCACGGCGACCTCCTCGGGCGCCATGTCCGTCTGCATGACGCCCGGCTGGACCGACTACTACCACCGCGTACAGTATCAGGCATACGACGTGACGAAGCTGATCAGCAAAAGCACGAAGAACGTCCTCACGGTCTGCCTCGCCGAAGGCTGGTACGCTGGCCGCATCTCGCGTCTCTGGAGCGACGGCAACAAGCCGACCTACGGCGACCAGCCCGTTTTCAAGGCGGAACTCCACATCAGGAAGACAGACGGATCGGTCGTGAAGCTTGTCACGGACAAAGATTGGAAATACAGAGACAGCGCCATCGTCATGAGCGACATCTACGACGGCGAACACTACGACGCCACGCTGAAAACAGAAGACCAGCCCTACAGGGACGCGGTCGTTTTCAATTCGGACGCACTGAAAAACGTCGCGATCGAATGGCAGTCCGGCGAGTTCGTCCGCGAGATGCGCACACTCAAGCCGAAATCCATCCGCAAGCTCGAAAACGGCACATTGATCGTCGATTTCGGGCAGAATTTCACCGGACGCGAACGCATCAATCTCCGGGGGTACCCGAAAGACGACAACGTCGTCCGCATCCGCCACGGCGAAATGCTCAAGGAGGACGGCTCGCTCTACACCGACAATCTGCGTTCCGCGAAGGCGACGACCACCTACACCGGCAACCGGTCGTACGAGCCGGATTTCACGTTCTACGGCTTCCGCTACCTCGGCATTGAAGGCGTACCGGCGAGCTACGACAACATCAGCCATCCGGGTTTCATGCGCGAGGACATCTCCGCCGTCGCCGTGTACTCCGGCCTGAAGGAGACCGGCACGTTCACCTGCTCCGAACCGCTCCTCAACAAGCTCTTCGAGAACATCCTCTGGGGGCAGCGCAGCAACTTCCTCGACGTGCCGACCGACTGTCCGCAGCGCGACGAACGCCTCGGCTGGACCGCCGACACGCAGGTCTTCGCAAACGCCGCCACGTACAACATGGATGCCGCCGCGTTCTATACGAAATGGCTGCGCGACCTGAACCTGTGCCAGTCGCCGGAGGGCGGCTATCCGAGCTTCGCGCCCGACCAGTACCAGTACGCCGCCGCCAAGGGAAAAGATTTCTTCGGGTACGCCTCCGGCTGGAGCGACGCGGGGCTGATCGTGCCGTGGGTCCTCTACACGAAATACGGCGACAAACGCGTGCTGGAACAGTATTTCGACAACATGCTGAAATGGCTCGACCTTCAGGAACGCAACTCCGGCGGCACGTACATCATCGACAACACCGTCTACGCCGACTGGCTGAACATGGACGCGAACCTGTCGTCCGCGTTCGTCTCCACGGCGTATTTCGCCGCCATGAACACCCTCGCCGCACGCATCGCGCGCGTGATCGGACGCGAGGCGGATGCGCTCAAACGCGAGGAGATCTTCGCGAAGACGAAAAAGGCGTTCCGCGGGCGCTTCCTCGACGAGAACGGCGAGCTGAAGGAGAAGACGCAGACCGCCGCGCTCTTCGTGCTGGATTTCGACCTGTGCGAGGAGTCGGAACGTCAGGGCATCCTCGATTTCCTCGTCAACGACATCACGGAAACGCGCAAACTCCACCTCAGCACCGGATTCCTCGGCACGCCGCTCCTGCTCCGCGTCCTCACCGAAAACGGACAGATCGACCTTGCCTATAAGCTCCTGCTTCAGACATCGTTCCCCTCGTGGCTCTACCCGGTCACGCAGGGCGCGACCACCATGTGGGAACGCTGGGACAGCTGGAATGAGGAGCGCGGCTTCGGCGACGTCTCCATGAACTCGTTCAACCACTACGCCTACGGCGCGGTCGCCGACTGGTTCTACGAGACCATCTGCGGCATCCGTCCGGTCACGGACGATCCGGCGGCGCGCGGATTCCATCGGTTCCGCCTGGAGCCCATGCCCGGGAAGGAACTCAAATCCGCCTCGGCGTCCTATCTCTCGTCGTACGGAAAGATCGAGTCCGCCTGGGAACGAAAGGAAAACGAACTCGTCTGGAGCTTCACGGTGCCGTGCAACACCACGGCGGAAGTCGTCTTCCCCTGCCCCGCGGACCGCGTGCCGGAAACGCCCGGAATCACGTTCGATGCGGAGAAGAAAGTCTGGATCGCCGTCCCCGGCAAATACACCGTCACACTCCCCGGCAATTGACCTCGACAGGCGGCGTCCCGTCAGCAGAAAGAATGCTTGAAACGTTCCCCCTCGGAGACGCACGGGATGCCGCCGGACGCGTTTTGCCCGCGTTTTGCCGCGAAAAAATCGAAAAAAAAACGTTTTTGAGGTTGACTATTTGAAAAAGGGTAGTATAGTTTCCGAAGAACAAAACAAACCGTGTCCGGCACGAACCGGAACGGCAACCATCACGAGACAGGAAGGAGCAGTCCATTATGAACGAAATGAGCAATCTTCTCGACGAACTCGAAGAGCGCATGATGAAGTCGGAAGAGTCCATGAAACATGATTTTTCCGCCATCCGCACCGGCAAGGCCTCGACCGCGCTGGTCGATCCGATTACGATAGATTATTACGGCACGCAGACAAAACTGCGCGACGTGGCGGGCATTTCCACGCCCGATCCGCGCACGATCGCGATTCAGCCGTGGGACAAATCCGCGCTCTCCAAGATCGAAAAGGCGATCATCAACTCCAACCTCGGCATCACGCCCCTCAACGACGGCAAAGTCATCCGTCTGCCGATCCCGCCGCTCAGCGGCGAACGCCGTCAGCAGCTCACCAAGCAGGTGAAAGCCCGCTGCGAAGAGGCGAAAGTCTCCGTGCGCAACATCCGCCGCGACGGCAACGAGACCGCGAAAAAGATGGAGAAGGACTCCGTCATCAACGAGGACGAGCTCAAGGAACTCCTCGACAAGATTCAGAAGCTCACCGACGAGTACATCAAGAACCTGGAAGCCGTCTGTGCCGACAAGGAAAAAGAGATCATGACCGTCTGAGCACGGCAGAAAACAGGATTTATATTCGGAAATCCGCGTCCGTCCCGCCCTCCCCGGCTGGACGGACTTTTTGTTGAGGCGGACTGAACTCAGCGCAGATTCTCGCGGTACCAGCCGATCGCGGCCCGGATGCCGCGTTCGAAGCTCCAGTCAGGAGCGTAGCCGAGCAGTTCCTTCGCCCGGCCGATGTCGGCGTTGCTGTGCCGGATGTCGCCGGGCCGCGCCGGACCGAAAACGGGCTCCGCGTTCACGCCGAGCGCGTCCGTGATGGCGCGGTAGACTTCCAGCAGAGTGGTGCGGCCGCCGTACGCGATGTTGCAGACCTGTCCCGACGCGCCTTTCCCGGCGAGGCAGGCTTTCAGGTTGGCTTCGATCACGTTCTCGATATAGGTGAAGTCGCGGCTCTGGAGACCGTCGCCGTGGATGGTCGGGCGTTCCCCGCGGAGAAGCTGCCGGATGAACTTCGGGATCACGGCGGCGTACGCGCCCTCCGGGTCCTGCCGCCGCCCGAAGACGTTGAAATACCGCAGCCCGACCGTTTCGAGGCCGTAATGCGCGGCGTACTGGCGCGCCCAGTCCTCGTTTTCGCGCTTGGAGACGGCGTACGGGCTCAACGGCTTCCCCTCGAAGCCCTCTTTCTGCGGAAGCACGTCGGTGTCGCCGTAGACGGACGAACTGGACGCATAGACGAACTTTTTGACCTTGCACCGACGGGCGGCCTCCAGCATGTTCAGCGTGCCGGAGACGTTGTTCGCGCAGTAGAAGAGCGGCATTTCGAGGCTTCGCGGCACGGAGCCCCAGGCGGCCTGATGCAGCACGTAGTCCACGCCCTCGCAGGCACGCATGCAGGTGTCGAAATCCCTGATGTCGCCGCGGATGAACTCGCATGCCGGATTCTCTGCAAGAATGTCGACGTTTGCCTGTTTTCCGGTGGAGAGGTCGTCGAGACAGCGCACGCGGCAGCCGAGCTTCAGGACGGCTTCGCAGAGGTTCGACCCGATGAAGCCCGCACCGCCCGTGACCAGAAACACGGTGTCCGATGGAAACGTGATATCCTGATAGCCCATTGTCTGTCCTCCGGTTCCTCTTGCGTCCGTTCAGAGCCGCCAGTAGACGTAGCCCGCTTCCTCGAACTCGCGGCGGCCGAACATCCCCTTGATGTCGAGGAGGACTTTTCCGCCCGGCGCGAAGAACCGGTTCATTTCAGCGGGGGTGAGGGTCTTGAATTCATCATGCGCGACGGCGAGAATGACGGCGTCCATGTTCCGCACCGCGTCCAGTCCGGCGAACTCGATCCCGTACAGGCGTTTCGCCTCGGCGGCGTCCGCCGCGGGATCGGCGACGACCGGGGCGATGCCGTACTCCCGGAGCTCGCGCACGATGTCGATGACCCGCGTGTTGCGCGTGTCCGGGCAGTTCTCCTTGAACGTGAATCCGAGGATCGCGACGTTCGCGTCCTTCACATTTTTGCCTGCGGCGATGAGGTTCTTCACGCAGTTCTCCGCCACGTATTTGCCCATGTCGTCGTTGATGCGGCGTCCGGCGAGGATGATCTGGCTGTGGTAGCCCAGCATCTCCGCCTTGTACGTCAGGTAGTACGGGTCGACGCCGATGCAGTGTCCGCCCACGAGACCGGGCTGGAATTTGAGGAAATTCCACTTGGTGCCGGCGGCCTCCAGGACCGATTTCGTGTCGATGCCCATCCGGTTGAAGATGATCGAAAGCTCGTTCATGAACGCGATGTTGATGTCCCGCTGGCAGTTCTCGATGACCTTCGCCGCCTCGGCGACGCGGATGCTTTCCGCGCGATGGACACCCGCCTCCACGACCAGCTCATAAACGCGCGCCACGCAGTCGAGCGTCTCCGCGTCCATGCCGGACACGACCTTTCTGATTTTCGCCAGACGGTGTTCCTTGTCGCCCGGATTGATGCGCTCCGGGCTGTAGCCGACCTTGAAATCCCGTCCGAGGGCCAGCCCGGATTCGCGTTCGAGGATGGGCGCGCAGACCTCCTCCGTCACGCCCGGATACACCGTGGACTCGAAGACCACGACCGAGCCGGGCGTCAGGTTGCGTCCGAGCAGACATGAGGCGCTTTTCAGCGGCTCCAGGTCGGGCGTGTGGTCGGGATTGACCGGCGTCGGGACCGCGACGATGTGGAATTTCGCCTCGCGGAGCCGGGCGGCGTCGGACGTAAAATCCACGGTCGTTTTCCGGATCACGTCGTCGCCCGCCTCGCGCGTCGGGTCGATGCCGCGTTTGTAGAGCGCGATCTTATCCGCGTTGAGGTCGAAACCGATGACGTCGACTTTTTCCGCGAACGCGACTGCGATCGGCATGCCGACATAGCCCAGACCGATCAGGGAAAGTTTCGTCTCACGGTTCACAAGCTGTTCGTAAAGGTCCATCGTCTTTTCCTCGGTTCTGCTTCTTTCACGTTCAAATCAGTCATAGATCGCGTAGGTGTAGATACGGCCTTCGATCAGGCCCCAGTTGATATCCGGCGGCATGTTCTCCTCGTCCTTCGCGACGAAGATGCCGTGTTCGCCGTTGTACCTGTCCTTGCTGGTCATGAAATAGATGCCGTATT
>ONQZ01000071.1 GCA_900320095.1 uncultured Lentisphaerota bacterium
CTCTATCAATTCGTTTTTGAGAGAGTGTTCGGTTGTTGACGGATAAGAATCGACGGATGCGATTCTTCGTTACCATAAAATAAGCCTTTTTATCGTTTTGTCAAGGCTTAAATACGGGGAAAATAGTTTTTTCTGGGATTTTCTCGATGAAATCCTCTGTTTTATACGGTTTGTAACATCAAAGTGCAGTATCTGTCCATGTTGTATGCGAGGTTCCGCAACCCCAACTTCACCTCGGCGGCCTTTATCCCGATTGTCCTCAGAATAACATTTCCGGCTCGTTGAACCACCGCCCCGAACACGTGTTCTATCCTTGATCGGGTCTTGGATCGGGTCCGGTTCCCTTGTTTTTCCCATGAGGTCAAGGGGCGTCCCCGGCATCCTTTCCGTTGCAGATGAGCTCGGAACTTCAATGCTTTCAGCTCGGCTTCGTGCTCCGCCGAACGGTACACGCTGTCCGCATAAACGTCTCGACTGGTGTTAGTTTCGTCCAGAATCTCCTCGAAAACCCTGCTGTCATGAACAGAAGCATCGGTAACCTTGTACTTCCTGATGAGCTTGTGCTTGACATCCACCTCGACATGATTCTTGTAGCCGAAGTAGTTTTTGCCACGTTTCTTCGTCCAGCGTGCATCCGTATCTTTCTGGCACTTTTTCGCCTCGCTCCAGTTCTCGACGGGCGATTTTCCCTCCTTGATCGCCTCGTTTTCCTTCCTCGTGTTGCGCTGAATCGGCACCCGGACGATCGTAGCATCCACAATCTGCCCCTTGCGAGCCTCAAAGCCCGAACTTGCCAGAAACTCGCTGAACTTGTCGAACAGCTTCCGGGTCAGGTGGAACGTTTCCAGTTTTGAGCGGAACAGCCAGATCGTTTTCGCATCAGGCACGCGACTGTCAAGGTCCAGTCCGAGGAAACGCATGAAGCTCAGACGGTCCATAATCTGATACTCCATTTCGTCATCGCTCAGGTTGTACAGCGATTGCAGAATCAGAATCTTGAACATCATCACTACATCGAACGGCCGGCGTCCGGCATTGCTTTTGCGTTCGTGATCATAAATAACCTCAAGCTCGCTTCGGAAATCTTCCCACGGAATCAGATTCTTCAAGGTCGGAAGGATGTCGCCGTTGGCAGTCAGATAATCAAGCCGGTTCTCTACGTCGAAAAATCCGTTCACCATTTTTTGTCTCCTGTGCTGTTCCGTGGTTACAATAATATACCCCGTGGGAGGAACTCTTTCAAGGATGATTCCGGAAATATGCGGCAATTAATAGATAGTAATATAATCTCCTTTTCCGTTGATTTGCAAGGCGGGAACGAAGAAAACACCCAAATAAAATGACTATTTCAGTTGCGAAAGCACAAAAAAACGGGATTCCGGGCGGCCTCATCATCATTGCCGTCCGGGATTCCGGGGTGAGATCAGGATATCCATTCGGAAATTGCCCAGACGCGAAATTCCACCGAAAACAAATGAATGGAGATGCTCTGAAAACCTTGGCTTTTCCTTCTTTTCACGGTTGCATTTTGGACCAAAAGGCGTTACATTATGGAATCATTCCGATTCCTTCCCGGAAAAATCGCTAAGAAATCCGCGCCGGCCGCCGTCTAATCGGCAAACAGAATCCCTGAAATCCGGCCAGCGCCATCCCCGGCGATTTGCTTCGGGACATCCACGGCAAGAACAAGAAAGGCTCCCCGATGAAATCAACGTCCGCTGCCTCCGCGACCCGCCCCGCCCGTTTCTTTTTCCGTATGCTCGCCGCCATGCTCTGCGCGGTCTTCTGCCTGCGCGTCACGCCCCTGCATGCAAATGATGTCAAGCCCGGATACGCCTGGAAACTGGGCATGAACGTCGACTGGAAGTTCTCGAAGGCGAAGGGCGCGACGTTCCCGCTCGCGGACGCACTGAAGAGCATGGCGAAGGACGGGAAGCAGTTCTACGACGTTGACTACGACGATTCGGACTGGCAGACCGTCAGCGTGCCGCACGCGGTCAACTCGGACGATTCGTTCGACTCGCTGATCGCGGACGCGGGCGAACAGGACCTCTACCGCGGATTCATGTTCTACCGGAAGAAGTTCAGGCCCATCTCCCATGAGAATGAGAAGAAGAAGTTTTTCCTGGAGTTCGAAAGCGTCCGCCAGACGATTTATCTGTACGTGAACGGCCAGTTCGCGGGATACTACGAAGCGGGCGTCGCGCCCGCCGGATTCGACATCACGCCGTGGATCAGAAAAGGCGAAAACCTGATCGCGGTCGCCACGGACAACACGGCGTCACGCGGGATGACAAGTTATGTGCGGGAGACCCGGCCCGGCCACACGCCCGGCGACAATTCGGGCGAGGGCTTCCAGTGGAACCAGAAGGATTTCAATCCCGTGCAGGGCGGCATCACGGGCAACGTGTATCTGCATGAGAAACCGGACATCTACTTCACGCTGCCGCTGTACAACAACCTGAAGACCGTCGGCACGTACATCACCGCGTCCGATTTCGATTTCGAGGAGAAATCCGCCGTGATCACCGTCCGGGCCGAGGTTCGCAACGAATCCGGGGCCGCCGCCGACCTCCGCGTCAGATGTATGATCGATCATCCTGTAAGCGGGACTCTGGGACTCGTCAGGGAAAAGTTTACCAGCGAGCCAGTCCGCGTTCCGGCCGCGAAGGACGCGGGAAAGGTCTTCCCGACCGCGGTCGAGTCCGACGTCTATGACCGCGCCCCCGCGCCGACCGGAGTCCGTTCGCCCGAAACGACCATCATCGAGTTCAAGCAGAAAGTCACCGGGCTGAAATTCTGGTCGCCGGAGACCCCGGACCTTTACGACATCAGGCTCTGGCTGTGGAACGGCGACGAGCTCATGGAAGAGTACTGGCTCCGGACCGGATTCCGCAAGGTCGAATACGACCGCGACCGCGGCGGACTCCTGATCAACGACCGCCCGTACTACCTGAAGGGCTACGCGCAGCGTTCCACCGACGAATGGGCCGCGATCGGCGTGGCGAACCAGTGGCTGCACGACTTCGACGCCGCGCTGGTCCGCGAATCCGGCGCGAACTACATCCGCTGGATGCACGTCGCCCCGAAACCCGCCGCGATCCGGTCCGGCGACAAGTACGGCATCGTGTCCGTCTGCCCCGCCGGCGACAAGGAAAAGGACATCGCCGGGCGCGCCTGGAACCAGCGCGTCGAGGCCATGCGCGACGCCATCGTCTATTTCCGTAACTCGCCGTCCGTGCTCTTCTGGGAGGCGGGAAACAACGAAATCACACCCGCCCACATGCGCGAAATGACCGCGCTGAAACGCCGCCTCGATCCCGACGGCGGACGCTTCATGGGCTGCCGCACGATCTCCTCGCCAGAACAGGTCGCCGAGGCGGAATGGGTCGGCACCATGATCTACCGCCACGGCGCGAAAGCGCTCGAATCCATGAAAACAATCAACAAGTTCATGCCGGTCCTGGAGACCGAGTACAAGCGCGACGAATCGCCGCGCCGCGCGTGGGACCGCTACTCGCCGCCGGACTACGACTACGTGAACAAGTGGCTCGGCCCCGGCGCGAAGAAGACGGACGGCTACGACGTGTGGGACGCCACGCAGGAGGACCTGAGCCGCACGCTCGCCGACCGCATCGACGGGTATTCCTATTTCTACGACAACCGCGTGGGCGGGACCGGGGCGAACTGCTATGTCGGCGCCGCCATGATGGTCTGGTCCGACTCCAACATGCACGGTCGCAACGCCGGTTCCGAGAACTGCCGCACCTCCGGTCGCGTGGACCCGGTCCGCATCCCGAAGGGGACGTTCTACGCCGTGCAGGTGTACCATTCCGAGGTACCGAAGGTGAAGATCGTCGGCCACTGGAACTACCCCGCGCTCACCGACACGAATTATTTCTATCAGGAACGCAAAAACGACGGCACGTACATGAAGCATACCGGGAACCTGCTCCGGCGCGACCCGACGAGAAAGACCGTCTACGCCCTCGCCGCGAAGTGCGACAAGGTCGAGCTCGTCGTGAACGGGAAAAAAGTCTCCGAATGCACGAAGCCGCGCGACGGATTCGTGTATGATTTCCCGAATATCGACGTGACGCAGTCCGGCGTGGTGGAGGCCGTGGCGTGGGCGAACGGCAGGATCGTCGCCCGCGACCGCATCGAAAGCGCCGGACCCGCCGCCGGGATCCGCCTCACGCCTGTGACCGGTCCCAGCGGATTCTTTGCGGACGGCGCGGACATCGCGTTCTTCGACGTCGCCGTGGTCGACGACAAGGGACGCGTCTGCCCGTGCGATTCCCGCCGGATCGACTTCACGCTCGAAGGTCCCGGCGTCTTCCTCGGCGGCTACAATTCCGGCAAGTTCGGCAAGGAATCCGTCATCCACAAGAATTATGTGTTCGCGGAATGCGGCGTGAACCGCGTATTCGTCCGCGCCACACGCGAAAAGGGACGGATCACGCTCAAGGCGCGTTCCGCCGCAATCGACACCCCGGACATGAAGTCGCCCGCGTTCGAAGCGGAGGCGACGATCGAGGCACGCGCCGCCGATCTGTCGGACGGCGGGTTCGGCTCGTATAACGATGAAATCCCGCCCGGTCGTTTCAAGCCCGTCGAATACGTCGCCGCGTCCGGGTCCGGCCCCGCGCCCGTGCTGGACGATCCGAACGCGCGCCCCTGCGCGGTCTACGTCGGCTCGAAGCCGGTTGAGTTCCCGGCCAACTGCAAGCCGTTCCGCCCCGATTCCGCCACGGGCGTCGTCTGTCCCATCCTCACCGTGCTGGATGAACTGATCAAACAGGGCGTACCTGTAAGTTACAAGATGATATTCGGCCGCGAATCGCCGATCCCGCAGCTCAAGTACGCCCGGGGCCGCATCTATGTGGTGAAAGCCGGAGAACGCACGCTCTACCTCGCGGAAGGATTCACCGAGATATTCCTCGACGACGGTTCGGAATCCAGCCTGACCAACTTCGAGTTCGAAGTGCGGAGTCTCGAATTCATCGGCGAGCTCAGCGCCGTACTCGCGTTCCTCCCGGTCAAGACCGACTTCGCCGAAAATGTGGTCTACATCACCCCGTGACGCGTCCGGCGGCTCTCCGACAGGAACAAAAAACCATCCAAAAAAGAGGTTTTCCGATATGAAACGTCTGTTCATCGCATTGCTGATCTTCGCGGGCGTCGCGACGGCCCGTGCCCAGTCGACGCCGGGCTACACGCTGTCCGTCGACCTCGGCGGATTTCGGACCGGCTGCGTTTTTGACGATAGTTTCCGTGATTTTTTCGTGTTCGGACATCATATTCTCCTTGACA
>ONQZ01000067.1 GCA_900320095.1 uncultured Lentisphaerota bacterium
GGCATGCAGGGCGGCTTCGGCGGCGGCCAGGGCGGCTTCGGCGGCGGCCAGGGCGGCATGATGGGCGGCCAGCAGGGCGGCGGACGCGGCAATCGCGGCAACCGCGGCGGCGGTCAGGGCGGCTTCGGCGGCGATTTCGGCGGCGGCATGATGGGCCCCGGCGGCATGGGCAACATGGGCGGCAACTTCGGCGGCGGCATGATGGGCCCCGGCATGGGCGGCGATTTCGGCGGCGGCATGATGGGCCCCGGCATGGGCGGCGCACGCAGCGGCCAGCTCCAGCGCACCATCGAACGCCTCAAAGCCGACACCCCGCGCGAAGAGGCGCTGAAGAAGATCGAAGCGAAGGACAAAGAAGCCTACGCCAAGGCGAAGAAGGCAATCGACGACGCCTACGCTCAGCTCGCCGCGCTCGCGAAAAAAGCCGAAGTCGAACTCCCCGAAACGGAAGAACAGCAGAAGGCAAAGGCGCTTGAATTCCTCGCAAAGGAAAAGGACGCCATCGACAAGTTCCTCGAGACCGACAAGACCGATTCCGCGGCCGCGATGCGCTCCTTCTCCGAGCTCGCGCAGAAGAACAACGTCTCCCTCATGCCCGCGGGCGGACGCGGCGGCATGGCCGGCATGGGCGCTGGTGCGATGCAGCCCGGCGGACGCGGTGGCACGCGCGCCAACGGCGGCACGCTCCGTCAGATCCAGGAGAAGTTCCCGCAGGAATACGAGGATGCCCAGAAGCTCCGTCAGACCGACCCCGCGGCCTATCGCGAGAAGATCCAGGAGCTCCAGCAGAAACTCAATGCCGCGAACTGATCGAATCCCGATTCGCACAACGTATTGACACGAGCCGACCGGTCCCCGCGACCGGCCGGCTTTTTTCCGCATGTTTTTTCTTTCCCGCTTGATTTCGCGCGCATGCGGATGTATATTCAACCATCGGCAAAACACCAGGCACTTTGTTTTTGAGGCGAAAAGACATGGCGAAAAAGAAACCGTTCCCCGTGAAGCGCGCCGTCGGGGCGCTGATGTTCGCGGCCGTGCTGGCGCTTGGCTGGCGCTACCCGCTCCTCGCGTACTGCATGTTCCTCAACGTGGCGGTCGGCATCTTCGGCGCGCTGCGGCACGGCGGACGCCACGGATGCGGCACATTCTGCCCGCGCGGCGCGTTCTACTCGTTCCTGCCCGACACCGGGCGGAAGCTCCCCGCCGGGCTTCTGGCGCGCAGGACATCCATCATCGTCATGCTCGTGATGCTCCTCGGACTGGCAATCTGGCTCCGTCCGGATTCGATCCGCGCATGGGGGATGCTTTTCTACATCATGATCGCGATCACCACGACGGTCGGGCTCATCGGCTGGCTGGTCTTCAACCGCTATTTCTGGTGTTCGGTCTGCCCGATGGGAAAGATCTACAAGACGATCCGCCCGTGCAGAAGCGGCATCCGCGTCGCGGATTCGTGCGTGAAGTGCGGACTCTGCGCGAAAGCCTGCCCCTTCGGGTTCTTCCCGCCCGAAGCCGCACAGGACGGCCTCTTCCGCGATCCCGACTGCATGCACTGCCGCCACTGCATCGAACGCTGCCCCAAACACGCGCTCGCCATGGAGAGTCCGGCATGTGTGGCGGGGAAGCCGGGCGCGGATGAACGGAAGGCGAACTGACCATGGCGAAATCCGTCCAGAACAAAAAACGCAGGATCAAGTTCATATGCAAGCTCACGCGCTACGGCCTCTTCATCGACATCGGCCGAAACGCCTCCGACATGCATATCAACCGTCTGATCCTCGCAAATATGAACCAAATGCGCAAGCCCGGAGAAACGGGACGCCTGACGCCGCGAGAGTATCGGCGCCGGGGGACGAAGCCGAAAGCAAAGGACATCATCTGCTGTCTCACCGGATTTCTGGCGGTCGTTCTGCTCGCCGCTTTTATGATCCTGCCGAGGTGGATCCCGCGCGACGATCCCGAGGGCGTTTACAATGCGCGTTGTTGGCTGGCGAACTGCCTGTGCGACGACGGGAGAGCATTCCTTGTCGTCACAAATCATAACACGTACCAGACTGTCTGGTCCCATCCCGGTGAAGATTTCATAAATACGGAGGGGACCTGGAAAAACGGACCGGATGATAATTCATTTGTTTTCGAGATGGAGAACGCTGCCGGAGAGACTTTGACCTTCCAGGTGGAATGTTATTGGGGCGGCATGAAATGGCGGTTTGAAACCGAGGGCATTCAATCGGGCTTTTTCTGGTTTCCGAGGCTGATATCCGGGGTGTATTGCGATTATTACAACAAGTCTTTCTGGCTGAACGGAGCAATGATCGCCGGCATCATTTGGATTGTGACAGGCGTCATAAACGTATTACTAAACATCCAGACGGACAAGTTGTTGAAACAGCTCAAAGAGAACAGGCAATAGCAATAAAAAAACGGATAAACCCGGCATTTATGCTCTTGTATTTTGTTTCTTTTCGGTGTAAATTAGCAATATCGGATAGTAAGTTTCTAAATCTCTAAATAAGGGTCAGTCGTCGGAATAAAATGAAAAACTGGTTGATACGGATCGCGTCCGTCCTGCGTCTCCGCGCCCGGTTCAGGGCGCTCAGGAAAACGCTGTACCGGGTGGCGTTTGTGGTGCTGGCGCTCGGTGTGCCGTGGTGCGCCGGAGCGCTTTTCCATGCGTTCGACATGCCGGTCTTCTTTGCATGGTTCGGGTTCATCGCGTTGCTTGCATCGCTGGCGGTTGCCCTGTTTTCCCGCTGGGGACTGCTGGCGGCGGCGCTGATCGAGTTCCTGATCACCGCGGTGTTCTGCCTCATCACTCCGGAAGAACGGTTCCGCCATACCCTCTGGCAGACTCCCTGGCGGCATACGCTGGAGGTGAACAGACTTGACGATGGAAGATACGAGCTTCTCAATGTGCGCGATTTCGTTTACCGCTCCGAAACAGACTTCGATGTCCAGTACCGCACCATGACCGTCGATCCGGAGAAAATCTCCTCCATCGACGCCGTTTTTTCGCATTGGGACAATCAGGAGGGCATCGCCCACTCCATGCTCGGGATGAACTTCGCGGACGGCGAAACGGTCGTGATCTCGCTGGAAACCCGTCTGCCGGAGGGCGCGGACCAGAACGGCATCGACGGGATCTACCGCCGCTACGGGCTCGCCATGCTCGCCGGAACGCCGGACGATTTCTACGGCCTGCGCGCCGACCACCGCGGAGAAACGCTCTACGTCTACCGGCTGAATATGGATCGACAGGATCTGCACGACACGGTCCTTTCGATCTTCGAACGGGCGGCGGAGCTCCAGCGGAACCCGCAGTTCTACAACACCCTCTCCCGCAACTGCACGACCGGACTTCTGCCGATGCTGCCGGGCGCGGTGGACCTGACGAGCGGAGACATCCGCGTACTCCTGAACGGTTTGGCGGTCCAGCTGCTCTTTGAGAAAGACATGGTCGTCCGCCGCGAAGGAGAAAGTTTCGGCTCGATCCGGGCACGTTCGCTCGTGCCGGGGCTTTGCAGCGGCAAAAACGCGCCGTCCGCGCATTACGGCGGAGAATCGGAGGCGCGCTGGCTGCGCGAACACTGACCACTCGCCACATTCCCCCCTGCCCTTCCCACTGCGGTATCCAAGAACGAAAACAAACTTAACTTTGAGGAGATATGTACATGAAAAAGAGTTTCGGACACGGTGACCGCCCCGTTCGTTTCCGCATGAGACAATTCGCACTGCCGGCAATGGCGGCGGCGTGGCTGCTGCTGACTTCATGTTCTTTTATGCAAAGCCGTGAAGTAACGATTTCGCCCGCGTCGGCATCGGAAATGGAGCAATATTACAAGGACGAATCCTTCTCCCGCGAAGGGCTGTCCTTCGAATCCGAAAACTTCCTGCGCGGCAACATGGAGCAGATCGACTATGAAAAGGACCCTGTGGCGGCCCTGCACAAGCTCAACGAGTATTATGCGATCTCCGACGATCCGAAATTCCTGCGGATCGCGGCCGACCTCTGCCGCTGGGCCGCGCTGGATTCGGGCGACATGGAATTCGCCATCCGCGGCCATCTTTCGGCGCTCTACTACACGAAAGCGGCGTTTGCCGCCTGGCCGACGGACGACGATGCTCCGGTCAACGATTTCGCCTCCTTCCGCATGATGCAGATCTACAACGACGCCTGCCGCGGCATCTTCAGCTATCTGAAGGCGCACAAGCTGCTTGCGAACAACGCCTTCAGCCTGCTTGACCTGGAGGGCCGGCGCTATTTCTTCGAGAAGCCGTTCTATCATCTGTCCGTCCCCGACGACACGATCGAGGACTTCTCCCTGTGCTCCGATTACTCCGTCAAGGCGCTGATGCAGAAGAACCGCCAGCCCGGCGTCGGCATCCCGCTGGTCGGGTATCTCGCGCCGCAGGAAACGCACAAGATTCTGAAAAGTCCGAGGGGCCTGACGATCCCGGTAACGCTGATCGTGGAACTCAAGGAAAACGACTCGAACGAGATGGAAGTGAGGCTGGACTATCTGGACACTTCCCTGGAGGAAACAGCCCCCTCGGAGCTCGCCTTCCTGGCGGAAGACGATGTCCCGCTTGCGCTCGACTTCTCCACCCCGCTCGCCTGCTTCCTGGACAGCCTGCCCGACCGCAACCTGATCTCCGTCATGCTGGAATCCGACCGGCAGGAGGACAACTCCGGGCTGTTCCTGATCGAACCGTACCATCCGGGCAAGATCCCGGTGCTCTTCATCCACGGGCTGATGTCCAGCCCCGACACATGGGTGCAGATGATCAATTCACTGAAAAACGACCCGGTCATCCGCAAGCGCTATCAGTTCTGGTTCTACTCCTTCTCCAGCGGCATGCCGATCCTTGCGACCGCCGGCAATCTGCGCCGGATCCTGCTTGCCGCGCGGGAGGAACTCGGGACCACCCAGGAAGCGCGCGAGAATTTCGACAAGATGGTCCTGATCGGGCACAGCATGGGCGGCCTGGTCTCCCGCACGTTGCTGCAGGACGATCCGCACTACATGGTCGAAACGGTGACACAGCGGACGTGGGACGAGATCACCGCGTCGCTCGCGGAAGACGAACTGGACGCGGTCGAGACATTCGCCGTCCTCCCGTCTCTGCCGTTCGTCAACCGCGTGGTCTTCATGGCCGTGCCGCACAGGGGGTCCGATATGGCCAAGTGGTCGATCGCGCGTTTCGGCTCGAGGCTCGTCAATCTGCCGAAGAATCTGCGCGAAAAACTCCCGCTCTTCGCCCGTGTATTCGAAAAGCTCAACAAGGAAAAGTACGAGGAGCTCGAGAAACTGCACCGCGAAAGAGGAGATGAGGAAGGCAGCCATTCCGTCTCCGGGCTCTATGACCTCGACCCCGATTCCATCTTCATCCAGGCCCTCGCGGACTCCCCCATGAAAAAAGGGCTCGTCTATCATTCGATCATCGGCGACCAGGAACGCGCCGATCATCCGGGCGGGACAGACGGCGTGGTGCCGTATTCCAGCAGCCATCTCGACAATGCCGTGAGCGAGGTGATCGTCCACTCCGGGCACAGCATCCACCGCAGTCCCGCCGCCATGCAGGAACTCCTCCGCATCCTGCGTCTGCACCTCCGGGAACTCGAGGGGAAATGACCGCCCCCGGCCCTTCTTTTCACAATAGGAACCAACAAACCGAACGCACCAGAAAAGGATAAACGCAATGAAAAAGAATTTCGGAGTCAAAAACTGGAAGATGAAACCGGCTGAACCGGGATCGGGTTTCGCGGCGGCGCGGTTCCTTTCCGCCGCGCTTTTCCTCCTGCCGCTCCTTGCGTCTTCGTATTCCGACGAACCGCCGCCGGAGAGCCCGGGCAAATCGGATGCGGCATCGAACCGGGAAACGGCATCGAACCGGGAAACGGCGGTCTTCCCCGCCAACGACGCCGGAGGACGGATCAACCGGTATTGGGGCACGGAGAGTGCCTACAGCAACGGGAAATCTACGCCGGACAGCGTGTCGCTTCTGCACATTCCCGACACCGACATCGTGGATTACGTCGTCCCGGACGGATACACCGCGATCTCCTCCGAGGTGTTCAAAAACTGCAAGAAACTGGAATCCATCACGATCCCCGACTCCGTCAAAACGATCGAAGGGGGAGCGTTCAACGAACACAAAACGCTGAAACGGGTCTCGCTTCCGGCCGGCATTTCCATCGGGGGCAGAGCGTTCTACCATTGCGAGTCGCTGGAAAGCGTCACGGTCAGGAAAGACTCCGAAGCCGGAGCCTCCGCCCCGGAAAACGCCGAAATCGGGGATGAGGCGTTCGCGGAATGCCGCAAACTGACGCACATGGAAGTCCCCGGCGGCATGAAGACAATCGGTGTAAGGGCGTTTGACTTGTGCCAGGCCATGAAAACGATCGAGATCCCGGACAGCGTGGAGAAGATCGAATGGTGCGCATTCAACCATTGCAATGCGCTGGAGGAGGTTACGCTGTCCGCCAATCATCCGGTCTCCATCGGGCACAATGCGTTCCGCTACTGTTACGCCCTCAGGCATTTCAGGTTTCCGCCCGGCGTGACACAGATCGAGGAATCGGTTTTTGCCGCCTCGGGATTGCAGAGCGTCGAACTTTGCGATGGGATGAAAGCAATCGGAGAAGATGCGTTCGGTGGGTGCAGGAAACTGCGTGAGATCAATCTCCCGGACACTCTGGAAACGATCGGATATGGCGCGTTCCGCGACTGCAATTCTCTGAATATCCCGTCCATGCCTGCAAACATGAAAAAAATAGGAAACGAAGCGTTCCTGAAAACAGATGAGCTGCCATTGGAGTCTTTGGTAAAGATTGTTTTAGAATCGGACACAGGCGGATCGCCGCTGTCCCCGAACCCGAACCGGCCCGAAACCGTCCTTCCTGATCGGATCGAAACATTCGCCCCGGCGTTTGACCTTTCCCAAAGAAAACTCGCTTTTTCCCCCGGAAATACACGCTACCATTTCACGGAGGAAGGCGTCCTGATCGACAACGAAACGAAGACGCTGCTCCGGGCGCCCCTGCTGCTTGATGGGCATTATACGATCCCGGACGGCATCCGGGCGATCGGCCCCTGGGCGTTCCGCGGATGCCGCATAAGGAGCGTCACGATCCCGGCGAGCGTGACAAGCATCGGAGCGGGAGCTTTTTCCAAAACCTGCCTTGAAGAGGTCTCGATCCCGGCGAGCGTGACGGAGTTCAGAGAAGAAGAGCTGGTCTCCGGCCTGACGATACCCCGCCAGTATGTGCTTGACAACCAAAATATCCCTCTTCTGGATTTTGAGCAGGGGGTATTCGCATACTGTCCGGCTCTGAAACGCGTGACTCTGCCGGAAACGATGAAGACGATCCCGACCGCCATGTTCAGTAATTGCGGATCGCTGGAGGAGATCGCCCTTCCCGACGGGCTCGCCGGGATCGGGCGATGCGCGTTCATGAGCAGCGGCCTGAAGGAGATCGTGATCCCCGAAAGCACAAAAACCATCGCGAAGAACGCGTTTTACGGCGCTCCGTGCGCGCAGAAAGTCCAGAACCAGTACAAGCAGCTCATGGAGTGACCCGTGCCGTCCAGCAGAGAATACCTGACATTTGTTCTGGATCAGCTTTCCGGGCTGAAGGATATCTCCCACCGCGCGATGATGGGCGAATACATCCTCTATGTCCGCGGCCGGGTCGTCGGCGGGATCTACGACGACCGGCTGCTTGTCAAGCCGACGCCCGCCGCGCTGTCCCTCATGGCGGACGCGCCCCGCGAGTTGCCCTATCCCGGCGCGAAGGAAATGCTCCTGGTCGAGGACGTGGACAACGGCGATTTCCTCCGCGAACTGTTTCGCGCGATGGGAAACGAGCCGGAAACGAAGAAATCCAGAAAGTGAACACAAATGAGCACGATTGAAACCGAACGGCTTGTCCTGCGTCCGTTCCGCGAAAGCGACGCGGCCGATGTCATGGAATACCTGAGCGGTCCGCTGCCGCACTGTTTCGCCGACATGAAGCTCGACAACCTCGACGAGGTGCGGGCGGAAATGGCGAAACGCGGCGCCGATACCGAATACTGTTTCGCCATCGTGCTGAAGGAATCCGGCAAGGTGATCGGGGAAATCGACGCGGCGCCGTCGCCCTACGAACCGCCGATGCTGAGTTCGAGGGAGGCCGTGACGGCAAATGGGAAGGAATCGCCCCTGCCGGACACGTTCAGCCCGTGCTGGATTCTGAACGCCGCATACCAGGGCAGTGGCTACGCATACGAGGCGGCGTATGCGTTCTTCGATTATCTTTTCACGCGGAAGGGCGTGCGCCG
>ONQZ01000068.1 GCA_900320095.1 uncultured Lentisphaerota bacterium
AAACGATAAAAAGGCTTATTTTATGGTAACGAAGAATCGCATCCGTCGATTCTTATCCGTCAACAACCGAACACTCTCTCAAAAACGAATTGATAGAGGTTCCCATTATTCCTTTCGCCGGATTCGTCGGCATCACCCGCCTCGACATCCGAGCCGGTGAACTCGGCGCACTCGCCGTGTCCGGCGTTTTCGAAACCCCGAAGGCGGACGAAGCCATCGACGTCGGCGACCCGGTCTACTGGGATGAAGCGAACGAGGTTGCCTCCTTCCATGTACATGATGAAAACAGAGATCCCGTTTACCAGAGCGGGAAAGAACAATAAGCTCAAGCTGCACGAGGCGGTCGGAATGATGATGGACTGCTGTCAGTTTCAGGAATATCAGGAAAAGAGATTCTGCGACTATCTGCGGACGAACGAAATCGCGATTTTTCTCTTTTCCATTCAAATCGACATTCTGCGCTGGCCGGAATTCCGGGAAAACGTAACGACTGCGGTCAAAATATACGGATGCAAATCCATTTACGGTCTGCGACGGCTTACCATGCGGGATGAGCAGGGCGCCCTTTGCATGATCGCCAACGCGACTGGTGCTTTTTTCGATCTCCGGCAGGGAAAAGCCTTGAAAATCGACCCGTCGGAATTCGGCATCCTGTACGATGAGGCGGAACCGATGGAGTGTCTGCCACGCAAGATCCCGATTCCTTCGGAATCCGCGGAAAAGGGTTCTCCGTTTCCGGTAACGCCTTCGTCACTTGATCCGAACGGTCATCTGACCAGCGCGATGTATTTCGCGATCGCAGGGGATGCGCTGCCGCCGGATTGCCGTTTCAACCGGGTGAGAATGGAATTCAAAAAACAGATCAAATCGGGACATGCCGTCCAGCCGATGCGATATGATACCGCGGACGGCAGGCATGTCGTGGATTTGCTTGATGACGAAGGAACGTCCTGCGCCGTGGCGGAGTTTTCGACCTGTCGGGACGGCAGTGCAGTGCAGACTGAAGGAGACCGCCAACCATGAATGACGCAATCATCGAACGCAACCGCGGCACAATGCGCCGCTTCGAAACCTGCATCAACACGAACGACCTGTCGCTTGGAGAAGAACTGATCTCCTCTTCGGCGGCATTCACAACGCCGGTCTCGCCAGAACCGCTCCATGGGGCGAAAGGATACCTGAGCGTTGTGGAATTCATGCGCCGGAGTTTCCCCGATGTTCATTGGAAACTTGTGAATATGGTCGCCGACGAAACGACGGTTGCCGTGCAGTGGTTGTGTACCGGAACCTTTTCCGGCGACGCCCCGTTTGCTGGACTTCAGCCGAACGGCAGAAAATTCTCGACCACGGTCATGAACTTCTACACGCTTGACGCCGACGGCAAAATCATCGACGATGTCGCCGCAACCGGCATTGCGGGAATCCTGCAGGGCATCGGAGCTTTCCCGTCTGCGAATTAAACAGTTGTTTCCCAGATTGAAAAACAGAGGACCGAAATACAATGCGAATTTGTCCCGCTCGAAACAACCGTCCCCGCTGAAAAAAGAGAAATACTCCCGAATACACAACGCATGAAAAGGAAGTTTTTGCCTATGAAACCGTTTTTTATTGCTCTTGCCGTTATCGCGGTCATATTCGTCTGCATCGTGGTGGCGGGAGCTCTGATGTTCAGGAAGAAGGAAGCGCCTCCGATTCCGCTTACCGCCAACCTCCGGGGCAGAATCGCGATTGTCGTCTATTCTCAATCCAAAGTGCGCAATACGGCGGAGGTCGCAGAGTGGATCAGGAAGAACACAGGCGGCGACATGTTTTCGCTTGAAATGGAAACGCCTTATCCTGAGCCATACTCCGAGACGCTCAAAGCCGCCTCGAAGGACATTTCGGAAAGGCAAACATCCCGCGCTTGTTGACGTCCCGGATCTGTCCGGCTACGACATCGTGTTCCTCGGATCCCCGATCTGGTACGGGACCTATGCGCCGCCTGTGGCAACGTTCCTTGATTCGGACAAACTCGCGGGCAAGGTCGTTGCGCCGTTCTGCACGCACGGCGGCGGGGGCGAGGGACATTTCTTCGCCGACCTCAGGAAGGAATGCCCCGAAGCGCGTATTCTTGACGGGCTTGTCATTCGAGGATCGAACCAGATCGAACGCCGCCTTGGCGTCGGCGTCAGCTCTCACCATACCGAAAACGATGTCATAACCTGGCTCAACAGCCTTTTCCCGGCTGACGGGCCGCAACCGCAAGGAGAACAGAAATGAAGAAAAATCTCGGTATTATCCAGGCAGTGTTTCCCATGCCCGTACTGATCGTTGCCGCCTACGACGAGCATGGCGCCGTTCAGTCGATGAATGCGGCCTGGGGACAGATCTGCAACTCCGACCGCATAGCGCTGTTCATCGATGAAGAACATGCGACCACGCAGGCGCTGCTGAAGACCAAATGCTTCACGGTCTCACTGGCGGACAGGGCGCACATGGACGTTGCCGATTTCCTCGGGATCGCATCCGGGAACAAGATGCCGGACAAATTTGCCCGCACCGGCTATCATGCCGTCAAATCGGCGACCATGAATGCTCCCGTCATCGACGAATTCCCGGTGGTGATGGAATGCGAACTTGCCGAAGTCGTGTCCACGGACAGTTTCTACTGCATTGTCGGCAGGATCGTGAACACGGCCGCGGAAGAACGGGCGCTGGATGAAGCAGGGAAAGTCGATCCGTCCAAACTCGACATCATTGCGTTCGATCAGTTCCGCCACGGCTATTACGCGATGGGCGGACAGGTCGGCAAGGCATGGAACGCGGGCGCGGCCCTGATGAAAAAATAACCTGCGCGTTTTCTGTCCCAACGAGGACACGGAGAATGAAAAGGCTTCTGTTATTCATCACGGCTCTGTTCATGACGGCAGGGTGTTCCTTCCACGGGAATCCGCAGCGGTGGCCGGAATCCCATCCTGTTTCCGGCGCCGCCGCGCTACAGGGGAAAACCGCGTTCGAGACATCTCCGTTATCCCCGGCTTGATTTCTACAACGGGGAAATAACCCCCACTCTGAAGCTGATAAAAAGGTTCCGCTCCTGCCAGCAGACCACGGAATACACCTGCGGCGCCGCTTCCCTGTGGATGACGCTTGATCACTGGGGCAGGGCGGACAAAACGGAACGCGCATTGGCGGAGGAACTGGATATCCGTTCGGAGGACAATCCGAAGAACGGCGCTTACGGCTGTTCCGCATCCACACTTGAAACCGCTCTGAAAAAAAGAGGAATCCCGGTTCTTCCCCGGCAGGATTTCGAAACGCCGGAACGATTTGCGGATTTCGTAAAAAGCCGGCTGGAAGCGGATTGTCCGCTGCTGGTGGAATGGAGCGCATGGGGCGGACACTGGACTGTTATTATCGGATACGACGATATGGGGACTCCGGCCATTTACGACGATGTGCTGATCATGGCGGATCCCTACGACACTTCCGATCATCTTCAGGACGGCTATGCGATCGTCCCGGCGGAACGGTTCTTCTACGAGTGGTTCGATGCGGGAGTGCTTTCTCCGGGGATCATGCGTCAGCAGTATCTTGCACCCGTTAAGCCGGATAGGGTGAAGTCTTCGAAATGAGATCATCCTGCTCCTTCTTATGTTATTTTTCTGAAGATTATTCCGAACCGATACAATAATATCCGGTGTAAAATCGTTAAATAAGAAATAGACAGGACTCGGACCTCAACATATTACTCATTCTATTCCAAACAAACAGTCATGAAGGAGTTTTTTATGAAACAAATGTTCAACAGAATGTTATCCGTCGGTTCGGTTGTCGCCGGAACCATGCTTGTCGCCACGATGCTGTCAGCCCAGGCTCCGGGCGGCGCGGCTCCGGGCGGCGCACCTGCAATGGGCGGCGGCTTCCAGATGCCTTCCGGCGGCTTTCAGATGCCCGAAGGCGGGTTCCCCGGTTTTGGCGGCGGTCAGGGCGGCATGCCCCCGATGGGTGGCTTTGGCGGCGGTCAGGGCGGTTTCCCGATGATGGGCGGCTTTGGCGGCGGTCAGCCTCCGCAGGGCGGCTTCGGCGGCTTCGGCGGCGGTTTCCCCGAGGGGCCGCAGATGGGCTTTGGACCTGCTGGAATGGGCGGCGCTCCCGGCGGCCAGCAGCAGGAAGCCAAACCGGACAAGGGCAGCCAGCTCCCGAAGGGATACAACGCCGACGGCCCGACCTATGCCAAGGTCGATCTCTGCACTCCTGACAAGAAATGTCCGGTCTGCTCCCTCTGGGATGCGGCCAAGAAAGAATGGAAAGACATCGAACCGCTGAAAAAGAACGGCAGCGGAAGAAGCATGTTCGGAATGTTCGGCATGGGCGGAGGAAACGGCGTCATGCAGCACAACGGCAAGCCGATCGGAGCCAAGCAGATCGCCGACATCAAATATCTGGCCGACGCCTCCAACGCCCAGTACATGGATGCTTATTTCCCCGAGATCAAGGAAGGCCAGAAGGTCCCGGCCATTCTCTTTATCCACGGCGGAGCCTGGTGGATGGGCAGCGCCCGCGGCAACAACACCTTTTTGGTCGATCAGCTCGTCAAAGCCGGTTATGCCGTCTTTGCCCTCAACTATCGTCTCACCAACGAGGCGCTCTTCCCGCGTCAGATCAACGACGCCAAGGCCGCCGTCCGCTGGATTCGCGCTCATGCGAAGGAACACGGCATTGATGCCGACCACATCGGCACGATTGGCGACTCTTCTGGCGGGCACATGGCCGGCATGCTCGGCACCACCAGCAATCTGAAAGGACTCCTGATGGGCGACATCGCCGATAACGCCGAGTATTCCTCCTCCGTTCAGGCCGTCGTCGACCTTTTCGGGCCGATGAATGGTCTCACCGCGGAACAGCAGGGCAGAGATGAAGCCCCGGTGGCAGGCAGACTGCAAATGGGATACGATGGCGACGGCAGTTTCTACAGCGTCTTTGTGGGCGTTCCGATCCATACGGCCCGTGAAACCGATCCCACGCCGGTCCAGTTCGCCGATCCCGGCATGTATGCCCATACGCTTGATCCCAAGACCGCGCCGGGGTTCCTGATCCAGCACGGAACCGTGGACACCACTGTCCCGCTCGGTTCCTCCAGGGAATTCGCGGAGACCGTGACCAAATGCATCGGCAAAGACAAGGTCAGTTTTGAAATCTTCGAAGGCGCGACGCACGAAAACGAACGTTTCTTCGAGGAGAAGAACTGCAAGCGCATCATCGAATTCTTCGACAAGTATTTGAAGCCGAAAAAATGATCTGACCTCAAAACACAATCAGTCATTCAAAGACCATTTCCTCGCGGATTTGGTCTTTTTTTGCAATCCGAAAAGACGCGGACCCCGAATCTTTCCTCTCTGTCCCGTTTGCCGGTCAATAAAAAAACGGCAATACAAAACTGCAGCAGCCTGAAATCTGACTATTTTATGACTTTTCGCCATTCCCCCCTCTTGCTTTTTCCCGCTCAATACGGTATAATATAGCCGGAAGCAGAATTTCAGAGAGATATTGAACTCAAAATGATGACGGGAAACGCACGAAGTGAGCAACCCTGAAAGCATACGGAACGTACACTTCAACTTGATTTTTTGCGGTTTCGGGTGTACATTACAAAGTCTGTAGAGTTTTCTGCGTATGAATGGTCTTTCTCTGCAGGAAACATAAGGTTGAAGTTGTTGGTCAGGAATTGATATGTTTTTCCCTCGTCGTCCATGAATTCGATGAGCCTGAGTTTGCCTGGGTATTTTTTGACCGAGGAGGGCCCTGTATATTCGATGCGTTCGTCCGAGATCACGCCTTTCTTCGGCAGAGCCGGGCGGTGCTGTCCGGCTACCTCGAAACGGGCGTTGTTTTTGATTCCGGCATCGGCGGGCGCGGCTCTCGCGGCAATCAGGATCATCATGAACGAGCCGGAACGGGTCGCCCGTCTTCAACACAATGTCGCCTTTTTTCTGGAACAGCTTCGCAGACTCGGCATCCATGCGCGGACCGAGTCCGCCATCGTTCCGATTGTCATCGGAAACAGCGCCCGCGCGCTTGCCGCGGCGAAAAGACTTCGAGAGGAAGGCATCTTCGTTTCCCCGATCCGATATCCGAGCGTACCGGAGAATTCGGCCCGATTGCGTTTAACCATCATGGCTTCCCATAAAGAATCCGAACTCGTTTTCTGTGCGGAAGCCCTTGCGAGAACGGTATTTGATGGTTCCGCAAGATAGCAGGAGTCTTTTGACGTTCCGTCGTTCCTTCTCCGCTCCCGGCCGGATCATCACTTTGGGGAGCGGGCCAATGCTGTGTGCCATTTAACCGCTTCCGCGCCGGGATCGGGAGCCTGCGTGAAAGCGGTCACGGCGGCGATGCGTCCCGCTCCGGCGGATTTGAGTTCCGCGAGATGCTCATATTTGATGCCGCCCATCACGGAGAATGGCACTCGCACGCGCGGAACAAGCGCGCGAAGCTGTTCCGGGCCGAGGAACGCACCGGCGAGCTGTTTGGTCCGCGTGGGGAAGATCGGGCCGATATTGAGGTAGGAACACCCCTCGTCCTGTGCCCGGCATATCTCGTCGGCATTGTGTGTGGAGACGCCGATCAGCAGGTCCGGGGCGATGCGACGGGCATCAGGGAGCGGGATGTCCTCCTGTCCCAAATGCACGCCGTCCGCCTGAGCAATCAGCGCCGCGTCCACACGGTCGTCCACGATCAGCAACGCGCCGTAATCCCACGTGAGTTCGCGGACTTGCCTCAGCAGGTCGAGAAACGCGCGGTCGGACATGGTCTTTTCGCGGATTTGCAGGAGACGGACGCCGCCCGCCAGGAGCGATGCGGTGACATCGACGGGATTGCGTCCGGCACAGAATTCGGATGTGACGACGGGATAGACATCGGTCAGCCGGAACGCCTCGATACGTTCGGCCAGCGTGGTGAAGACGCGGCGCGGCATGGGCTCACTTCCCGAGTTTCTTCAGAATGAGGTCCGCGGCCTTGCGTCCGGAGAGCATCATGCCGCCGAAGATCGGTCCCATGCGGTAGCCGCCCATGACGTTGTTCGCGCTCATTCCGCAGGCGAAGAGTCCGGGGTAGTATTCGCGGGTGTTCTCGACCGTGGAGGCTTCACCGCTGTCGACCCACATGGGCTTCTCGCCGAGGATGCCGCCCGTGGAGGTGGCAAGTTTCAGCTGGGCTTTTTCGACGGCAAGATGCATGATCTCGCTCGGGTGTCCGGTTCCGTCCAGTACGCACTGCGAGATTACGGTCAGCGGATCCACGTGCATGCCGAGGCGTTCGACCGGCGTCCAGTTGATGACGAGGCCGCCGACCTGCTCGCCGCGGAACACGATGTCCTCGACGCTGACCGCATTGAATATCTTCGCGCCTGCGCTGACAGCACCAAAGATGAGACCGCTGGCCATTTCCACCGAGTCGAGCGTGTTGTATCCGGATGCGCCGGGGATGGGCTTGTGGCCGATGCCGAATTCGTCGAGGATCTCAAGCGAGGCGTCCTG
This sequence comes from uncultured Lentisphaerota bacterium, assembly GCA_900320095.1. Taxonomy (GTDB): domain Bacteria; phylum Verrucomicrobiota; class Lentisphaeria; order Victivallales; family UBA1829; genus UBA1732. Next base: position 7,521 of record ONQZ01000068.1, read on the forward strand.
CACAACGACTTCGTTGAAAAGCATGCCGCCGCCCCATGTGCCGCCGCCGGGCGCGAGTTTGCGTTCGAAGATGGCCACACGGACGCCTTTCTTCGCGAGATAGCGGGCCGCGACAAGCGCGGACGGGCCGCCGCCGACGATCGCGACGTCGACCGTGAGGTTGTCGAGGAGTTTCGCCGAGAAGTTTTCGACGATGGCACGGGAGATGGTCGTTTCGATGACCTGGGAGGAGGAATCCGACATGTTTATCAATCCTTTCGTTTGGTTGTTGGTTTCGCAGAAAACGCGGACGGCTTTCCATCGGAAAGGAAGAGACGCTGTCGATTTCCTACGCCGGCATTATCCGGATCAGGTTTTGCGGGTATGATCTCAGCCCGTCCTGCGTATCGAACACGCGGAACGAGCACCCCGAAGAGCATTTATTAATATACATCGGATTATCTTCAAAAGCAAGCCGGGTTCCGGCTTTTTGACCGGCTGACAACGAAAAAAGTTGATTCGCAAGGAAGAAACCGGGGAAGGCTCATACATCGCAATTCGTCTTCGACTTCGGAATAAGGTCTGGAGGATTCGTCTTCCAGACCCTTTTTCTGCCTTGCGTATTCTTGCTGACCGTAAACGGGTATCTTACCAGTTGGGCTTTGTCCAGACGCGAAAAAGCCGCCGAAAACCAATTTACAGGGATGCCCATAAGTTATTTTTGACGAAAGGCCATATAAAAAAGCCCGCCCCTCGTGTTGAAGGGCGGGACCGTGTAATTTGATCGAATAAACGGTGCGATCGGAGAGCATCATTCCGGTTTGCGGAAATCCAGTGTGCAGCTCCATTCGTACTGGTTCGGACGAAGCTGGTATTCGTTGTGGACGCTGACGGACCAGCCGTCATCGCCGCCGACGCCCATGTGGAAGCCGTCGAGGATCAGCCAGGTCTTCTTGCCGGGTTTCAGTTCCCAGCTGTGGTCCGCGGCCATCAGGTCCTGCGGAGAGAGGTGCAGCGAGGAGAAGCGGAACGGCTTGCCGCCGTCTTCCCAGACGCCCAGATGCTGTCCGCCTTTTCCGGTCAGATTCAGCTCCACCACGTCGCCGCGGCTGCCGCATTCGGACGGCACGAGATAGTTCTCCAGCATGTCGGAGATATTGTTTTCCCAGCGGCCGACGAGCGAAGCGACGAAACGGTCCGGATAGTTTTCATACGGGCCGCGTCCGAAATACTTCGCGGTTTCGAAGCCTTCGACCAGCGGGAACATCATGCCGACGCGCGCCACGGAGCGCAGGTCGTTCTGACGGAACAACGCGTACTGGTGGAAGTTCAGGAGGTGCGCCTTCGCGGGATCGACGGTCCAGACAATGACCGATTCCACAGCGCCGCCGATACGGGTTTTCGCGATGACCGTGTACTTGCCGCCGTCTTTTTTCCATTCGAAACCGACCAGCTCGCGTTTCGGGTTGATGATCTTGGGCCAGTCTTTCGCGAACGAGCCGTCATGGTCCATCATGCGGTCGTTGCAGGTGGGGGCGCGGTAGAAGATTTCTTCAGCGGGCGCGGCGAGGAGTTCCTTGCCTTCAGGCTTCATGGAAACGAGTTCGCCGGTCTTTTTCGACCAGGTCAGGAATCCGATGGTGAGCGTGTCCGCGGTTTCCTTCACGTCGGAATCCGTGATGGTCATCTTTCCGGAACGGGCGTCCTGGAGCTTCGAGACAGCGGCGGGAGCCTGGGCCGGAGCGGAAAGCGCGAACTGCGTACGGGTGATCTCGTGTTTCGGACCATCGCAATAGACGTTCAGGAAACACCATGCGTTGGAGGCGGGCGCGTCGAACGGGACTTCGACGACTGCGGATTCGAAGCACTGGGTCACCGGGACGTTCAGGACGCCGGATTTGACGACTTTGCCGTTCGCGGTCTCTTCCCAGCGGAATTTCAGGTCGGCGGTCGAGGCGTTGTTGCGCTCATTGATGACCGTCAGGTTCTTTCCGTCAAGCTTGAAGCGGATCGGAGCCTGGCAGACGCGGACTTCCTGCGCGCCGGGGTGCGGCGTGACGGATGCGTCCACGATGCCGTTCAGGACCTGGGTGCGGTTCTGTCCGTTGGCCTGGTAATTGTAGTTTTCGCCGAAGTCGTTGCCGTAGCCGTAGTTGACTTCGCCGGTCTTCGCGATCACGTTCAGGAGCGCCTTGTCCGCCCAGTCCCAGAGGAATCCGCCATGGAATCCGCGGTTCTCATTCACGAGATCCCAGTATTGGAAGATGTTTCCGGTGGAGTTGCCCTTCGCATAAGCGTATTCGCACAGGATGATCGGGCGGTTGTCGTTCCGGCCGTTCATCATGGACCGGATGCGGTCGGGACGCGTGTACATGGGGCACAGGATGTCGCTGATGATCGGGGGCGGATTGCCGCTTTCATACTGCACGGGACGGGTCGGGTCGGTGAAGCGGATCCAGTTCGCCATGGCGGCCTGGTTCGCGCCGGAACCGGATTCGTTGCCGAGCGACCAGAACCCGATGCACGGGTTGTTGCGGTCGCGGAGCACCATGCGTTCGGCGCGTTCGAGGTAAACCGGAGCCCAGGCGGGATCTTTCGAAAGCTGCGCGCCCATGCCGTGCGTCTCGATGTTGGTCTCGTCGACGAGCAGCAGACCGTATTCGTTGCAGAGTTCGTACCAGCGGTTGTTGTTCGGGTAGTGGCTGGTGCGGACGGCGTTGAAGTTGAGCTTCTTCATCGTCTCGATGTCGAGGCGCATATCCTCCTCGGTCACGGCGAACGCGTGTTTCGCGCTGATGTCGTGACGGTCCACGCCGCGCACGATGAGGCGCTGGCCGTTCAGCAGGACATCCCTGCCGCGGATTTCGATCTGACGGAATCCGACCGGCACATACTGCACTTCCAGCGTCTTGCCGGAATCATCGACGAGGTGCAGGAAGAGTTTGTAGAGATACGGGGAATCCGGGGACCACTGTTCGGGCGAGGCCACACGCATGGAAATGATCGCGGCGCCGCGTTCCGAGCGCTGACCGAACATGCCGGACTGGCCGCTGAAGCGTTCCGTACGGCTTTCGCCGACAAGCTTGCCGTCGGCATCCAGCAGACGGGCTTTCACGCGGACGCCGGGATATGATGACATCGGGAGATCCCCGATGGGCTGACGCGGCAGCGCGCGTGTTTCCACATACGCCATGACCTCCAGATTCGCGTCGGATTTTTCGTGACGCTGGTTCTTCGCCGGATCCGTGAACGTGGTCCTGACCGACCAGTCGCGCAGATGCACGGGAGACAGCGCCATCAGGCGGACGTCGCGGTAGATGCCGCTCATGCGCCAGACGTCCTGGCATTCCAGGAAAGTTCCGGTCGAGAAACGGTACACCTTCACTGCGATGGTGTTCTTGCCGGGTTTCAGCAGCTTCGTGATCGCGAACTCGGACGGCAGGCGGCTGTCCTCCGCATAGCCCGCGTACTGGCCGTTCACCCAGAAATCGTACGCGCTGTCCACGCCGTCGAACACAATGCGGACGTCGCGTTCCAGCCAGTCCGCCGGGACGTCGAACGTGCGGCGGTAGCATCCGGTCGGATTCGCGGTCGGCAGTAGCGGCGGATTCGCTTCCTTCTGGAACAAATAAATGTTGTTGATGTAAACACCGCGGTCTGGGACACGCATGTCGCTCTGCCAGTTCGATGGGACTGTCATATCCAGCCAGGAGGAATCGGCGAAATCGGGACGGATCACATCGTCCGGCACCTCGTCCGGCTTGCCGTACAGCTGGAACTTCCATTTTCCGTTCAGGTTCAGCGTGTACTTCGACGGCGTTTTCCGGTAATCCGCCGCGGATGCTTCATCATAGAACGTCCCGTAAATCGGGGCATGGCTGAGTTCGCGGTTGACGCCGGTCGTCCGCAAATCCTCAAAATGACGGGGATGTGTCGATGACACCTGATTTCCCTCAGCGGCTTGAGCGACTGATCCGGCGATTGCACCCGCAACGGCAAATGCAAAAAGTGAACGGGGAAGGAGATTCATGGGATACCCTTTCTATTTATTTATGTTGATAGAAAAAAGAAAAACTTTATCATAACGATACTATACTGTTCAGAGGGGGGGAATTCAAGATAGCAAAAAAACATTTTGCATGAATTTCACGTTAATAACGTTCTTTTGAGCGATAACTAACGCGTGCTGAAATGGATGTCTAATTGGGGATGATTCTTAGAATGGAACGCAATTTTCCCGCAACGCTAACCAACCTCGGTTCCAACTTCGGCGAAGAAATCGGCGTCTGGCCGAGGCGGAAGGCATCCCCGGCATCGGTCCCGTGAAGCTCCATGCCGTCGTACCGAGGTTCCTTGAGGCCATTGCGAAGTGGGAGAAGAACGGGGATTGACATTCGCCGGATAGCCTAATTTTTTCTTTTTTTTAATCTGAACTCTTGACAAAGAATAAAACCGGAGTATATTAAATAAGCGCTCACTAAGCATTTCGAAATACAGAGGAGAGGCAGATGGAGAAAAAACTGACCAAAAGACAGAATGAGATTGTGGATGCGGCTCTGCATCTGATCGCGGAGAAGGGAATGTCCAACTTCACGATCCGGCATCTGAGCCAAGCGCTGAACATAACGGATGCGGCATTGTACTATCATTTCCAAGACAAACTTGAAATCGTTCAGGCTTTGGTAAGCAGGTTCGAATCCAGTGCGGACGAGCTCCCATCTCGAACCGGCTGGGCTGCTGTTGAGACGGCTCTAAACCACCGCGTGGAACTGGTGCTGGACCAACCCGATCTTGCCCGTGTTCTTTTTGCAGAGGAACTGTTTCAAAAGGACCCGGAAGTTGAACAGATGCTTTTCGGGATGATGCAGCGGCACCACAAAGCGATGCTGATTCATTTCAAGGAAGCCATAAGCAACGGAGAAATCCGGGATGACATCCCGATGGATACGCTGTTCCGCATGGTTCTCGGCCCGTTGCGGCTGCTCATCAAGCAATGGGGCATGTCTCATGGAGCATTTGATTTGCGAGAGGAACGACAGAAACTGCTGGATGCCTTTCGAACAGTTCTGAAGCCACCCCACAGGAAAGAAATAACAAGCTCTTTTTCCCCAACATCCACGAACCGAAATTGAACCTGCATAACAAAAAGGACCCCAGAACATGAAACGCAAGATCATTGAAATCGACGAATCGAAATGCAACGGATGCGGAGCTTGTATTCCGAACTGCCCTGAGGGGGCGTTGCAGGTCATAGATGGAAAAGCCCGGCTGATCAGCGACCTCTTCTGCGACGGGCTGGGCGCATGCATCGGCGAATGTCCGACAGGCGCTATCCATGTGGTGGAGCGCGAGGCGGAACCATACGACGAAACACGCGTGATGGAGACCATCGTCAAGCAGGGCGCGAATACCATCGCCGCGCACTTGAAGCATCTCAAATCGCACGGCGAATTCAAACTGTTCGACATTGCCGTCGACTACCTGAAACAGTACGGCATCCCTGTGCCGGAACTTCCTCATACGGGGTGTCCGGGACTTGCCATGAAACGCTTTGCGGCCGCTCCGAACCCGGAAAACGTCGCAGGCGGAGCATCAGCCCTGCGTCAGTGGCCGATTCAGCTCAAACTCGTCAATCCGGGAGCGGAGTATTTCGACGGCGCGGATCTGCTGGTGTCGGCGGACTGCGTAGCGCATGCCAGCGGC
>ONQZ01000063.1 GCA_900320095.1 uncultured Lentisphaerota bacterium
GGCGGGAGGACAGAATGTTGCCTATGTCCGGGTATCGAGCGTGGATCAGAACCGGGAGAGGCAGAGAGCGGCCCTGCAGGGGCACCAGATTGACCGCTGGTTCGAAGAATCGCTGTCCGGCAAGAATATGGAGCGGCCGCAGCTGCAGGAGCTGCTGCAGTACATCAGAGAGGGCGACACCGTGTATGTGAGCGAGTTTTCACGGCTTGGAAGATCTACGGCGGATCTTCTGGAGATCGTGAAGCGGGCGAAACACTGCATCGTGGAGGGCGAAGTGATCCAGGTCGTGCCCTCGCAGGCGTTCTCCGCCGAATCCGACATTCCGCCGTTCAGCATCTACCGCGCGCTGCGCCTCATCAACCCCTCGCCGTACATGTTCTACCTGAAGATCGGCGGCGAGATCCTGATCGGCTCCTCGCCCGAGACGCTCGTGAAGCTCGAAAACGGCGTTTCGCTGGTGCGTCCGATCGCCGGGACGCGTCCGCGCGGCGCCACACCCGAAAAGGACATCGCGCTGGAGAAGTCGCTCATCGGCGACGAGAAGGAACGCGCGGAACACCTGATGCTGGTCGACCTCGGACGCAACGACATCGGGCGCACGGCAAAACCGGGCAGCGTCCTCGTCTCCGATTTCATGCACGTGGAACGCTACTCCCACGTGATGCACCTGGTCAGCAGCGTGGAGGGCCAGCTCCGCGACGACTGCGATGCCTTTGATCTCGTTTCGACCGCGTTCCCCGCCGGCACGCTCAGCGGCGCCCCGAAGATCCGCGCCATGGAGATCATCCACGAGCTCGAGCCCGGTCCGCGCGGCTTCTATGGCGGAGCCGTCGGGTATTTCAGCTGCGACGGCAACATGGACCTCGCGATCACGATCCGCACGATCGAAGTGTCCGGCAGCCGCCTGAAAGTGCAGGCCGGATGCGGCATCGTGGCGGACTCCGTACCGGAAATGGAATATCAGGAAACATTGAATAAGGCGCGTGCGCTCTTCAAAGCCGTGGAATTCGCGGAGAAAGGCCTCAGATAATGATCTTCATGCTCGACAACTACGATTCGTTCACCTACAATCTGGTGCACATGCTCGCAAAGACCGGACAGGAGATCGTCGTGAAGCGCAACCGCGACATCACGCCCGCCGAAGTCCTTGAGATGAATCCGCAGGCGATCATCCTGTCGCCCGGCCCCGGCCGTCCACAGGCCGCCGGGTGCATGATGGACCTGATCGCCGCGACGGCGGGAAAGATCCCGATGCTGGGCGTCTGCCTCGGACACCAGGCGATCGGCGCGCACTTCGGCGCGGAAGTCGTCCACGCGAAGAGCATCATGCACGGCAAGACCTCGCCCATCCGCCACGACGGACAGGGCCTCTTCGCCGGACTGCCGCAGGGATTCAGCGCCGTGCGCTATCATTCGCTGGCACTGCTCGCATCGAGCATCCCGGAGAACATGACCGTATCCGCGAAGACGGACGACGGCGAGATCATGGGCGTCCGCGTCAAGCCGGAGGGCGGCGCGGTCATCGAAGGCATCCAGTACCATCCCGAATCAATCATGAGTGAATTCGGGCTGAAGCAGATCAACAACTTCCTGAGAGAGGCGGGCATCTTATGCTGAACGAAGCACTGAAAAAAGTCATCGCGGGCGGCGAACTCACCGAATCCGAAAGCGCCGCAATGGTCGAAGCCCTCGCAAACGGAGAGAACCCGACCGCGGCCGCCGGACTCCTCACCGCTCTCTCCCTGCGCGGCGAAAGTGTCTCCGAAATGACCGGAGCCGCCGGATTCCTGCGCAACCGCATGACCGGCGTGGACGCGGGCGACTGCTCGGACATTGTCGGGACCGGCGGCGACGGCGGACGCTCCTTCAATATTTCCACGACTGCCTCCTTCGTCGCGGCGGGCGCGGGCGTACGCATGGCGAAACACGGCAACCGCGCGGTCTCCGGCAAATGCGGCGCGGCCGACGTGCTGGAGGAGCTCGGCGTGAAGCTGAACGACACCCCCGAATCGCTGGCGCAGAGCATCAAAGACAACGGCATCGCGTTCCTCTTCGCACGCAATTTGCACCCCGTAATGGCGAAAGTCGCCCTCCTGCGCCGCGACCTCGGGATCCGCACGGTCTTCAATCTCGTCGGCCCGCTCGCGAATCCCGCCCACGCCACGCACATGGTCGTCGGCGTCTACAACGAACGCCTCGTCTTGCCGTTCGCGGAAGTCCTGCGGAATCTGGGCGTACGGAACGGCTTCGTCGTCCACAGTGAGGACGGCCTTGATGAAATATCCAGTCTGGCCGTCACGCATGCCGCCGCGCTTTCCCCGGATGATATCTGCGAAATCACGATCGACCCGAAAGAACTGCTGGACGATCCCGCGTTGTGCAACGGCACGCTCGCAGGCGGCGACAAGACGGAAAACGCCCGCATCCTGATGGACATCCTCTCCGGTCGCGACCGCACTGCGAAACGCGGAGCCGTGCTCCTGAACGCCGCCGCCATTATCTGCGCCGCCGGACTTGGCAACTCCATTCAGGAATGCATCCCGCTCGCTGAAAAGTCCATCGACTCCGGCGCGGCGCTGGACAAACTCCGGAGTATCAGCGCATGAAACGAAACATCCTGGACGAAATCGTAGCGCAGAACCGGGAAGTCCTTGAGCTGAAAAAGAAGGGCATGCCGTTCAAGATGATCGCGTCGCTGGCGGCGGACGCCCCGGAACGCGCAAGCTTCACGGACGCGTTTCGCGGGCCCGGGATCCATGTGATCGCCGAGCTGAAAAAGGCGTCGCCGTCGAAGGGCATGATCCGCGAAGATCTGGACGTGCCCGTGCTGGCGAAATCGCTGCTGGACGCCGGAGCCGCGGCGCTCTCCGTACTTACCGAGCAGTTCTTCTTTCTGGGCGGCCTGAAAAACCTGCGGGCCGCCGCGAAAACAGTCGCCATCCCGTTGCTGCGGAAGGACTTCATCTTCGACGAGTACCAGATCCTCGAGGCGAAAGCGAACGGCGCGTCCGCGATCCTGCTGATCGCCGCGATGCTGAACGCCGACGAGTTCAAACGCCTGCTGGATTTCGCGCATCAGTACGGTCTGACCGTGCTCGGCGAAGCCCACACGGAATCCGAACTGGAAACCGCCTCGTCCGCCGATCTGGTCGGCGTGAATGCCCGCGACCTGAAGACTTTCTCGACTTCGCTGGAGCGTTCCGCGGAACTGATCGCCAAGCTCAAAGGGTGTGGAAAGCCGATTATCGCGGAGAGTGCCGTCCGCACGCATAAAGACATCGTGATGCTTCAAAACGCGGGCGCGACGGGATTCCTGATCGGCGAATCTCTCATGCGTGCCGCCGATCCCGGCGCGAAACTGAAGGAGCTGCTCACATGCTGCTGAAACTCTGCGGGATCACGCGGCCGGAGGACATGGCGGCGGCGGAACACGCCGGAGCCGATTATGCAGGCATGATCCTCCTCCCCGGCACGCCGCGCTTCGTCCCGCGCGAACGCATCCCCGTCCTCATGGCGGCGGCCCGATGCAAAAAGGTCTTCGTCGTACGCGACATGCCGCTTGCCGAGCTCAACGCCCTGATCGCGGAGTTCCGCCCGGACGCCGTCCAGCTCCACGGCGGCGAATCCGCCGATTACGCTCGGTCCGTAACCGGGACGATTGTCTGGAAGGCGTTCAATCTGAACTCGGAAGCCGCGCTCGCCGAGGTGGAGGCATTCCCCTGCGCGATGGTCGTGGCGGATTCTGGCGGCGGCACGGGACGCCCCTGCCGCTGGGACCTCGCCGCACGTCTCGCGTCCGTCCGCCCGGTCCTGCTCGGCGGCGGGATCACGCCGGACAACGTGCGCGAGGCGATTGCAGAAGTTCACCCCGCCGGGATCGACGTTTCGAGCGGCGTGGAGTCCGCGCCCGGCATCAAAGACCATCTTCTCATTCAAAAACTTGCTGAAAGGATTCGAATATGAACACACACTACGGCATCTACGGCGGCCAGTACGTCGCCGAGACCCTGACCGGGGCGCTCCGCGAACTGGAGAAAGCCTATTTCGACGCCAAACAGGACCCCGCGTTTCAGGCGGAACTCGACGACCTGCTCCGCAACTACGTCGGACGCGAATCGCCGCTGTATTTCGCGAAACGCCTCACCGAGCATTGCGGCGGCGCGCGCATCTACCTCAAACGCGAGGACCTGAACCACACCGGCGCGCACAAGATCAACAACACCATCGGGCAGGCTCTGCTCGCGCGCCGCATGGGCAAGAAACGCCTGATCGCGGAGACCGGAGCCGGGATGCACGGCGTCGCCACGGCCACCGTCGCCGCCCTCTTCGGCATGGAGTGCGAGGTCTTCATGGGCGAGGTCGACGTGGCGCGCCAGGCCCCGAACGTGGACCGCATGCACGCCCTCGGCGCGAAGGTGCGTTCCATCAAGGAAGGCTCGCGCACGCTCAAGGACGCCATGAACGCCGCCCTCCGCGAGTGGACCGCCACCAGCAGGGAGACGTTCTACCTGATCGGCACCGCCGCCGGGCCGTACCCCTACCCCATGATCGTGAAGGATTTCCAGTCCGTCATCGGGAAGGAGACGCGCCGCCAGTGCCTCGACCGCTGCGGACGCCTCCCCGACGAGGTCGTCGCGTGCGTCGGCGGCGGCAGCAACGCCATCGGCATGTTCGCCGGGTTCCTCGACGATCCCGGCGTGCGGCTGGTCGGCGCTGAGGCGGGCGGACTCGGCATCGAATCCGGCAAGCACGCGGCGAGCATCAACGGCGGCCGCGTGGGCATCCTGCACGGCATGAAGGCGTATTTCCTCCAGGACGCCAACGGCCAGATGCTCGACACGCATTCGGTTTCCGCCGGGCTGGATTACTCCGGCGTCGGACCGGAGCACTGCTACCTCGCGGACACGAAGCGCGCCGCCTACACCGTCGTGACCGACGAAGAGGCCGTGGCGGCGTTCGACCTGCTCTGCCGCCTCGAAGGCATCATCCCCGCCCTCGAAAGCTCGCACGCCGTGGCGCAGGCGGTCAAGGACGCCCCCGCGCTCGGCCCGGACGGCATCATCGTCGTGAACCTCTCCGGCCGCGGCGACAAGGACATGGACAACATCAAAACGTACAAGGTGAATCATGGACAGGATCTCTGATATTTTCGCTTCGAAAAAACCGCTCGTCGTCTTCACGACCGCCGGTTACCCCGACCCCGCACGCAGCGAAGAGGGCATCGTCGCCGCCATCGAAAACGGCGCGGACATCATCGAGCTCGGCGTGCCGTTCTCCGACCCGATGGCGGACGGCCCCGTCATCGCCGCAGCCTCCCAGCAGACCGCCGAACGCGGCTACAACATCAATGATGTGCTCGCGCTCGCGGGCCGCATCCGCGCGAAGTTCCCGCGCGTCGGCATCATCCTCTTCAGCTACATGAACCCGATGCTGCATTTCGGCTACGAAGCGCTCTGCGCCGAACTCACGCGCATCGGCGTCGACGGCATCCTCCCGGTCGATCTCCCGCTCGAGGAACGCGCCGAACTGCTCGGGCCGTGCCGCGAACACGGCCTGCACATGATCCCGCTCGTGTCGCCGCTGACCCCGCCGGAGCGCATTCGCGAGATCGTGGACGGCATGACCGGATTCGTGTACTACATCAACGTCGCGGGCGTGACCGGGGCGCGCCGCGGACTCCCCGCCGACTATCCGCGCCTCATGGAACAGGTGAAGAGCCTGACCTCGCTCCCCGTGGCGTCTGGGTTCGGCATCGCCGACGCCGAGACGGCAAAGCAGGCGGCCGCCCATGCCGACGGCGTGATCTCCGGCTCCGGCTTCGTGAAAGCCCTCGCCTCCGGCGTGAAGGAAGCCGGCGACTTCGTCCGCACCCTCGCCGACGCACTCAGGTAGTTCTTCCGGCTCCTATCAACGATTCAAGCTGAACGGGCGGCATCGGGAAACCGGCGCCGCCTGTTTTCGTCTGTTCCTTCCCGCCCGCCGCATCTCCTCAATGGCGGGCGCGGTCGCTCCGGCATCGGTCCCATCGTCCGAATCGTCCGCGTCCTGTGTTTTCCGGTGTTTTTTCGCATTTTCTCCTGAGAAAAAACGGTTTTGCGCTTGCATTTTCCAATTTCTATGCTACTGTAAATAATACAGTTATATTTCGCAACCGTACTAAGAGCCCCCTTTTCTACGCATTCCACCGCCATATCGGCGGATTCCCCCCATTCTCTGAATTGAGCCCGGATTGTCTCTGTCGTCCGGGTAACCTTTCGTCGTCCCTTTTTCTGCCGGGTATCCGCCGCAATCCCATCCGCACTGTCCGCTCAGATCCAGCGGAAACCGCCAGGTTTTCCTGAATTCAGGCGGGGGGCGTCTTTGCCCCATTTTCCGCGCGGACCATCCGTTCCGTCAAGCCCGTCACGGGCTTATCGTCTACATTTTTCAACATGGAAGGAGAACGAACATGAATTCTCGTCTGCATTTTTTCGGGTACGGGAGGACCATGAATCCCGTATTCATGAAGGGGATTTGCAGGCACGCCAAGGCGCTGTGCCCTGCAACGTATCAGTATCATCGGCTTACGGAACGCCGTTTCGCCGACATCGACCCCGACCCGTCCTCGGAGGTCTACGGCGTCCTGTACAGCATCACGCCCGGCGACAGGAAAAAACTGGACCAATACGCCGAATCCCTGCACGTCTACGCCGGCACGGAAATCGAGGTCAAATACGGGGACGAAACGATCCGCGCGCTGACCTACGTCATGACGCCGGAGGGCAAGAAGGAATGCGACGGCATCCCGTATGAGAAAGCCTACACAGGGGAATGCCGGCGCGGGGCGGCGCATTACATGGTCCCGAATTCCTACCGCTACGCCAACGCCATCATCTACGGCGTGCAGATCGACGACGAACTGGATGCGCAGTACCTCAAGAACGCGGTCGAGATCCGGCCGTGCACGGTCACCGGCACGCTCTACGACTCCGGGTACGACTATCCGCTCCTCTCGCCCGACGGCAATACGGTCGTCGAAGCGCAGTTCATCCGGGTCCCGCGCGACGTCCTGGAAGGCAATCTGGAAACGCTCCAGTCCCTGCCGTTCAACTCGGCGTTCCTGGTGGCATCCCTCCCCGACGGGAACCGGGTCGGTGGCTGGACGATCTGCCTGGGCGAAATGCCGCCGCGCGCCAAGGTCATCAAATCCGGCTGCTGGGAAGACCGCAGGAAGCTCAAATACGACACGCTTTTCTTCTCCATCTCGGGAGCCGGATCCGATGCGCACCTGATGATCGACTTCACCGACAACACCCTCTACGGCACGCTGAAAAAGCTGTCCCGCGACGAACCGGAGGAGGAGGTCACGGGCATGTGCACGTTCAACAAATACTGGCGGAGAGAGATCATCGCCGCGCTCGACGCATGCCGTTTCGAACGCTGGCGGACGCTCAATTTTTCCAACGGCAAATCGCTTCCCTTCTGGCATGTCACCCTGAAAAAAGGCGAAGAGGACGTCAAGTGCATGAGCGGCCGCAACATCTTCCCGCTGAACTGGGACGACTTCAAGAACGTCGTCCGGCTCTGTTTCCGCCTCATCAAGAGCGAAATGGAAGACACGGATCGCTCCGGCAAACAGGAAACGGCGGCGGATCAGGAAGACGAATCCGCCTGCCGGAAAGGCCCGGACGCGCCGCCCGGAGAGAACGCGGACAAGCAGGAGAAAGACTGCGAGGCGCAGGAACAGCGGTCCGTCCCGGAAACGGAGACGGGCGACACAGCCGTCACGACCCCCGAGGCAAAGAATCCGGCGCCGGAAACCGCGTCCGACCTGGAGCCCGAGCTGCCGCTCTTCGACACCGCCCCCGACGCCCGGCCGGACACCCCGGGCAGCATTCCTCCCGACCGCGGATAAACGGATTGATGTTCAGAAAAAAAGTCCGCCCTGCCCCGGTCGAAGGACAGAGCGGATTCTTTTTTCAAGAGGCGGGATTGATTACTTCTGCGCGAATTCGACCTCGTAGCAGAGCGAGATCTTCAGGTTCGGTTCGGCGTCGGGCGCGGTGATCGTGAGCACACCGTTCTCGCAGGTCCACTTCACGGGCTTTTCCGAGCCGAAGAGCCTCACGTTCTTCACGGGGGCGTCGAGGTCGGTCACGACGACCGGCGCGCCGGGCTTCGGGATGAGGAGCGTGAAGACGTAAAGTTTGCCGTTCTTCGTGGTGAAGCGGAGGTCTTCGGTCGTGGCGGCCTTGCCCTGCCCCTCGTTGAATCCCTGGTCGCGGAGCGCGACGCCCGCGTCCTCGAACTGCGGACCCGCGCCGTATTTCTTCCAGGTGTCCGTACCGTAGATGCCCTCGCCATTGATCTTCATCCACGCGCCGACGCCCGCGCAGGTGGCGCGGACCTTCTCGTCGACCTCGCCGTTGCCGCGGATGGGCACGCTGAGCAGCAGGTTGCCGCCCTTGCTGACGATGTCGATGAGCATGCGCACGACGGTTTCCGGCGTCTTATAGCCGTTGCGGTCGTAGATGCCCCGGTCGTAATGCCAGTTGCCGATGCAGGTGTCGGTCTGCCAGTGCGGCTTCACGATCTCGTTCGGCACGCCGCACTCGATGTCCCACACCATGCCCTTGCGCTGTTCCTCGTTCAGGACCTTGCCGCATGCCACGACTTCCTGTTTGCCGTGGTTGAGCTGGTACATCTTGTTGTAGAAATAGGTCGTCAGCTCGACGCCGTCGTTGAACGTGGGGTAGAACGGCACGACGGTGTCGTCGTAGTAGAGAACCTCGGGCAGATAATCGTCTATGAGCTGTTTGTGGCGCTTCATGAACTTCGTGCGGTACGCCTCGGAGGGCGGCGGGACGATGTTCGGGTCCCAGTTCCAGTGGCCGCTGTCCTTGGACGGCTCGTGCTGCTGGGCGTAGAGCTCCTGCGGATCGAGCCCCATTTCCCCCCACCAGGTGCCCGCGCCGTCTTCCTTCGTCAGCATGCCGTCGAAGTCGCGGGACGTCTCGTACCAGTTCCAGGCGTGCGACGCGTGGACGCTCACGCCCCAGTGAAGCCCGGCGCCGCGGACCGCCTTGCTCCACTCGCCGATGATGTCGCGCTTCGGGCCGACCCGGACGGAGTTCCATTCATGGTATTTGCTGTCCCACAGGTCGAGGTTGTCGTGGTGGTTCGCCATGGAGACGACGTACTTCGCGCCCATGCTTTTGAAGAGCTGCGCGAGTTCCTGCGGATCCCATTTGTCGCCCTTCCACTCGTGGATCACGTCCTTAATTTCACGGAACAAATAACGTTATATAACCCTGACGCGCCCTGCCCCGCCGGTTTTCGAAACTGCTTTAGATATTCACGAACAAACGCGGAAAAAAATGCCGCACGGGATTGATTTTCGCATCATGCGCGCTATATTTACAGAAGAATCGTTCATATCACCAAATCATTTTCTGCTTTTCAACCTCAAACAATCAACAGGAATCGAATCACAATGAAACGCATTCTTTCCTCGTTCGTCGCGGCGGCCGTGCTCGCCGTCCTCGCCGCCTGCGCATCCACCGATGCCTGCAACTCCAAGCTCAACGAGCCCGTGCCCGGCGCGGAACTGGATCCCGGATATCAGAAGGTCACCACGCCTGCGCTCAGCCAGAACTTCGTCCAGCGCATCGCGGAGAAGAAACAGCAGGCCGAAAAAGAAGGCAAGGACATCAAGCTCGTCCTCGTCGGCGACTCCATCACCCACTTCTGGGAAGGCGGCGGATTCGGCGGTTTCGGCGGCTTTGGTGGATTCGGCGGATTCGGCGGCGGATTCGGCGGCGGATTCGGCGGCGGCCAGAACGGACAGAACGCCCAGCCCAGTGAGAACAGCTGGAGCAAACTCGCCGTATATCATCCGCTGAACCTCGGATTCTCCGGCGACCGTACCGAGAACATCCTCCACGTGGTCAAGAACACAGGCATCTTCGAGCTCATCGATCCGCAGCTCGTCACGGTCATGATCGGGACGAACAACTTCGGCATGCACGAGTCCGAGCCCGCCGCGACCGCGGAAGCCATCCGCCTGATCGTCCTCGCCATCAAGGAAAAGGCCCCGAACGCCAAGATCCTCCTCTACGGCATCTTCCCGCGCGGCGACGGCCTCGGCGACAAGTGCGCCGCCACCAACGAGATCATCAAGGATTTCGCCGACAACAAGACCGTCTTCTACGAAGACCTCACCCCGAAGTTCACCGACGAACAGGGCAACCTCATCCAGGGCGTCATGAACTTCGACCGTCTCCACCCCGCGGAGCCGGGCTACAAGATCTGGGGTGAATCCATCAAGGCGTTCGCCGACCAGCACAACATCAAGTAATCTACCCGCAATCAACTTAACATCATACAAAGAAAATAGGACTTATATGACCTGTAGGTCCTATTTTTATAAGGAGTTTACCTTATGAAACACATCTTCTCATTCTTCGCCGCCGCGGCCGCCGCGCTCCTCCTCGCGGCATGCGCTTCCGAACCCGAAGTCGTCTCCACGCTGAACACCCCCGTGCCCGGCGCCGAACAGGATTTCGGCTACACCCGCGTCACCACGCCCGAACTCAGCCGCAACTACGTCCAGCGCATCCAGGAAAAGACCCAACAGGCGGAACGCGAAGGCAAGGACATCAAGTTCGTCATGGTCGGCGACTCCATCACCCATTTCTGGGAACAGGCCGGAAAGAGCGTCATGGACGCCGAGTTCGCGCAGTATCATCCGCTTGACCTCGGTTTCGCCGGCGACCGCACCCAGAACTGCCTCTACGTCATCGAAAAGACCGACATCTTCTCCAAGATCGATCCGAAGCTCGTCATGCTCCTGATCGGAGTCAACAACTTCGGCTGGAACCAGGGCGGCCCCGTCGCCACCGCCGAAGGCATCCGCCTCTGCGTCAAGGCGATCCAGGAAAAGGCCCCGAACGCGAAGATCCTCCTCCTCGGCATCTTCCCCGCCGGAAACACCCCCAAC
>ONQZ01000062.1 GCA_900320095.1 uncultured Lentisphaerota bacterium
CAGTGCCCGCGGACGGAATTCTGGTCCTGCATGTAAAAACGGTTCACATAAACGGTGTAGCGCAGGAAGACCACGTCGTCATCGGTCAGGTCTTTCGGCAGCCCCTCGAACTGCCAGAACAGGGAATCGCCCTCCGAGATCAGACCATAGGTGGCGATCAGCTCCTTGCGAATCTCCAGAAACGCCTCCTGACGCGCCTGGTCGTCCTGAAACCGGAGCGTGTCCTGGCCGTGTTCCTTCGCCAGTGCGATGCGGCGGTCGAGTTCCGCCTGCGCCAGCGCGTTGAAATCGGGCCGCACGGGTTTGTATAAAGCACGCGCGGTCAGGACCTGTTCGTTCAGCATCGCGCGTTCTTCTTCGGTCATGTCGGCGGACGCCAGCCGGAACGACAGGAACGCATAGACCGTGACGGCGGCGATCAGCAACAGCGCCAGATGGATCAGCACCACGCCGGTGTATTTACCCAGCAGGACGACCGCCCGGCGGACCGGCTTCACCACGATCATGTGGATCTGCGCCGTCTCCACGTCCGAGCTGACCTCCGAACACGCCAGCCACACGGACGACAGACACAGGATGAACCCGACGAATCCGAGGCAGTATTGCAGGAATATCTGCACCTCGCCCTTCGGCGTGCCGTCGCCCAGCAGCGTGAACGGCAGCAGGAAGATGCTCAGGAGCAGCAGGATCAGGAGCAGACGGAAGATGTGCGACCGGACTGCCGATCTGCAAGTCAGCTTCACTATGGCAAGAAACGCGGTCATCGTGCGTCAGTCTTTCCTGTCCGTCGGATTCGTCAGCAAATCCTTGAGTTTGCGGTTCGCCTCCGACATCTTCGCCTCGATCTCCTGCTGCGCCTGACGGGATTTCTCCTCCTCGGGAGCGGGAGCCGACGCCTGAAGTTTGGCGAACAGTTCGTCCTGACGTTTCTTCGCGGCCTCTTCGGCGGCCTTCGCGGCGTCCTCTTCCATCTTCTTCGCGAGCGTGCGCGCCGGAGTCTCCTCCTCGCGGGTCAGCGAATCCAGCACGGCTTTCGCATCGTGCTCCTTGTCCCCGGTGAGGTATTCGGCGATGGCGCCGCCCGACCTCGAACCGGACGTTTCGAGGCTTTCCTTCTTCGCCTCGTTCACGATGTCCACGAAGAAATCCTCCAGCGACATGTGCGGATGCGCCACGGACATTTCGCCGTCCGGGACGCTCTCGCGGACGATCTGCCGGATGCGTTCGAGCGCGTCCTCCGGCAGGCGCGGCACGGTGATGGTGTCGTTCGTGCGGATCGTGAGCAGGTCCTCCATGCCGCCGTTAGCGCGGATGCGTCCGCCGTACAGCACGATGATGCGGTCGCAGACTTCCTCCACGTCGCTCAGCAGGTGGCTGGTCACGATCACGGTCTTGCCGCGTTTCTTCAGGAGCTTGATGAGGTCCTTCACCTCGCGGCAGCCGAGCGGGTCCAGGCCGGACGTCGGCTCGTCGAGGATCAGGAACGCCGGATCATTGATCATCGCCTGCGCGAGGCCGATGCGGCGCGCCATGCCCTTCGAGAACTCGCCGACGGGGCGGTTCCGGGCGTGCGCCAGACCGACCATGTCAAGCAGCTGGTCGCACCGGCGGGTGCGCTCCTCCTTCGACAGCCCGAACAGCGAGGCGAAGAAGTCCAGCGTTTCAAACGCGGTCAGGTATTTGTAAAGGTATGTTTCCTCGGGCAGATACCCGATGAGTTTCTTGTTCTCGACGTCGCGCGGCGACTTGCCGAACACGGTCAGGCGGCCCCCGGTCGGGTACAGCAGCCCGAGGAGCATTTTCACGGTCGTGGACTTGCCGGACCCGTTTGGTCCGAGCAGGCCGACCACTTCGCCCTCGCGGACTTCAAAGTCGATGTCGTTGACGGCTTTCGCCTTCGGGCGGTTCCAGAAATCGCGGAAGACCTTGGTCAGGCCGACCGCGCTCACCACCACGGGGCGCTCGGATGCGGATTTTTCCGCCGTTTTCACTGCCTCCGCCATGGCTTATTCCTCTCCGCCGGACGCCGGTTTCTGCACGGCCGCGCCGCTGTCCGAAGTCAGGTCTTCGCCCGTGCGGACCAGACGCGCGCTGTTGAAGATGACGATCAGCGTGCTGATGGTGTGCAGCGCCGCCGCGGCGATCGGGTCCATGCGCCCGAAGACGGACAGGATGATGCCGCAGAGCACGAACGTCAGGCCAAACGCCAGGTTCTGGTACATGATCGCGCTCGTCTTGCGGGAGAGGACGATCAGGAACGGCACGCGGCGCAGGTCGTTGGTCATCAGCGCGATGCTGGCGCTGTTGATGGCGATGTCGCTGCCGATGGCGCCCATGGCGATGCCGAGATCGCCGGCCGCCAGCGCGGGCGCGTCGTTCACGCCGTCGCCGACCACCGCCACGGTCGATGTCTTTTTGACCTCTTCCACGTATGCGACCTTCGTTTCCGGCAGACAGTCGCTGCGGATGTCGTCGATGCTGAGCTGGGCCGCGATAGAAACGGCCACACTGCCGCGGTCGCCGGTCACCATGGCGCAGCGGGTCACGCCGATGGATTTGAGTTCGTTGATGGCGGCGGCGGCCTCGGAACGGATCTTGTCCTTGAAGCCGATCCAGCCGATCACTTTGTCGTCGACCGCCACATACACCACGCTCATCGTCTCGGTTTCCTTTGAGTCGAGCGCGGGGAGCGTCACGCCGACGCTTTCCAGCCAGGCGGCACGCCCGACAAGAACGCGTTTGCCGTCCAGCATGGCGATGACGCCCTTGCCGGGGACTTCCTGGAATCCGGACACTGGTTTCGCCGGGATGCCGACTTCGGCGGCGAGGCGCTGGAGCGCCTGCGCGGTCGGGTGGTTGCTGTGCGCTTCCAGCGAGATCGCGGTCAGCAGGAGTGCGGCGGGCTCGACGCCCTCCGCGACGGGGTTCAGGCGCGCCACGGAGAGCTCGCCCTCGGTCAGCGTGCCGGTCTTGTCGAACACGACCGTGCGGATCTTTCCGGCGAGTTCCAGGTGGTTGATGTTCTTGATGAGCACGCCCAGGCGCGCGGCGGCGGCAACGGCGGCGACAATGGTCGTCGGCGTCGCCAGCACGACGGCGCACGGGCAGGAGATCACGAGCAGGGAGATCACGCGGTCCATGCTCCCGCCGGGAAGCCACCACGTGATGATCGCCAGCATCAGGATCGTGGGCGTATAGTAGCCCGCGTAACGGTCGATGATGCGCACGAACGGCGTCTTGTTGCGTTCCGCGGACCG
Source organism: uncultured Lentisphaerota bacterium (assembly GCA_900320095.1). Classification (GTDB taxonomy): domain Bacteria; phylum Verrucomicrobiota; class Lentisphaeria; order Victivallales; family UBA1829; genus UBA1732. Next base: position 3,258 of record ONQZ01000062.1, read on the forward strand.
GATCATCTGCTCGACCTTGCCGAGCGTGGTGTCCTTGCCGAGACGCGTCACGCGCACTTCAAGGCTGCCGGAAATATTGAGCGTGCCGGCATACACCTCGTCGCCCGCGTTCTTGTCCTCCGGCATGGATTCGCCGGTGATGGACGCCTGGTTCACGGCGCTTTCGCCGCGTACGATCACGCCGTCGACCGGGAAGTTTTCGCCGGGACGCACGCTGATGATGTCATTCAGCGCCAGGTCCTTCACGGAAACGTCCGTCTCGCCGTCCTCGCCGATCTTGTGCGCCGTGCGCGGCGTCAGGCGGATCAGCTCCTCGATGGAACGCTGCGCGCCGCTGGCGGTGTGGGATTCGATGATGATCGTGATGAGCAGGAAGAACGCCACGATGCCCGCCGTGCGGAAATCGCCGGACGCAAACGCCGCGAGGATCGCCAGAGCGACAAGCTCGTTCATGTACACGCGGCCTTCGATCAGGTCGCGGATGGCGGTCACGACGATCGGCAGAGCCAGCGTGACCGCGCCGATCGCGGCGCTCAGGTTCGCGGCGAACGTCTCGTCCGGGAAGAGCCAGGACAGCAGGTACGAGTTCACGATCAGGAAGCCGCCGACGAACGCGAACGACGCCCGCCCCATGGAACGGGAGTGTCCGACGCCTTCGCCGATGGGCGCGCCGCAGGAGATGCAGCGGGTCGGCTCGTTCGGATCGACGTCGTGGTCGTGTCCGCAGTCGCAGTCGTGGTCGTGATGATGTTCGTGGTCGTGGTGGTCGTGATGATGGCCGCACGCGCAGACTTTCTGCGCTTCCACGGCGGAATTTTCCAGTTTCAGTTCGTCAGCCATTATTTGTCCTCCTTCACCGAACCGCCGCTTGCGCCGGTGGTCGAACTCGGAGCGCGCTGCTGCAGGGGTTCCTGATTGACCTTCAGCCAGAGTACGGACTGGCCGCCGCCCTTCACGTCCACGATGAACTTGTCCTGAACGGGCGCGATGGCTTCCGCCAGGGTATCGGAGAAGAGCGACACGAGCGTCGCCTTTTTGTTCTTGCTGTACTGGGCGTAGATCTCATCGAAGTACGACGCGTCGGCGGCGACTTCCTTCACCACGCGGAGCTTGTACGCTCCGGCGTCCGCGAGGATCTTCGCGGATTCGGACTTCGCCAGGTTTTCCTGCTCCACGCTGTACGTGCGCGCCTCTTCGACCACGCGTTCGGCGTCCGTCTCGGAGAGCAGCAGCTCCTGGAACGACGGGATCGTGACGATCGGCGGAGCGGCGATCTTGAGCGTGAGGTTTTCGAGCGTGATGCCGATGTCCATGGCGGCGATCCGGTCCACGAGCGCCTGCTTTACAGTATGCTCGTATTTCGCGCGGTCGTAGTAGGTCGTCTCGAGGTTCTGCACGGCGCTGGCGGAGATCACCACGTCGTCGAGCAGGTTCTTCAGCATGACGCGCGCCGTGCCGAGCGAGGCGGTCTGGCCTTTGGACGTGTCGGATGCCGCGGGATTCTCCGTCGCGTCCGTGCTCAGGCAGGTCAGGTAGAACTTCTGCGGATCGGTCACGCGGTAGGTCATCACCCATTCGCAGTGCAGGATGGAGTTGTTCCCGAGCAGCACGTAGCCGTCGACGCCGGGGACGAGCTTCTCGTTCACTTCCGAGGGCTCGCTCCCGTCCGCCTTCACGCCCTGGTAGTACAGGAATTCCGCGTCCATCGGCATAAATGCCAGACTGGTGATCTCCTGTTTGTTGATCGGGATGCGGACGATGCGGTTCACCGGGGACGGCAGGAACCAGTGCCAGCCCTCCTTGCACTCCTGTTTGAACTTGCCGAACTGGAGCACGATCACGCTCTCCGTGGTCGTATCCACGATGAACGAACCGCCGAAAATCAGGAACCAACCCAGCGACACGATGATGAACGCCGCCAGAATGCCGAAAAACATCTTCAGCGCGCGGGACAGGAAGTCCACGCCCGTCTTGAGCTGGCCTTCCCCCGGTCCGCCGGATGCCGTCTGTTTCAATTCTTCAGCCATGCCGGGCGCTCCTTACTTCTTCTCCGAGGCGGATTTTTCCGTGGCGAACGCGTCGGACGTGCCGTTCAGGACATCGAACGGAGCGGACTCGGTGCTGAGGATCAGCGTGGACTTCGAGGACAGGATCTTCTTCATCGCCTGAAGCTTGCGGAGGAACGTCGCGAGTTCGGGCTCCTTCGTGAACACGGCGTAGTAGGAGGCCGCTTCGGCGTCGCCTTCCGCCATCAGGGCTTTCGCCTTCGCCTGAGCCTGCGTGATCATCTTGCTCTTTTCCGTGTTGGCGAGCGTGCGGATCTCCTCCGCCTTCGTCTTGCCCTCGTCGCGCTTGCGGGCGGCTTCCGTCTCGCGTTCCTGCTTCATGCGGCTGGCGATCGCGGCTGCCGTCTTCTCCGGCACGCCGATCGACGAGAACAGCACGTCGCTGACCTCAAGGCCGTATTTCTCCATCACGTCGGGCGCGATCATTTCGAGGATTTCGGCGCGCATCTGCTCGATCTTCATGAGGTTCGGATCGGTGTTGATGAGCTGGTCGTAGTCGTATTTGCCGACGACCGCCGCCTTCGCCGTGCGCATGCGGCCGCCGAGGTAGCCCAGCGCGGTCTCAAGCTTCGGCGCGGCTTCCTTGAAGCGTTTCAGGTCCTTGATCCGGTAGATCACGTTCAAGCCGATCACGACCTGCTTCTGGTCGCGCGTGGTCGTCTCTTCGAGGTGGCCGATGTTGCCGTCGAACGGGCGCTTGCGGATGTCGTAGCGGATCACCTGCTGGAAGGGAAGCGGCAGGCGCAGGTGAAGACCCGGCTCGGCCTCTTTCGTGATTTTGCCCATCGTCAGGACGAGGGCGCGTTCCGTGGCGGGCACCTGGTAGGTGAAAATCGCCAGCAGGAAAATTGCCGCCACGATAATGCCGAGGAGGATGGTGGGAAGATAGTAGCCTTTTTTCTTTTCAGGCTTCGGTGCATCTTTCATGATCCGGATCTCCGTTTCAAGTTGTTGTTATGTAATCAGTTGTAATTCAATTTGTCAACCCTGCACGCAGGCACAACACACCCGCGCACACGAATACATCCTATACTATAGCCCATTTTTCCTTTTTTTCAACTTTCCGCATCTCTTTTTTTGGAAAAAAAACGGAAGGAAAACACTTCAAACATGCCGCATTTTTGCATTCCGGATTACGAAGCGGGATCAAAATGTCTAATGCGAATGAGGATATTTGAACAGAAAAACGCCCCGCCGGATCGACCGGAACGGGGCGTAAAAACATCAATTCGAAAGCTTTTTCAGAAAGGTGGGATGTTCCTCATGGAGAAGAGATGCTACCTCATTTTGTCTGATACTTGAACATCGTTTTCGAAGTGATCTCATAATTCTTCGGATCCTTCAGCATTTCAAGGATTTCGGCGGGCGGATTCAGCACCGTGCCGTCCTTGTCGATCTGCGCTTTCTCGGCCACTTTCTTGACCTCAAGCCCTGTCGTGGCGAATTGCACGAACCCGACTTCCCAGCCTTCGCCCTTAAATTCCGCCGAAAGGATGTACGAATACGGACGCATCATGAAAATGTACTCGGGATTGAGCTTGTACTTCTCAACGAGGTACATCTGGTCGACCACGAGATAGAAATAGAGCTTGCCGGCATTGCGGAACGGCACGATCAGGACCGGCAGCCAGGTCTCTTCCTTTTCGGCCTTCTCCTTGTCGCCGTCGTCGATGATGGTCACATAGCCGCGGACCGCGCGCTTTTCGGAGCCGTCTTTCAGGGTGGAGGAAGCCGTCAGGATCACGTCGTCCTTGCATTCGCTGAATCTGACTCTCACGTTGCCGTCGTCCGATATGAGCGACCCGGTCAGCAGCTTGGCGCAGGCTTCGGTGTCGAACATCTCCTCAGGCGACTTGTCGTCGATCGGCGGGTAATACAGCGGGGTGACCCCGCAGGACGTGAACAGGACAGTGCAGAGCGATGCGGCGAGCACGAGTCCGCCGCGGAACAATGATTTCAGCATGGTCATAACCTTTCTCCTGAATGGGGGTTCGTTCCGGCGGAACGCAAACCGGGATAACGCATTCCGCCGTATAAACGATTAGACCGTTTTTCCGGAAAAAAGTTCCATGGTTTCAGAGGTCTTTCGCGAAAAAAGAGATGCGGCGGCTCACGCATCGCGAACCGCCGCGCAAAACAAAATGACGAAACTGAAAGCCGTCCTGCGCTCAGTATTCCTTGACGTTCAGCATCACCACGGGAGTCGCGACGCAGACCGACCAGTAGATGCACATCACGGAGAATGATTTGATGATGCTGTCCCAGTTGACTGCGTCGATGGTGAACATCTGCGAATAACCGTCCATCACGCGCGTGATGAGGAACGGCCTGATGTCCTCGATGAGATCGGAAAACGCAAGCTGCATAATCAGGCTCACGAAGAAAAACACCAGGCCGCCGGTCGCCGCCACGGTCATGCGTTTCACGAAGACCGAGATCATAAACGACACCGAGCTGATCGCGGACATCGCGAACGCGGAATAAACCGTGGCGAGATAATAAGAAGCGATGGCCTTCTTCGCACTGACCAGCCCCGCCGTGGGGAATTCTCCCGGAATCCCCATAAACAGCGTGATCTGCATCTTCGACACTCCGAAGAACACGATTCCGATCAGCATCGTCAGCGCAGCGAAAAGCATCGAATAGAACAGGATGACGAGGAACACGGCGATGAACTTCGCGATCACGAACTGCGTACGGGAGAACCCGCGCGACAGATACGCCCGAAGCGTACCGTCCTGCTGCTCGCACGCGATGGATTCGCCCGCGAACATGAACGCGAAGATGGGCATCACGACCCAGAACAGAATCTGGCAGGAAAAGCGCGCGAACATCAGCCCGTCGCAGAGCTTCATCGGATCCGGGACCATCATCTTCATGAGGGGCGACATACCGTTCACCATTCCTCCCGTCATGTCGGAAAACCTGTTCTGGAATTTCCAGTAGACAAAGACCATCAGGACCATCAGAAACGCGAACCCGATGAGCATGATATAATGCTTCTTCTGGGACGCCATCTTCACGATTTCATGGTAGATCGACAGGATCATGATTTCACCTCGTTTCTTACGCCGGATTCTTTCCCGGTCAGTTCGAGGAAAAGGCGTTCCAGGCGGTCCGGCTCGTTTTCGAGCATGGAGACCGCGAATCCTTTCTTCACGAGCGTTTCGTTCAGTTCGGCGGCGCATTCGAACTCCGTTTCCACGCGCAGGACGCCGGGCGTGTCATCCATCTGCCGGATGGAGAAAATGCGCGTACCGAACGTTTCTTTCAGGAGGGCTTCGGCGCGGTCCGGTTCGCTGGCGCGGATGAGCGTCACGGGCGAACGCCGCAGGATTTCCTCCATGGGGCCCTGCGCGGCGATCTTTCCATGGTTCAGGATGGCGATGTTCGAGCATATCTTTTCGATCTCGCCGAGCATGTGGCTGGTGACCAGCACGGTCGTGCCGAGGTCGGTCCCGAGGTTGCGGATCAGGTTGCGGATATCCACGATGCCGCTCGGGTCAAGCCCGTTCGTCGGCTCGTCCAGGATCACGAAATGCGAATCAGGCAGCAGCGCCAGCGTGATCGCGAGTCGCTGTTTCATGCCGAGCGAGAATTCGCGCACACGGTGGTTCAGCCAGCCCGCGATGCCGGTGTATTCCGACAGTTCCTCGCGGCGCGCCTTGTAGCGTTTGCCCGTGCCGCGCGACAGGATGTCGAGGTTCTGGCCCGCGGTCAGGTCGGGGTAGAACGCCGGCGAATCCACGATCGCTCCGATTCCCTTCAGCGCCTTTTTCGGGTATGCTTCCACGTCGATGCCGTTGACCGTCACGTGTCCCGAATCCGGGTGCGCCAGCGAGGTCACGATGCGCAGGAGCGTGCTTTTCCCGGCCCCGTTCGGGCCGATGATTCCGAAGATGGTGCCTTTCGGGATGGAGAGCGACGCGCCGTCGAGCGCGCGGAACTTCCCGAACGATTTCACCACGTTCTCTACCGTTAATACATAATCACTCATAGTTCGGCTTTCTCAGCGTCCGGCGACCGGAGCTGCGTTCAAATGAAAAAACCGGAGAAGCGTTCTATTTTTCTCCGGGGAAACCCGTCTCGGGTCGGAAAGATAGATTTCACGGTGTACCTGCTCCGTACGGACCAGCCCGTTTTCTTTCAAAAAAGCGTCCATGGCGGCGAACGTCTCCGGCTCCGTGTCGTAGGGACCGACGTGCAGCATCTGGACGGACACGCCGTCCGTGAACGGTTCGAACGAGGCGCGTTCGAGCAGGTCGGCGGGGACTTTTTTCCGGGCGGACTCCATCGCGCGCGCCACCACGTCCGGCGTCGCAAACCACGGCTGACGGATCATCAGCCGGTATTTGAGCTTCGTCTTGTCGAGCGCCCCGCCTTGCCAGGCGTCCGTGTCCATCCGCCAGACGCCCTCCAGCGGGAACGCCGTGTACTCCTGATAACCGGGAGGCGTCCAGCCGCTTTTCGGCATCATGCGGACGGTATAGGAAAGCGTGTACAGGAGACCGACAACAGCCTGAAACTCCTCGCTGTCGGGCGATCCCGCGCCCTCGACGGCGAAGAACTTCATCTCGGGGACATCGATTTCGACCGGCCCTTTTTCCTTCGGCAGGTAAAACGCCTTTTCCGTCTTGCGCCACTCGTATTTCGCGTCGGCGGGCTTCTTTTCCGTTTTCTTCGGCATGGAGGTGTCTGTTCCGAGGGGGGAAGTTTACTTTCTCGGGATCTTGAGCTTCTGGCCGACCTGGAGCATGTCGCTCTTCAGGTTGTTCGCCTTCTTGATATCCTGCACGGTCACGTTGTACGCCTTCGCGATCACGGACAGCGTCGCGCCCTTCTGCACCTCATAGATGTCGTAGTCGTCCGCGGTGGAAACAGGCGTCGGGACGGTCACGGTCGGGGGCGGCATGGAAGCGAGCTTGTCGAGCTTGCTGTTGATGGCCTTCAGCTGCGCTTCGTGCGCGTCGGCGTCCGCGGAAGCCTGACGCTTCACGGCGGCGATCTCGTTCAGGAGCTTCTGATTCGTCTCCTGAAGCTCCGCAAGCTTGCGTTCCAGCGCGATCATGCGCGTCTCGAGCTCGGCGTTCTCATCCTGCACGGCACGGAGCTGAGCCGCAGTGTTCCCCGCGAGCTCCTCCACGTAGGACACGATGTCGCGGCGGGTCCCGGTCGAAGCGGTCCGGGTCGCTGTATTCGTCGCGGCGGACGCAGCGGTCGAAGGCTGAGGCGTCGCGCCGGCGGGCTGCACGGTCTGGGCGGAAATGAACGGCGCGGCGAGCGCGGCCGCGGCGAAAAGCGATATGACGGATAATCTCATGGGAAAGCTCCTTCGGTTCGGTGGGGGATCAACATTCATGCACTATACTTTAATCCGTAAATGCGAGAATGCAACCTGATTTCCGCTTTTTTCGGGCGTATTTTCGGAAAATGATTTGATTTTCGGCGTTTTCGCGTTAAGGTAAATCACTTACTTTTCATTTGGAGACGATGCTTATGTACGACCGCATTCTCAGATTCCTCAACGACAACGACCATTTCGCCAAGGAAAACGGCATGGTCGTCACCCGCCTCGAAGAAGGCGCGAGCGAGGCCGTCCTCACCGCGTCCGAACGCCATTTCAACGGCGTCGGCATCATCATGGGCGGCGCGCTCTTCACGCTCACCGACTTCGCGTTCGCCGCCGCGCTCAATTCCTTCGGATTCCGCGCCGTCGGCATGAACGCCTCCACCTCGTTCCTCAAGCCCGGCAAGGGCGTCCCCGGCGCGAAGTTCACCGCCCGCGCCAAACTCGTCTCGAAGACGCGCCGCACCGCCGTCTTTGACGTGAACGTCTACGACGACGAAAACCGTCTGCTCACCCACAGCATCATGACCGGATTCATCACCGAGACCCCGCTCTTCGACGACTGATCCCCACCCTCATCTTTCATACCACCGGAGCACGCCATGACACCGTTCGATTACCTCCACCCTGCCGAACAGATCGTCGCCATCATGAACCGTATCTACGAGAACGGCATGACCACGACCAGCGGCGGCAACCTCTCCGTCCTCGACCCGGACGGCAACATGTGGATCAGCCCGTCCGGCATCGACAAAGGCACGCTCCGCCACTCCGACATCATG
>ONQZ01000066.1 GCA_900320095.1 uncultured Lentisphaerota bacterium
TCGACCACGCATACGGCATCCGGGGTGTCGTTGATGATGTGCCGGGCAACTGCCGACCCGATGAATCCGGCTCCGCCGGTGACGATGATACGGTTCATGAGAAAACCTTCAGCAAATTCAAAACAAAGAAAAAGTGCAGAGTTGTCGTGTGGACAAAAAAGTATTGCGATGGATTATTCAGAAAAAACTCAGCTTGTGATTCTTTTCAATTCATCCGCGGAGACTGGATACTCAACCGTTTTTTCAAGAATCGTGACATTGACGATGATCGCATTCCGTGCATCGTCGCGGCGGATCACTTCCGTTTCGAGCCCCTTCAGCGGGCCTTGTGTTACGACCACTTTGTCACCGCGTTGAATACCCGGATTGACATGGACTTCCTGTGTTTGCGCAAGGATTTCGAACTGACGAAGCGCGTTCAATTCTCTGATAAGCTGTTCTTCTTCAGCACGAGTCCTGATGAGTTCGATATGAACAAAATTCTTTTCCGAACGTTTCAGTTCGTTGCGTTCCTGATCTCCGGCGGCAAGAAAAATGTAGCCGGGAATCATGGGGACCTGGGTCACGACTTTTGAACCGTGATGCAGCCTGGCTTTGTTGACGAGCGGCAGAAACACCGGGACATCCCGTCCGGCAAGGACTTCCGCCACTTTTTTTTCCGTCCGCGGACGAAGATAGGCAAACCCCCAGTGACGGTCAGCTTGTTTTTCGATATATGCCATGTGTTTGATCCGGAATCCGGGGATGCCGTAGCCCCGTCGCGGGAATTGGTGTTCCCACAACGAGGCATAAGAACAAAAACAGCCGCTAAGTTCAGAAAGACCTGAAAAAAGCAGCTGAGCTGTGTTTGGATGAAAGAGAATCCGGCGTCGAAATACAAAACACTCCGGCATTAACGCATTGCGTCTGCCTGCGATATGTCGTGTCCACTTTGACCATGTCCGGTTTCTCCTAAATCACTAGTAAAAAAAATCCGCCTTGTGATGACAAATTCGCTGACACGCGCAAGACCATATAATAATATAGCCATCATTTAGGTAAAAAGCAAGCCAATCTTTTAAAAAAAAACGATAAATGCAAAGAAAACAATATTTGCGTTGTGATGGAAAAATCTTGCTTTTGAAAGAACTTCTTTCGAGCGCCTCGGTTACACATGCGATGCGTGCCGGAAAACGGCAAAAGCCAGCTTGATTCCCGGCATTATTGGACAGAATATGATGATCGGGAAAAGGAAGCTTATTATTTTTTTGTAATCATCAACCTCAACAACATGAATGAGGAGAAAAAATGGTGGATCCTGCCGGGTTCGAACCAGCGACCAAAGGTTTATGAGACCTCCGCTCTAACCACTGAGCTAAGGATCCACAAAAAGAACGCGCGAACCGGGAATGATGCAGCCGGACGCATCCTGATAAAATAATATACCCTTTTCTTTTCAAAAATCAAGCCGGAGAAGTTGTCCGGAACCGGATTTGAAAAAGATTCCCGAAGAAAAGGCAGGGGCAGGCGGCAAATATGACGCAACCTGGGGGACAGCCGGACAGGGGGCGGCGTCCGTCAGGGTTGCATTACGGAGCGGACGAAGGCGTCGAACGGTGCGTCAGGGTTGCATTACTGAGCGGACGAAGGCGTCGAACGGTGCGTCAGGGTTTTATCACGGAGCGGACGAAGGCGTCGATCTCAGCGCGGAAGCGTTCCGGGTTGAACCTGGCGGCATGCTCCGTGCAGACGGCGGGATCCCACGCCGGAGCGGCCTCGAATTCTTCGATCGCGTTTGCAAGCGCTTCCGGGGTCTGTTCCGGGAAGAAGAGGCCGGTGCGGCCGGGCAGGACGGTCTCCAGCGCGCCGCCTTTTCCGAGCGCGATCACCGGAGTCCCGGCGGCCTGCGCCTCCAGCGGGATGATGCCGAAATCCTCGATGCCGGGGAAGATCAGGGCGCGGGCGTTCGTGAAGAGTTCGCGGAAGCGTTCGTTGGAGCAGAGATTCTCGAACGAAATGAGCGGAGAGCCCGCGGCGGCCTGCCTGATCTCCGCGAGTTCGGGTCCGTCTCCGGCGACGACCAGACGGCGGCCGAGTTTCATGCAGGCGCGGACCGCGATCCCGACGCGTTTGTAATGCGTGATCTGTCCGGCGCACAGATAATAATCGCGCGCCGGGGCGTTCGCGCCGGGGCGTCCCGGATCGCTGAAGAACGCGGTGTTGACCGGGGGATGGATCACGGTGGATTCCCTGCCGTAGATGCGGCGGATGCGCTCTGCCACGAACGCGCTGTTCGCGATGAAATGGTCCACGGCGTCGGCGGAACGCCGGTCGTAGTCCCGGAGGCGGCGGAGGAACAGCTTCATGGCGAGCTTGCCGCCGGGGCCGGCCGCCTGATAATACATGTCGCTCATGTCCCAGAGGTAGCGCATGGGCGTGTGGCAGAAGCAGACATGGACCGCTCCGGACGGCTTGCGGATGCCTTTCGCCGGGCCGGATTCGCTGGAGATGATGAGGTCGTACGGCGAGAAGTCGAGGCGCCGGAGCGCCGCGGGCATGAGCGGCAGATACCTCTGGCAGGCGTTGCGCGCGCCGGGCAGACGGGAGATGAAGGTCTCGGTGACCTTATGCGAGGAAAACGGCTCACGGAGTCTGTCCTGATTCCATGCGTGCGTGAAGAGGTCGGCGTCCGGGTACAGACGGCAGAGTTCGGCGAGGACGTTCTCGCCGCCGCGCATGGCGGTCATCCAGTAATGGATCAGCGCGGTCTTCATCGTGCGCCCCTGCATTTGATGACCTCGGCGATGGTGGCGAAGAAGATGTGGATGTCCAGCCAGACGGACCAGTTGCGGATGTACCACATGTCGAGCAGGATGCGTTTGTCGTAGCCGGTGTCGTTGCGCCCGGAAACCTGCCACAGCCCGGTGATGCCGGGCTTGATGCGCGAGAAGACCTCGTAGTTGTCGCCGTAATAGTCGATCTCAGCCTTCACGATGGGGCGCGGCCCGATCATGGCGAGTTCGCCTGTGATGACGTTGAAGAACTGCGGCAGCTCGTCGAGGCTGGTCTTGCGGAGAATGCGCCCGATGGGGGTGATGCGCGGGTCGTGTTCGAGCTTGAAGTTAGCGCGCCACTCGGCGGCGAGCTTCGGATCGTTGGCGAGGATCTGTTCGAGCTGGTCGTCGGCGTCAGTGTACATCGTGCGGAACTTCCAGACGTGGATAGGGCGTCCGTTTTTGCCGAGGCGGTCGGCGCAGTACAGGACCGGGCCCTTGCTGGAGAGCTTCACGACGAGCGCCAGGACCAGAAACACCGGGATCAGCATCACCACGCTGATGCAGGCGAGGATGAACTCGAGGATGGATTTCGTGAGGCGCGGGACCGGACGCAGAAGCTGGTTGCGGATCTCCAGTCCTGCGAGTTCGCGCAGGCAGACCGGCGTGCCCCACGCGACGGGGATGCCGATGTCGTCGGTCATGAGCAGGATCTGCCGGAAGTGTTTGATGTAGTCGCGCAGATACTTCGTGATCGCCTGCGGCGGGAGACAGCAGATGAGAAATTCCGCGCCGGTGTGTGCGGCGACCGCCGGGGCGTCGGAGAGCGCGCCGAGGCGGTCCTGGATGGCGGGATCGTCGTCGACGAACCCGGTGACCCGGAGCCCGAAATGTGCGTTGTCCCGGATTTCCTCCTCAAGTTTGCGGCCGCATTTTCCCGCGCCGGCGATGAGGACGGGTATCTGGCCGACGTTCAGGCGTTTGAGGAGCTTCCGGACCAGGTTGCGCGCGAGGCCGACGAGGAACAGGTCCAGGCACGCGCTGACCGCGATGACCACGCGCGAATAATGCTCCGTTTTCCGGGTGAAGGTGAGGTAGCAGAAGAGCAGCAGATACGTGACCAGGACGGCATAGACGCGCCGCCGCATCTCCTCCACGGGATCCAGCGCCATGCCCGGCGAGAACGGATTGCCGTGGTAGAGCCGCATGACCGCCGCCAGCAGGATGAAGACGAACAGGAACGGCCACATGGCGACGTAGGTGGACATCTGGTAGTCGCCGCCCATGGCGTGATAGACCCCGGCCGTGCCGAGCCAGCAGACGGACAGCGCCGCGGCGTCCGCCAGCATCAGAAACAGAATGCGGATCCGTCCGGCGGTCATAACGCGGCCTCCTTTCTGCGGAATACCGTGCAGAAGTTTCCCCGTCCCATCGGAACGGGTTCGCTTACGGGTGTCCAGCTTTTGTCCGGCGGCGCGGCGGGAGTTTCACCCGCCTCGGATACGTAGAAATCGGCGTTGTTCAGGTCGCGGACGCGGCGTCCTCCGGCGAGGTAGGCGGAAACAGTATATTTGCTGTCGTCTTCGAAGAATATGCCGGGCGCGGCGCAGCTTTCGTATTCGATCAGATCGTATTTCGGCACGGCGGCGATCGAATGCGCCGGCGGATTGGCGCGGAAGAGCGCGGCGAGCTGAAGCGTGCCGTTGCGGACCGCCTTGTGGCGCGGCTCGAAATAGTCCTTCAGGATTGGTCCGAGGCAGTGGAACAGCGCCCCCAGGACGTATGCGACGAGCAGAATGTTCAGCGCGGCGCGCATGGAGACGCGCGGCAGATAACGCGCAAGGAGTCCGGCGATGACCGCGATGCCGCAGAACGTCCAACCGAATCCGAGCGGGGACACGGGGAGCAGGTAGCGCACGGAGAATGTAAGCGTCCGGTCGTAGAACAGGAGCTGGGCCGCGATGACGCCCGTATGAACCGCGATGAACGCGAACAGGAGCTTTTCGCCGGGGGAAAACTCGTGGTCGCGGAGGCGGAACGCCAGCCCGACGAGCGCGGGAACCGTCCACAGCGGATCGAAGGCGCGTTCGAACGTCATGAAAAACTCCTTCATGACCTCGGAATCCGCCCGGAGCATCTGCCGGACGAACAGGAATGCGAGCCCGGCGACAAACGCGCCGCCGCAGACGATCCATGCCGTTTTCAGGGATTTGCCGCAGAACGCGCGGGCGAGCAGTTTTGCCGCGGCGGCCATCGCGAACGGCGTCAGCCCGGCGATCATTGCCGCATCGATCAGAGACGGCGCGCGTCCGAACAGTTTTTCGAATATCTGGAGGTACCGGACTTCCGGCGTGGCCAGGCCGAATACCGCGTGGTTGACGATTGCCGGGATGAAGACAAGTCCGGCGGCAAGGAGCGTGCCCGCGAGGCTCCGGTACGGCACGGGAACGAACTTCTTTTTCGCGGGATCCGCTTCAAGGTTTCCTCTGGCCGCATCCAGGCTCCAGCGCGCTTCCCAAAACATCACGCCGAACAGGACGAGTCCGCAGAAGAGGATCATCTCCGAGCGCGTGATCATGACGACGCCCGCCGCGAGCCCCAGATAGAGATACCGCGCGAACGAGTCCGGGGCTTCCAGAATCAGGAAGATCGCGTGGACGATCAGGATCAGCAGCAGACATTTCATGTTTTCGCGGAGCCCGGTCCCCGCGAGCCGGAGCATGAAGGGATTGACAATGTAGACCAGGAGCGCGCCAGCCGCCGTCTTTTCCCCGAAAACACGCTTCATGACGCTGAACAGAGGGAACGCCGCCGCCGCGAAACACGCCACGCTGAGGATTTTTGCCGCCGTGAATCCGGTGATCTCTCCCAGCCAGACCAGCATGCCGCAGAGCGCCGGATACAGCATCGGGATGCGCGGATGAAATGCGTATGCCCAGTTCCCCTCCGCGAACGCCTCAGCCATCGGTGCAAAACGGTTCGCGATGTCGCGTTCCGGCACATCCGCGAAATACGCCAGCGGCACGGCGAGGAGGAGCGCCGCCAGAAAAAACAGCCACGGCGTGCGGCATGTTCCGGCGGGGGTTCCGGGCGGCTGGTTCAGAAGGGTGCTGGACATGCCGGAGCCTTTCAGCGGTGTACGCAGACCACGGTCAGGATCAGCAGCGCGGTCTCGATCAGATAGGCCGCCGTGTCGAATGCCCTGCGGTCGAAGCCGAGCGTGCCGTTTTCGGTCCGTTTGATCAGATACCACGTGGTCAGCCAGGTCAGCAGGAACATCCCGGCGGCACCCCAGATGCGGCGGCTGACGAGGATGAACAGCAGGATCAGGACGCAGCCCGCCACAGCGCCTTTGCGGCGTTCCGCGGCGTTCGAGCGGATCAGTTCCGAACCGGACGGCGTCGTCGCGGCGCTGAGTTCCTCCCGCGCGAAATAAGCGCACAGCAGGACGGCGATCAGCCAGCATGTCCCGCCCGCGTTCGCGACAGCCGCGAGCATGATGGCGCGGACGGCGAAGAAGACCGCGCCGAAGAACATCGGCTGGGCGGTGAACTTGTCCGGGGCGGAGGCGGCCTTCGGGAAGAAACGCATGGCGAAGAGCGCCGAACCGTTGAATCCGCGCCATCCGGTCAGGATCTCAAGCAGAAGCGCGATCAGGACGCCGGAGAACATCGCGCCCGCGAACGCCCCGAAGAGCCAGACGACGATCCACGCGATCATGGCGCAGACCAGCCCGACGACGAGCCCGATCAGCGGGAACCAGACCGGGAAATCCTCCGGGATCTCCTTCGGTTCCGGCAGGAAGGGCAGGGGACGCCCGGTCGCGAGCGTCCACACGGCGGAGAGCTTTTCAAGCGTGCTGCTGTTCACGTTCGGTCTCCTGTTTCGGGGGTTCCGGCGCGGCGGGCGGTTCCGGCGGAGCGGGGGGCGTCCAGCCGGTATGCTCGCAGTAGGCTTTCAGCATGGCGTCGCGGACGGCTTTCGCAAGCTGTTTGCGGTTGCGGCCCTCCGGGTAGATGAGCGGGAGGATGTAGACGTCGGCGGTGGACCCGCGGTTGCCGAGGATCGCCCAGAGATGCGGCATGAACGTGGCGTCGCCGTACCATGCCGGGTGCATGTCGCCTTCCCGGACGCGGTAGATGGAGATCAAGGGCTGGATCGGGATGTCCGTGCCGCAGACGGTCTCGAACGGCGTGGTCTTGAACTCCTTCAGGCCGTGCTGGCCGTCGGACGTGGTGCCCTCGGGATAGACGATCAGCGGGATCTTCTTCCGCAGGGTGTCGCGGAACTGTTCCATGAGGTTCGCGGCGGACTGCTTGGAATCGCGGTCGACCCAGATCGGACGGATCATGTCGGTGTACCAGCCGAGGATCGGCCAGGACTTGATCTCTTTTTTCGGCGTGAACCGCAGCCCGAAAATGGACGCGTGCAGGAAGATGTCGACGTAACTCTGATGGTTCGCCACGACCAGCCCGCCGGTCTTCCTGTATGCCTCCGGATCGCCGTGTATGACCGTGCGGATGCCGAGGATTTTGACGATGCCGCCGCCCCAGTATTTCGTCTGGAGCGCCATGCGGCGGATGCTGTGTTCCTCTTCGTAGAGATAGCGGATCGGGAGGCAGTATATCCAGTGAAAGTTTCCCCACAGGAAAAGCGCGACGACGCGATAAAGCCTGCGCAGAATCCGCATCGGTCAGTCTCCCGGGAACGTGATGTTCGGGAAGAAATGCTTGTGGTAGCGGTCCGGCAGACGCCACATGTCGACCATGACGGGCAGGTCGATCGAGCCGAATTCGTAGTCGAACGCCGGTTCGCCGAGGAGTTTCGCGCCGATCGTGATGTAGCCCTTCAGGAGCGGCGGCATGGCGGCGCGGAGACGCGCGCTGTCGTTCAGGATGCCGTCGATCTCCGCCCGGTCCGGGTGAGGGAAACTGAACTGCGGACGCGGCTTGAAGTCGACGTCGGGGAAATACAGTCCCTGGGCACGCAGGGATTCGTAGACCGCCCACGCGATAGCCGGCTGGGCGTCTTCCAGGCTCACGCAGCCGCACAGATAACGGCAGCCCGAACGCAGCGTGATCGCGGCCATGCCGATCCACAGAAACGTCACCACGGCGCCGTTGCGGTAGTCCTTGTCCACGCAGGAACGCCCCACTTCGATGATCTTCGGCACATAACGCTCAATGCCGTTGACCTCGTATTCGCGGGCGGAGTACATCTTCTCCGGGTCGTTGCCCGGCTGCCCGATCGCGCGGTACGTGCCGATCGGCGTCCCGTTCGCCTTGTCGAAGACGATCAGGTGCGCCGCGCCCTCGTCGAACTCGTCGCGGTCGAACTCGGCGTCCTTGGCGGAGTCGAGCCCGCGGTTCTGTTCGCAGTTGAACACCCGGTAGCGGAGTTTCTGCGCGGCGAAGATCTCGTCCTCGTTTTCCGCGAACTTGAGCAGATAGGCGTCGTTTTCCGTCACGAGGGGCGGAGTGATGATTTTCTGAAGCAGATTGTCGGTATTGAAATCCACGGTCGGTTCCTGGGGGCGGGTCAAGGTGTTAATATTCTATATAACTTAACGCCGATTTCCTGTTTTTCAATAGGGAAATGCAGTTTTTCAGTTTTTTTCTCTGAAAAAAAGCCCCTGCACCCGTATCGGAGAGCAGGGGGGGTGTCTTTTGTGCCGGAACGTCAGCCCGGTTGTCCTCCTCAGGCGATCACGGTCCAGTTCATATCGACGCCGCGGCCGAGCTCGACCCACTGGGCGGTGTCGCCGGAGTCGTAGTAGCCGAGCATGCCGGTGGAATACTGGCGGACCAGGAGATCGTCCTTCCGGTCGCCGTTGTAATCGCCCGCGCCGACCACGAACCAGTCTTCGGCATCGAGCTGGGCGAGGGACACGAAGCTGTCGACGCTGCCGTCCGCGCACATGACCATCGAGCCGGTCGCCAGGTGGAACAGCACCAGATCGTCCTTGCCGTCGCCGGAG
>ONQZ01000061.1 GCA_900320095.1 uncultured Lentisphaerota bacterium
CAGCCGAGGTTTTCCCATTCGGCGGGATGGTTGCTGTTCGCCGACTGCCAGGTGTTCGTGCCGTTCATCCAGTAGCCGTGGGCGTAATTGTTGCCGGTCCAGACGAACATGACGTCGGAAATGCCGTTGCCGTCGATGTCGCTCTTCGCCGAGCCCGCCGGAGCGACCGCGCCGACCGTTACGGACAGGACGCTGTCGCTGTCGAGGTCGAGTTTGTAGTTCACGCCGCCGACGCTCGCGGTCTGGCCGACCTTGAGCGTGCCGAGGGCGTCGCCGTAGATGTTCTGGACGGTGATAGTCTCGTCGAATCCGGACGCGTTGTCCGCGAGCTTGTACGTGCCCTTCTTCTGCGAGGTGCCGACCGTAAGCGTGAAGACCGCACCCTTGTTCATCGCGTAGGACAGCAGGTTCACGACGGCATTCGTGTTGCCCGCGCCCGTGTTGAAGATGTTGATGTCCGCGATGCCGCCGGAGGAGAACGCGATCCCGTAGCAGTTGTAATTCCCGGTGACCTTGCCGCCGGACCGGACTTCGAAGTTGTTGTACGCCGCGCCGCTGGAGATGATCATCACGCCGCCCGAACTGATCGCGCAATAGAGCGCGATGGCGTTGTCGAACAGCGTGACGCTGCCGCCGGAGCTGACCATGCCGTTCGTGAGCGTGCCGCCGGAAAGAACCTCGATCGCGCCATCCGACGCCGTGAGCCCGTTGACGGCCCCGTATCCGGAAACGGTCAGGCGGCCGTCTAAACAAACGTTCAGTCCGGACGCCTTTCCGCCGTAGCTGACGACCGCGGATCCGCCGACTATGTCGCCTTTTCCGACCGATCCGCCGCTGTTCACGGTCATCGTCCCGCCGCTGGCGACATAGGCATCGCCCATGAAACCGCCGTTGACGTTGAGCTTGCCTTTTGAGGTGACGAACGCCCGGGAAACGTAACCGCCGCCGGAGATGTAAACGGAGCCGCCCGAGTCGGCATGGACGGTCGTGACGGTGCCCCCGCTCATGACCTGCAGGAACCCGGAGTTTTCGGCGTCCGCAATTGAGACCGTTCCCCTTACGACACCGTTTCCGCCTCCCATGAAAATGGCGGAGGAAACGCTGCCGCCGGATTCAACGTCAAGCTTGCCGCCGTAAACGCGCGCGCTGCCGAGCTTGCCGCCGCTGGAGACGCCGATCGAAGCGCTGTACGAACCGGAACTGACGCCGGCGCTCGCGCTGGTGACGGAGCCGCCGTTCATGATCGTGAGCTGCCCGTTCGCGTTCACATTGACGGCATTCACCGTCGCCCCGGAATAGACGAACATCTTTCCCGTTCTGCTTCCGTATCCGTCAAGCGTCGCGGATGTCATGCTTCCGCCGGAGGACGCGGACGCGTAGAGGATGCCGCCTTTGATATTTGCCACAGCGCCTTTCATACTCTTCAGGTCGGCGGTCCCGGTCGTCACATTGATGACCGCGTTGGAGACGATCGAGCCGCCGAACTGGCCGCCGCTGATGTTCATCGTGCCGCCGCTGCCGATCGTGCCGTTGTAGACGATGCCGGACGCGCTGCCGCTTCCGAAGACATAGAATTCCCCGGCGGAAAATACCTCGTTCAGGGAATATCCGCCATTATTGATGATGACTTTGCCGCCTTTGTAGACGCCCTTGGAGCTGTCTCCGTCGAGCCGGATATCCCCGCCGTACATCACGGTGCCCGATGCCGTTCCGCCGGAAGAAATATACATGATGCCGGAGCTCATCGTGATATCGGAGGCGGAGCCGCCGCTGTAGATATACGCGGTCCCGCCGAAGAAATCTCCGCCGAGGGCTTTCCCGCCGCTGTAGACATACGCTGTTCCGCCCGCGCTGACCTTGGTCGCGGAAGCTATGCCGCCGTTCGCGATATACATGTTCCCGCCTGTGCGGACATTGGTCGCGAATGTGCTTCCGCCGCTGGAAATCCTCATCACGCCGCCCGAACTGATGTAGCTTGAGTTTGCCTTCCCATAAACATACATGTTCCCGCCCGAGCCGACATAGTTCTCGTTGGCGGTTCCGGCGCTGGAAACGACAAAAGTCCCGTTCACGAAATTTGATTGGGCTAAGCCGTGGATATGGACAAAGCCACCGGCAGAAATATGGACAGATTCAGCATATGTTCTGGATCCGAAATACACGGTGCCTCCGCTCCACACACGCGTGCCGGTTGCGGAACCGGAGCTGACCTCGCCGCCGCTGGATTCGGTGTATAAGTAAAAGCTTCCGCCCGAGTCTACGTTGACACTGTATACATTCGCACCGAAAGCGGTCAGTTCCCCTCCCTCGAAAACTCTCCCGGAATGGCAGTATGCTCCCATTTTAAGGGTCCCATATCCATTTTGAAAATAAATATTCCAAACGTTTCCTCCTTCTGAAACGACTAGAGACCCCCCGTTGTCCAAAGAACAGGAGGAAATTGAGCCGCGGCTGAGGACCTCGACGTATCCGCCTGACCCCAAACCATTATCCCCCACAAGAACCAAAGGTGTGGTTCCGCCGCTGGAAATAATCAATTTTCCAGTGCTGACGACATAGTAACCGTACGAAGTCGAGCTGGTGAGTTTCTGTGTCCCGCTGGAAACCATATAATAGGCTGATGGCATACGGAATCCCTTTCGTGTTGTTGTATGGTAAAGGTTTTGAACAGGCGGCGAGGTGAACGTTTGCGCGTCCCGTCTTATAGACGGTCCGACAAGACCATACTATACATGGATATTTTTCGATTTCAAGAAGATTTCTGTGTTTTTTTGAATTAAGTATATGAGGCGGGGCTGTCCCACAAAAAGAAAAGTCCCCGGACTGTTTCCAGTTCGGGGACTGTAGTGTAGTATCTTGCCGTGTGCGCTCAGCTTGCGCTCGCGCACGGGAGATGTGCGTTACTCGGCGATCACGAAGATGTGCTGATCGGAGTTGCACTTCAGCTCGGGGGCGTACACGCCGCTGCCGCCGGCGGGGAGGGCGATGAAGCGTCCGGGGAGCTGCGCCCGCATCCGGTAGAACACGTTGGAATCGCCGCGCGCCATGTTGCGGAGGTAGAACTTGGCGCCGCGTTCGCGGTATTCGCGGTAGATGGGTGCCTTTCCGGTCCAGTCGTAGCCGCTGACGGGCTTCTCGAACTCGAATCCGGCGGGCATGCTGTCGGCGAAGCAGACGTAGTCGTAGTCGTTCTTCGCGGTGGAGATCAGCTCGACCTCGACGAGTTCGCCGGGGCGGATCACGTCGCCGGACTTCAGCGGGACGCGTTTGTACTTGTCGCGCTTGAGCGTCTGGACGGAGCCCTGGAGGCCCGCGGCGACCGCTTCCTGGATCTCGGGAACGAGGCGGTAGTAGTTGCGCTTGATCTTCATCTCGAGTCCGGCGGGCTCGATCTCGTCCTCCAGCGTGAAGTAGTTCAGCATGGAGTTCATGTAGAGGACGCCGGGGCCGTCGATGGAGACTTCGAGCTTGTGGTCGCCGGAGCCGAGGGCGTCGGGCTTGGCGAGCGCCACGAACGGGCTGTCCCACATGGAGGTCTTGTCGACGTGGAAGCTCTTGATCTCCTTGCCGTCGAGGCTGACCTTCACGTTCATGTCGGGGGCGTCTTCGCCCGCGGTCTTGATGTAGCGGGCGAGGCTGCGGACGACCGCGCCGACTTCGCGGTTGCTGTTGCGCCACGGCGAATTGCGGATGTTCGTGACGAGGTAGTTCGCGAGCTTGCGGGCGTTCGGATCGGCGGGATCGCTGTCGAGGAGCAGGTCGAGATACGCGGCGTTGGTCTCGTTCTCGCTGCCGTACCAGAAGAACCGGCATCCGGTCGGGATGTTGAGGTAGGAGGTCTGGTTCTCGTCGTCGACCTTGCGGAACTGCGTGAGGTTGCGGACGACCATGGCGCGTTCCTCGGACTTGGGTTCGAGCGCGAGGCCGAGCATGGAGAGTCCGTACGGGGCGAGCTGGTCGCGGAGTTCGTAGAGGAATCCGTTCAGTTCCTTGTTGGGCTTTTTCGCCTTGGCGAGGACGCGTGCGACGAGGGCGTCGGTGTTGGAGACGCCTTTGTACTTACGGATTTCGGCGACGCGTTCGGCCGCGTGGGCCTGGAGCCAGTTGATGCCGCGGTTCATGGCGCTGTCGACGGTCTTGTCGCCGAACGCGCTGACGTCGAGCAGGGCGTCCACGACGTACGCGGTGGTGTCGGGGAAGGAGTGTTTGAACGTCTTCGCGTCGAACGACGGATCGACCTTGCCGTCCTTCCAGCAGTATTTCTCCATATACTCGGTATAGAGCTTGTCGCGGGACGTCTTCGCCGGGTGGACGGTGTCGAAGTCGACGCCGAGCTTGCCGAGGGCGTTCTTCGCCGCCATGGAGGGCACGAAGCGGTTCACGACGCCGAACACGGTGGCTTCGCCGTCGGCGGCGAGGTAGGGCAGGAGCTCGACCATCGCCATGGCCGCGCCGGGGGCGAGGTTCACGGTGAGGAACGTCGTTTCGGGCTTGCGCTGTTCGGGGACCTTCAGCGTGACGGACGCGGACTTGTTGTCCTTGTCGAGGTAGGCGAAATTGTTCACCTGCTTGTCGATGCCCTTCACGAGGACGGGCAGGGCGAGCTGGAGCGCATCGTCCTCTTCGCCGGCCTTCACGGAGAGCGTAATCTTGCTTTCGCCGACCGCCTTGGCATTCAGCGTGAACGGGCACGCGGTGTGGCCGCCCGCCTTGACGGTGATGGTCGCGTTGTTCTTCAGGGTCATGGTGTTGACCGTGTCGCCTTCGACCGTGAGCGTGACGTTCGCGGTGACGTCCTTTTCCGTGTAGTTGTGGACGTTCGCGACGGCGTTCACGCTGTCGCCATTGACAAGGAAGCGCGGGAGCTCGAGGCGGGCGATGAGGTCCTTGCTGACGACAAATTCGGAGTCGCCTTCGCCGACCTGCGTGTCCGCGGTGAGGGACCACACGTGTACCTTCCACGTGGTGAGGTTGTCGGGCGCCGGGACGTCGATGGTGGTCTGGCCGTTTTCATCAAGCTTCACGAGCCCGGCGAAGAACGCTGCGTCGAGGAAGTTGGAGCGGACGAAGGAATCGCCGCCCGCGCCGCCGTCCATGCCTCCGGCCTCGGCTTCTTCCGCCATCGCCATGAGACCGTTCGCGGAACGCGCCGCGCCCATTGCCTTCATCTGCGGACGCGCCGCGGATGCGGGCATCGGCGCTTCGTCCATCGCCATGTCGGCGGATTCCATCGCGGCGCCGCCTGCGAAGGAATTCATTGCCGCGCCGCCTCTGCGGACCATGCCGCCGCCGAAACCGCCCACCAGGCCGCCTTCGCTCTTAAAGAACACGACGTCGTCGTCGAAGCTCTCGTAGCCGAGCGTGAAGGGGATGATGCGGCCGCTCATCGCGAGGTTGTCGTTCATGTAGTGGACGCCGGGCCTCGGGTTGGTGCGGAGCGTGGTGTTGTAGTTGAGGTTCCAGTCGTTGTTCGCGTAGTAGGAGCGCTTCCAGTTCCAGAAGAAGGAATTGATCGCGGGGATGCGGCTGGTCGCGATGGCGTCGAGGGACTTGTCGTAGACGGTGAGCGTGACGGCGCCCGTGACGGGCTTGCCGGTGCCGTCCTTGACGGTGATCGTCATCGGGACGTTCTGGCGCGGCTTGACGGCCTTCTTCGGGCCTGCGATGTCGACGTCGAGCATCTTGGAGATGGGCGGGACGGCGATCATCTTGGAGAGTTCGCGGACCTCGCCGTTGCCGACCGCGACCACGGAGACGTAGGTGTTCGGGCGGTCGCCGGGGAGGAAGTCCATCTTGAACTCGTGGGAGTATTCCTTTTCGCCGAGGCGGACGCACTGGTACTCGGTCTCGCGTTCCTGGCGCGTGAAGAAGTAGAGGGTCGCGCCGGGCTTCTTCATGGAGACGAGGATGCTGGCGGATTCGCCGGGGACGTACTCGCTCTTGTCGGTGGTGATCTCGAGGGGGAGCGTGCTGAAGAGGTCGCCGGACTTGTCGAAGCCCGCGACGAAGAGCGGATAGGAGCCCTCGCAGGTCACGGGGTTCTTGTCGTCCGCCTTGATCGAGGCGTCGGATGTGATGCTGGAGACGACTTCGTAGACGCCCTGGCGGTCGATCACGAAGCTCACGCCGTTCTCGTCGCCCGCGGTCACGTCCATGACCTTCACGGGCTGCCCGACGCGGTGCGGCACGCCGTTGGCGTCGAGATCGCGCAGGTAGATGGAGACGGTGCCTTTGCCGGCGACGGGCTTGCCGTCGGGCGTGGTCGCCTTCACGACGAGCGTGACGGGCTTGCCGGTGCGTGCGAATCCGGTCTTCGCGACGGCGGAGACGTAGAAGGGCTGCGCGGCGGTCACGACGGAGCCGGAGCCGCTGACAACGCGGTTGGACTCGTCGGTGACTTCGGCGTCGATGATGTAGCGGAAGTCGAGGTTGCCGAAGCGGCGCAGGGCGTCGCCCGTGTCGATCGGGACGGTCAGGAAGCCGTCGTCGTCCGCGACGCCTTCGGCCTCGGTGATGAGGTCGCGGCCCCAGGTGACCTGGCGGATGCTTTCATCGCGGTAGGCGGTGGAGCAGATCCAGTAGCCTTCGCCGAAGAGCCAGTCGAAGCGGCCGCGGAACGGGAAGACGCGGCGCGCCTGTTCGCGGTGGACTTTGTACTTGATCTTCGCGCCGGACATGGGCGCGCCGAAGTAGTATTTCGCCTGGATCTTCGCCTCGAAGATGCCGCCGGTCTTCACCTGCGTCTCGGGCATTTCGACTTCGAGGAGGTATTCGGGCTTCTTGTATTCCTCGACGGAGAAGGAGACGCCGCCGGAGACGTCGCCGATCCTGGCGTTGATATTGAACATGCCGAGGGAGACATCGTCCGGGAGCACGAATTCGCCGGTGGCGGCCGCGAGCATGGGATCGCCGGCGATGTTTTCCTCATACAGCTTCTTGCCGCGGGCGTCGTTGCCGGTGATCTTCAGTTTGTAGTCGGCGCGCTTTTCCGGAGCCTTCTCGTCGTAGGAGGCGCGGCGGGTGTAGACGGTGTACTTGACCGTGTCGCCGGGACGGTACACGGGGCGGTCGGTGATCACGTAGTTGCGGTCGCGTTCGTAGAAGCGGCCGGCGTTCATGGTGGAGTAGTAGGCGTTCGGGAGGAAGGTGAGCCCGTCCTCGGACTCGGAGAGGATGAGCGTGCGGTCGTTCAGACGTTCGGGGAAGATGGCCGCGCCGTCCTTGCCGGTCGTGACCTCGAATTCCTTCACGATGACGCGGTAGCGCCTGCCGCCGAACTCGTTCTGGTTGCGGTTGTTGGCGTATTCCGTGCGGAAGTTCATGATCTTGAGCTTGCGGTCGGCGAGCGGCGCGCCGGTCTTGGAATCATTGAGCGTGAGGAAACGGCCCTTGGTGACGGATTCCTTGGTGAGGATCTCGGGCGTGATCCAGACGAGGTTTTCGTGCCAGGCGTCGGCGGAATAGGTGCCGTCGGAGCCTTCGGGGAGGGTGCGGACGATGTATGCGCCGGGCTCGGTGATCGGCAGCGGGACCTCCGTGTCGGTCTCCCAGTGGTGCGGTTTCGGCTTCACGTCGAACGTGAACTCGGAGAGCTTTTCGCCGATGGCGGGAGCCCAGCCCTTGAATCCGGGGTCGAGCTGGTATGCGTCGTTCGTGCGGTACGACTGGTCGCCGCCTTCGCGGAGGCTCTTCAGCATGATCTCGACCGCCTTCTTCGCGTCGGCCTTCGTGACGACCGCGCGGACCTTCGTGGTGTTGCGGCTGTGGTACGCCAGGACGGGCTTCGATCCGTAGGGGATGACCTGGAGGCTCTGCGTGGAGCCCCAGTTGCAGAGGATCTGCTGGACCATGTCGTTCTCGCCGGCCTTCTTGAACCAGTCGGCGGCGGTCTCGTACTGCATGCGTGCGAGATAGAGCCCGCCGAGCTGGGACGCGGCCTGCTGCTTGTAAAGCCCCGCCTTGTCGTCGTTGGCGAGCTCCTTGAAAATGCGGAAATAGCTGAACTCCTCGGGGAGCGTGATCTTGCGGACGCCGTCGGCGAGCTCGGCGACGGTCTCGACGTCCTTCATCTCATAGAGGAAATCGCGGTACTTGTCGGAGGTCTGGTATTCGTTGCGGACGCCCCAGTTGATCTGCGAGAAGTCGAACTCGTTGGCGAGGAAGGACGCCCATTCGTATTTGCTGCGGTAGTCGCCGAGCGCGATCGCCTGCTCGAACGCCCAGCGGACGCGTTCGCCGTCGCTCTTCGCGGAGGCGAAATCCTTCGGGCAGGAATAGAGGACCGGGGAGCCGTCCTTGTTGACCGGGGGACGGGAGGAGCTGCCGAAATCGCCCTCGTCGTAGTCGGGGAGGGCGGTCAGGTCGGTGAGCGTCTGGAGCTTGTAGGACTGCCCGTCGGTGTGGCCGCGGAGGAGCAGCGCGGCGAGCGTGCGGTAGAATTTGATCTGCAGCGGCTTGGAAACGTTCTTCGTTTCCTCGGAGGCGGACGCCATGAACCGGAGGTTCTGCACGCGGTCGCGTTCCGTGCTGTACACGCGGCGTCCGGCGTTGCCGCGGTTGGAGCCGCGCGTGAACGTGTTGTTGAAGAAGTAGCCGAAGGTCGTGACGGAGGCGTTGAACTCGGCGGCGAGCGAGACGTTCTTCGGGAAGCGCGCGGTCACGAACGCGTAGGCGTCGTCGTATTCCTTCACGCGGTTGTTGCGGACCAGGCTGGTGCGGTACATGCTCCAGATCGGGCCGACGGCTTCGCTCTGGGACTTCGCGGGGATCGCCTCAAGCGCGGCGCGCGCGGCGTCGGCGGATTCCTTGAAGTTGCCCTCTTCCATGAGCTTGCGGATCTTGGCGATCGTCTCTTTTTCGGCGGGAGTTTGCGCCGTTTCGGCCTGCGGTTTATCGTCCTGCGCCGACGCCGCCGGGATGGCGATGAACGCCGGGAGAACGGCCGCCGCGGTCAGGAGGAAGCGGATGTTTCGGTTCATAAGGAAAATCCTTTCTCTTGTGGTCCGGATGCTCCGGCGCGGCGGGCAAAATAGAAGCGACGCGCACCGTGCGGAAAGCAGCCGGACGATGAAAAATGACGGTTGATTTCTGGATGCTTCTGACAATTAGACGCGAAATATAAAGAAATCTTAGCGGAAAATCACGAAAAATCAAGTTTTTTTCGGATTATTCTTCGATTTTTTCGATTCTTTCTTCGATTTTGCCGTCAAAATCGTCGTCCGCGTCGTCGTCCGCGTCGTCGTCCGCGTCCCGGTCCAGTTCTTCGCGTGTCTGCGGTTCGCCGGCGGATTTCAGGATGCGGATCACGGTGTTCACGTCGCGCGGGATACGGGGCAGGGGGATCATCCCGGCGCTTCCCCTCCGGGGATTGATCGTGAGTTCGCCCCGGTCAACGACGGGTGAAAATTCGAGCCTGAAATTGATCGCGTCGCTTTGTCTGCCTGTGATCAGCGATTTGACCTTGATCCCTCCGGTCGAAACCGGCATGGAATATTTCAGGAGAAGGCCGTTTTCTCTCCAGATCACTTCATAATTGACCCATACTCTGGAATCACTGTCGCCGCTGTTGGCTTGAATGATGGCGGAGTTGATGAGCGTCTGCACTTCGTCCTCCGAAAGAGTCAGGACGACTGTCTCGACCACACGGCCTTCCTTGTCGACCAGCGAGCGCGCCAGACGCGTGATGACGTTCGCGATAGTGGATGCATCCGGCTTATCGACGGGCTGGGGCGAATAGGCGCCGATGGCGAGCCAGAAAAGCGTGAGCGGGAGAACGATCGCGAGAACAAGAAAAATCAGGAGGACGACTAGCAGCTTTTTCAGGCAGCCCGACCTGCGTTTTCCCGCCATGATGACCGTTCTCCCGGAACAGGATCAGTTGTTGTCGTCGTCGAGGCGCATGGACCAGTAATTGCCGGCGTTCCAGCGGCTGAGACCCTGGTCCTTGCGGATGGTGGCGCGTGGATACATGTTCTTCACATGGCCGTCGGCGAACGCATAGTTCCACATCCTGCTGTGAAGCGTGGTCGTGGCCTGGTCGAAGGAGGACGAACCGCTGGCGGATTCGTCGCCGCCCCACTGTTCGGACTGCTGGGAGGGGCAGGAGATGGAGGACCACCAGGCGGAGAAGAAACCGGTGCGGTTGGACCTGCTGTGCGTGGCGCTGGGGACATATTCCACGAAATAGATCATGCGCGAGGGCATCGGGATCTTCGCATACTTCAGGCCGACCCAGAAGCCCATGCCGTCGTTGCTGTCGTTGCAGATGGACTGGCCGCCGATCTTGTCGCCGACTTTTTCGTCGTTGGTGGTGCTGCCGCCGGGGGAATGGTTCATGGCGTAGGTGCGGATGGGCATCCCGGTGGAGACGCTGGTGTTGCGCGGATACTTGTCCGCAGGGCACTGGAAGAGCTTGATCGAGGTGAACCTGGCGTCGCCTTTGCAGTTCGGCACGCCTTTGGTCCCCACATCAAGATCGCTCATCGGCGTGTATCGCAGGATCAGTCGTTCCCACAGGGAATCGTTGTTGCCGCCGCCGGATTTAGCGGGCGTGACGTATTTCGTGTCGCCGACGTACTGAAGCGCGCAGACCATCATCTGCTTCATGTTGCTGGCGCATCCCGCCAGATAGGCGCTGCGTTTGGCGGACTGGAGCGCGGGCAGAAGCAAAGCGGCAAGGATCGCGATGATCGCGATCACGATCAGAAGTTCGATCAGGGTAAAGCCTCGGAACGTGCAAATAGTGTTGCTGTTTGTGCGTTTCATGGGAGTAGCTCCTCAGTTTTTTGTTTTTCTAATATAATTTACGTGTGAGGAAAAGAAAAATCAAGAATCCAAACGGGGAAAACGGCGGTTTTTGACGTTATTTAACGAAAAGAAACGTTAATAACGTGAATCAAGCTCAAAAAGAACAACAGAATTCTTGCGCGACAAAGAAATCGATCCCGTTTCTTTGCCTGTTAAAAGCCGCGGCTTCCCCGGCTTTGTCCGGTGTTTTTTCGTTTTTCCTGAAAAAAACACTTGACAGAACACCCCATCGCGTGCTATGGTATAATCAAATCCCGAAACCAAATCCCCTACACACAGCAACACAGGAGACCCCCCCATGGGAAAATACCTCGGCGAAGAGATTCCGAAACTCGGATTCGGCATGATGCGTCTGCCGAAAAACGGCGAAACGATCGACATCGAAACGACCAAGATCATGGTCGACAAATTCCTTGCCGCGGGGTTCACCTATTTCGATACCGCGTGGATCTATCAGGGCAGCGAGGACGCCACGCGCCAGGCACTGGTGGAACGTTACCCGAGGGAGAGTTTCCAGCTCGCGACGAAGAACGCGGCATGGGTCGACGACAAGACGCGCGAGGCCGCGATCGCTCAGTTCGAGACGTCGCTGAAACGCCTCGGGACCGATTACATCGACTTTTACCTGCTCCACAACCTCGGCGACAACCGCAGCGAGCTCTTCGAAGACCTCGGCCTTTGGGATTATGTGCTGGAACAGAAGCGGCTGGGCAGGATACGGCACGTCGGATTCTCGTTCCACTCCACCGCCGACCAGCTCGACGACATCCTCGCGAAGCATCCGGAAGCGGAGTTCGTGCAGCTTCAGATCAACTACGCCGACTGGGACCACAAGTTCATCCAGTCGCGCCTGAACTACGAGGTGTGCCGCAAACACGGCAAGCCCGTCGTCATCATGGAGCCGGTGAAGGGCGGCATGCTCGCGACCCCGCCGGAATCCGTCGTGAAGATCCTCCGCGACGCGAACCCGGACATTTCCCCCGCCGCGTGGGCGATCCGGTTCGGCGCGAGCCTGCCGGGCGTGATCACGGTGCTGTCCGGGATGAGCACGCCGGAGCAGATGGACGACAACCTGAAGTCGATGAAGGGGTTCAAGGCGCTGACCGGGGCGGAAAAGGAAACCGTGTTCAGGGCGCAGGAAGCGCTCGCCAAAGTCCCGATGATCCCGTGCACCTCCTGTGACTACTGCGCGAAGGTCTGCCCGATGAACATCGGCATCTCCGGCACGTTCAACGGACGCAATCTGCTCACGCTGTACAGCAACGTCGAGAGCGCGAAGGTGCAGATCTTCTGGGCGGTCGCGAACCTGGGCAAGAAGGATGCCGTGGAGTGCATCGGATGCGGCAAGTGCGAGGAAGTCTGTCCTCAGCACCTCAGGATCCGCGAACTGCTCGCCGAGGCGGCGAAGGCGTTTGACCAGCAGAAGAGTTCGGAAACGGACGCAAAAAAAGGGTAAGGATCACTTGCTCAGGAAAGCTTTGCGTTCCGATTCGGAATAATGCTCAATCGCGTACCGGAGGGTGGTGCGCGACATCCGCGCTTTGTTCAGCTCCAGATAGGCGGTCAGCGCCGCGCGGTTGCGTTTGCCGATCTCGCGGAGCATCCAGCCGCATGCCTTGTGCATGAGGTCGTGCGGATGCGCCAGGAACCGGTCCACCGTGCGGAACGGTATTTCCATCTGATTCGCGCGGATGAACGGGAACATGGAGAGGACGGCGATGCGTTTCTCCCAGAGATGCCCGGACGCGGCGAAACGTTCCAGCGTGTCCGCGCCGTGTTCGAACGCGTACGCTCCGGTGATGCCGGGCGCGGTCAGGTCGACCAGGTCCCAGTTGTTGACGAATCCGCCACGGGCGAGGCGGGCGTAATGTTCGAAGATGGCGGCGCGCTCTGTGTCGTCAGCTTTTTTCGACTGATAATTGTCCGCCAATATGAGCAGGGCGCAGAGGCGTATCTCGTGCCATTCGGAACGCGCGGCGCGGACCGCTTCTTGAACAGGAAGGTTTCGAAATGCCTTCGCCGTGTGGCGGGTCACCGGGTTTTTGCAGCCGAGGAATTTGTCGCCTTCACCGTACTGGCCGGGCCCGGTCTTGAAGAAACGCTGAAGGATTTCGGCGTCGGCGGGATTCGCCTGCGCGAGCATGGCTTGTTCGAGGCCGTCGGCGGTGAGGGGCGCGCCGGAAACCGGGGAATTCCGCGATGTTTTCATGCGTCCGGTTCCGTGGATGCGAGGCGTCCGGCGAGGAACGACAGCGCGAATTCGACGCGGAGGATGTGCGGCCCGAACGTGACGGGCGCGTAGCCGTTGGCGCGGAACGCCGCGACTTCGTCCGGCGTGAACCCGCCCTCGGGGCCGATGGCGAGCACGACTTTTCCGGGGAGCGCGACGGGGCAGGGGGCGGCGTCGACGGGATGACCGATGATCGCGGTCGCGCCGTCCGTGAGCCGCGCGGAGAGTCCCGAGTTGAAAAACTCGCGCAGGGAGCGAACGAATGTCAGCTCCGGCAGGACGGTCGTGCAGCCCTGTTCCAGCCCCTCGATCAGCACGGACCGGATCGCGTCCGGCGCCATGCACGAGCTGGTCCAGTAGCTTTTTTCGGTCTTCGCGGCATGGAAGAACACGGCGCGGCGGATGCCGGACGAGGCGATGAAATGGAGCGTCTTCTTGAAACTCTGCGGACGGGGCAGGGCGATGACGGGGAGGATGTTCGACGGCGCGGGCGGCGGATTGGAGGTGTCCTCCAGCTGGAGCCGGGCGGAATGCCGCGTGGATTCCAGCACGCGCGCCGTGCCGATGCCGCCGCCGAGGATTCCGGCGCGGATGACGTCGCCGGGCTTGGCGTGAAGGATGCAAAAGATGTGTTCGGCGTGTTCGCCGCCGACCGTGAATTCGCGTTCGGGCGACAGGTCGCGTTCCTCGACGATCAGCAGGTTCATGCGGAGAACATCTTCTGAACTGCTTCGAGGATGTCGGCGGGTTCCGCCATGCGCCCCTTGCCGGACGTGCCGCAGGCGAGGTGCCCGGTGTCGGGTCCGACGGTGCGGACGCCGAGCTTGTCAACGATCTTCGCGAGGTTGTCCTGCACGACCGGGCTGTTCCACATGTTTTCGTTCATGGCGGGCGCGAGGAGCACGGGGCCGCGGAACGCCAGCGCCGTGGTCGTCAGGGCGTCGTCGGCGATGCCGGACGCGAATTTGCCGATGAAGTTGGCGGTGCAGGGCGCGACCACGAGCAGGTCCGCCCATTCCGCCCAGTCGACGTGTTCCGGGCGCGGCTGGTACTCTTCGAACAGGTCGGTCAGCACGCGGTTCTTCGAGAGCGTAAGGAATATCTGCGAAGAGATGAGCCGGAGGGCGTTCGCGGTCATGATGACGCGGACGTCGAATCCCGCGGAAACGAGCTTGGAGCAGAGGTCTGCGGCTTTGTAGACGGCAATGCCGCCAGTGACGCCGAGGATGATGTTTTTGCCGTTCATGTGCGTACTCCGTGGTTGTCAGACGGTGCGTCTGCGTTTCGGGTGGTTGCGGAGGCCGAGAATGAGGTCCGTGAATTCCCGGACCGCCCGGCCGAGGTCGTCGTTCACGATGATGTGATCGTATTCGTGTGCGTGTTCCATTTCGCCCTTTGCGTTGGCGAGGCGGCGCAGGATGGATTCCTCGGTCTCGGTGCCACGCGCGCGGAGGCGGCGTTCCAGCTCCTCGAACGACGGCGGCATGATGAAGATGAACTCGCACGCCTCGCAGAATTCGGAGGAATCGGCGCAGAGCGCGCGGAGCTGCGCCGCGCCCTGGACGTCGATGTCGAGCAGGACGTCGGTCCCGCGACGGACGCGGTCGAGCAGTTCGGATTTGAGCGTGCCGTAGCAGTTGCCGTGTACCTCGGCGTGTTCCGCGAAGGCGTTTCCCGCGACGAGCGCGTCGAACTTCTCGCGGGTGATGAAATAGTAGTCGCGTCCGTCGACCTCGCCGGGGCGCGGCTGGCGCGTGGTGCAGGACACGGAGAATTCGATGCCGCCGAGATCGCCGATTGCGGCTTTGTAGATGGTGGATTTGCCGGATCCGCTGGGACCGGAGAGGATCAGGATCATGCCGGTGCGGTCCGCTGCGTCGGATGTGGTGTTCATGAGCGTACTGTGTGCTGGAAAAGTCTGGCGGCGTTGACCGCCGTGAAATACAGGTCGTCCGCGCCCGCCTTCATGGCTTCTTCGAGCGTGCGGCGACCGGTGGACGTGCTGAACGAGAAATCGTAGGTCTTCGCGAGTTCTTCGGGCGCTCC
This sequence comes from uncultured Lentisphaerota bacterium, assembly GCA_900320095.1. GTDB lineage: Bacteria > Verrucomicrobiota > Lentisphaeria > Victivallales > UBA1829 > UBA1732. The sequence continues at coordinate 15,083 of ONQZ01000061.1, forward strand.
CTCGACCGCGCCGGAAAGCAGCAGAACGGGGATGCCTTCGCGGTGTGCGGCGTCGGCGACCGCGCAGCAGAGCTTGCCTTCGGCGGTCTGGGAATCCGTGCGGCCTTCGCCGGTCACAACGAGGTCCGCGCCTGCGATCTGACGGCGGAACGAGATGGCGTCGAGGACGAGCTCCGCGCCGGATTTCGGCTGTGCGCCGCAGAACGCGCGGAGACCCGCGCCGAGCCCGCCCGCCGCGCCGTCGCCGGGCATTTCCTTCGGCAGCAGCATGGACTGGCGTTCCCAGACGGTGAAGAGATGGCGGAGGTTGTGGTCGAGCTTCGCGACCATGTCGGGCGTCGCGCCCTTCTGCGGACCATAGACCTGCGCCGCGCCGAACGGGCCGGAGAGCGGGTTGCGGACATCGCACGCGGTCGTGATGCGCGTTTCGTGGAGACGAGGATCGGCTCCGGCGACTGCGATGCGGGAAAGCAGATGAAGCGCGCCGCCGCCCCGCGGGATGTCGCGTCCGCCTACGTCGAGCAGTCCGTATCCGAGCGCCTGCGCCATGCCCGCGCCGCCGTCGACCGTGGCGGACCCGCCGAGGCCGATCAGGATGTCGCGGACGCCGAGGTCCAGGATGGCGCGGATGACTTCGCCCGTGCCGTAGGTCGTGGCAGTCATCGGGTCGCGTTTGACCGGTTCCACGAGGTAGAGTCCGCTGGCGGAGGACATTTCGAAAACGGCGGTAAGGCCGTTGTTGATGAGCGCGAATTCCGCCTTGACGGGCTTGCCGTCGGGGCCTGTGACCGTGACCGTGCGGATTTCGCCGCGGAGGGCGTCGGCGAGCGCGTGCGTCATGCCTTCGCCGCCGTCGGAGACCGGCACGGAAACGAGTTCGGCGTCCGGCATGACGGTGCGGAATGCCTTTTCCAGGACACGGCAGACGGTCGAGCTTTTCATGCACATCTTGAACTTGTCGGGCGCGAACACGATTTTCATGGTCACAACTCCTTCTTGAGAATTCCGGAGATGATCCCGGCGGCGTCTTCCGGGGAGACCGGGCGCGGCGCGGAGGCGAGTTTCATCGGATTCTTGACGGCATCTGCGGCGATCCGTTCGACCATCGCGGCGTCGAATCCGGGCAGCGCGGAGAGTTTCGGCACGCCGGCGTACTCCGCGATGAACGCGGCGGCGGCGTCCACGACGGCTTCCGGCGTCTTCTGCGGCGCATCGGACGGGAAGACGTCCGCGAGCAGCATGGTGCGTTCCGCGACGGCCTTTTCCGCGAGGTAGTAGCGCCAGAAGGGCGGCAGGAGCATCGAGGCGGCGATCCCGTGCGGGACTTTGCCGTAGAACGAGAAGCTGCCGAGGTGCGGAAGCGAGGTCGGGCGGTCGGCGATCATCATGCCGCCGATGGTCGCGGCGGCGCAGAGGCGTTCGCGGACGTTGGCGTCGTTCGGGTCGCGGAAGGCGAGGAGGAGGTTGTCCCGGATGAGGCGGACCGCATAGACTGCGTTCCTGTTCGTGGCGAACTTCGTTTCCGGCGAACCGGTGTTCAGCAGCGCCTCGATGTTGTGCGTGAGGGCGTCCAGCGCGGTCGCGGCGGTGAGGCTGTTCGGCATGGAGCGTCCGTAGTACGGGTCGATCAGCGCCATGCGCGGCACGATCTGTTTGTCCGCGATGAGGCGTTTCACGCCCGCGGCGCGGTCGACGATGTTCGAGTACGGCGTGACCTCGGAGCCGGTGCCCGCGGTGGTCGGGATGGCGATGATGCGCTTGAAGTCCCTGCCGGGGAATTTTTCGGAGATCTTGTTCGAGCCGAAGAGCTCGGCGACGTCGAGCCCGGTCTGATACGCGGCCCAGGCGGCCTTCGCGGCGTCGAGCACGCTGCCGCCGCCGATGGCGACGACTTCCGAGCACTTGCTCTGGTTCAGCGCCTCAATGATGCGCGCGACGTCGTCCAGGTCGGGTTCCGCCGGGATGTCGCACACGAGGCGGGACTCGAATTCGTAGTGGAGCACCATGTTCGTCATGTCGGCGCGCGCGCCGGACTTCGCGAGGGAGCTGCCTCCGGTCACGAACGTGACGACGGGCCTGTCCTCGGCGAGCAGGAACTCGGCGGAGAGGTCGGTGAGGACGCCGGGGCCGAGGTCGATGCAGACCGGTTCGTAATGCTCGAAGAGTTCGATGTAGTCTTGGTCGGGGGTCATGGACGGCTCACTTTGCTACGATGTTGACGAGGCGGCCCGGGACTGCGATGACCTTCACGACGGTCTTTCCGGCGAGCGCGGCGGCGACTTCCGAATTTTCCAGCGCCTTCTGCTTCATGTCGTCGGCGGAGAGTGAGGCGGGCATCATGATGCGGACTTTCGGCTTGCCGCAGATCTGCACGAGGATCTCGTGTTCCTCGACCTGCAGGTGCGATTCGTCGACGCTCGGCCACTGCGCCAGGGAGACAGGCGCCTGTTTGCCGAGGCCCTCCCACATCTCCTCCGCGATGTGCGGCGCGTACGGGGCGAGCAGCAGGACGTACGTCTCGGCGGCTTCGCGCGGCATCTTTTCGAGCTTGGAGAAGTCGTTGAGGAAGATCATCATCTGGCTGATGGCGGTGTTGAAATTGAGCGTGTCCGTGTCCTCCGTGACCTTCTTGATCGTCGCGTGGAGCAGACGGCGGAGATTGGCGGGGACGGGCTCGTCGACGACCGGCGTCTGCATGATCATGCGCCAGGAGCGCTTGAGGAACCGGAAGACGCCTTCGACGCCGCGGGTGTTCCACGGCTTGACGGCCTCCAGCGGCCCCATAAACATCTCGTACAGGCGCATGCTGTCGGCGCCGTACTCGCGGACCACGTCGTCGGGATTGACGACGTTGCGGAGCGACTTGGACATCTTTGCGGGGAATTCGACGAGCTTTTCGCCGGTCTCCTTGTGCTTCGGTTCGGGACCGGTGAGGTCGACGAGGTTGGTCGGGACGAGCGCGCCGCGGGCGTCCTTGTAGGACGTGCCGAGGATCATGCCCTGGTTGACGAGCTTCTGGAACGGCTCCTTGGTGGAGACGAGGCCCAGATCGTACAGGACCTTGTGCCAGAAACGCGCGTAGAGCAGATGCAGCACGGCGTGTTCCGCGCCGCCCACGTACAGGTCGACCGGCATCCAGTATTTTTCCTTCGCCGGGTCGACGAACGCCTTGTCGTTGTGCGGATCGATGTAGCGGAGGTAGTACCAGCAGGACCCGGCCCACTGCGGCATGGTGTTGGTCTCGCGGCGGCCGTGTTCGCCCGTCTTCGGGTCCACGTAGTCGACCCAGTCCGTCGCGTTCGCGAGCGGGGATTCGCCGTTTCCGGAGGGCTTGAAGTCCTTCATGTCGGGCAGGGTGAGCGGGAGTTCGTCCTCGGGGACCATGCGGATCTCGCCGCTGTCCATGATGATGATCGGGAAGGGCTCGCCCCAGTAGCGCTGACGGCTGAAGAGCCAGTCGCGAAGCTTGTAGTTCACGGTGCGCTTGCCGATGCCCTTCGATTCGAGCCAGTCGATGATGCGCTTCTTCGCCTCGTTCACGTGCAGGCCGTTGAGGCTGAGTCCGTCGTCGTTCGCGGAGTTCATCAGCGGACCGTCGCCGATCCAGCAGACTTTTCCGGCGAGCACGCCCTCGACGTCGACCTTGTCCTTCGCCGCGGCGGCCTCGTCGGGCCGGATCACCGGGATGACCGGGATATTGAATTTCTGTGCGAACGCGAAGTCGCGGTCGTCGTGGGCGGGGACCGCCATGATCGCGCCGGTACCGTAGCTCGCCAGCACGTAGTCTGAGATCCAGACCGGGATGCGCGCGCCATTGACCGGGTCGATGGCGTACGCGCCGGTGAACGCGCCGGTCTTCTCGTTGTTGAGGCCGGTGCGCTCCAGGTCGCTCATGGACGCTGTGCGCTTCTTGTAGGCGGCGACTTCCTCCGCGTGCTCCAGCGTGGTGATCTCGTCGACGAGTTCGTGTTCGGGGCAGAGGACCATGTAGGTCGCGCCGAAGAGCGTGTCCGGGCGCGTGGTGAACACGGTCAATGTCTTGCCGGGGTGTCCGTCGAGCTGGAACACGACTTCCGCGCCTTCGCTGCGGCCGATCCAGTTCCGCTGCATTTCTTTGATGCCTTCCGGCCAGTCGAGGCCGTCGAGGTCCGCGAGCAGGCGTTCCGCGTAGGCGGTGATTTTGAGGACCCACTGTTTCATCGGGCGGCGGATGACCGGGTGGTTGCCGCGTTCGCTGCGGCCGTCGATGACCTCTTCATTGGCGAGCACGGTGCCGAGCGCGGGGCACCAGTTCACCGGCACCTCGTCGATGTACGCGAGGCCCTTCTTGTAGAGCTGGAGAAAGATCCACTGGGTCCAGCGGAAATACTTCGGGTCGGTGGTGTTGATCTCGCGGCTCCAGTCGTAGCTGAACCCGAGCATCTTGATCTGGCGCTTGAAGTTCGCGATGTTCTTCGCCGTCGTCACGGACGGGTGCGTCCCCGTCTCGATCGCGAACTGTTCCGCGGGCAGCCCGAACGCATCCCACCCCATCGGATGCAGCACGTTGAAGCCGTTCATGCGCTTGAAGCGCGAATAGATGTCCGTGGCGGTGTAGCCCTCCGGGTGGCCCACGTGGAGGCCCGCGCCGCTCGGGTAGGGGAACATGTCCAGGACGTAGAGTTTTTTCTTCGTGGTGTCGTCGGTCGCCTGGAACGTCTGGTGATCGTCCCAGTATTTTTGCCATTTCGCTTCGATGGCGGTGAAATCGTAGTCCATGATTCGGGGTTTCTCCGGTTGTATTGGGTTCTTGGAAAAAAAGTCCATCTAAATATAAATCACATGCGCGCGTTTTGCAAGCTCATTTCCCATTTTCGAGACAAAAAAGGGAGGCGGAGCCTTCGCGGCGGCTGTGCCGGGCCTCGCGGCACGGGGCGGGAATAAGCTGGTTTCAAAAGCCGCCTGTTTTCGATGAATCCGGCCGGATTCATGAGATATAAAACGGACGCGGACGGATCTGCTGTACGAGACTGTCTGCAAGCGGTTCCGTTCAGCCGAACAGCCTTGCCAGTTTATCGACGGTCAGCGGCTTCAGAAGCACACCCGTGAATCCGTGTTCGGCGAAGACTTTCTGTTCCTCGATGTCGGCGGTGACCACGTAGACCGGAATCCCGGCGAAGCGTTCGTCCGCGCGAATCTTTGCGGCCAGGACTTTGCCGTCCATTTTCGGCATCCACATGTCGGTCAGGATCAGATCGAAACGCTTTTCCGATGCCTGAAGCTTTTCCCAGGCGTCCTGCCCGTCAACGGCGGTCACGATATCGCGTATCCCGGTTTTGACGAGGAGCGCCTTCAGGACGGCGAGGTTCAGCGGGACGTCGTCCGCGATCAGGATGTGAAGATTATCCGCGTTTTTCTGCTTCTCGGCGGGTGTTTTGCCGTCCTGCCGCATGCTCTCTGTAGATTCCTGTCCCGCGGCGGCGCCGTTTCCGGGATCCGGCAAATCGGCGGTCTTCACGTTATGGAGTTCGACCGTGAATGTGGAGCCCTTTCCCAGCTCGGAAACGAACGATAATTCTCCGCCCATCCTGTCGGCGAGCTGTTTGCAGATGGAAAGCCCCAGCCCGGTTCCCTTGATTCTGGCATCCGTATCGACCTGCACAAACGGACTCATCAATTTGGCCTTGGCTTCATCCGGGATGCCGCAGCCCGTGTCGGAGACGGACAGCGTGAAAACGCCGTTCTCGCCGCCAAGACTGTTCCCGAGGTAGTAAAGCATCGTGTCGACATACAGGACGCCGATCCAGCCGAGTCCGGCCCAAACGCCCCAGCCAGCATCCACGATGTAATAAATAAAAACGCCCGCCAGGAAGAAACGGTATTCGCGCGCGCCGCGGGCATTGGAGACTTTCCGGCCGGGGAGCATGTCGAAATTGATGATCAGATGGATCACCATTGCCAGGAACGCGATGACGGAATAGATATAGTCCTGCATTGATTCACCTGATATTTATCGTATGGATCATGTTCTGAAGAAAGAAGCTTCCCGTAACCATTTGCCCTCTCTTGAAGTTGACAAGCCAACTCGATTTCGGCATGATTTGTTCGTGTTGTTTATGCAATATTCTATACTATAGTATACATTGTCTGTTTTTTTCAAATAGTTTCTTTTGTCGAAACAAATCAGAACCACCAGCTGAGCTGGTGGTATGCACTGCGCCTAGAAGGCGATAGTACTGGCGGCCCGACACGGGCCCTGAATGGACTGCCAGTCGCATT
>ONQZ01000057.1 GCA_900320095.1 uncultured Lentisphaerota bacterium
ACTGCTATGCCACTATATACCAATTCTAAATCAGTGTCAGGTGCAGGGGTGTCTTCGCCGAAAGGACCCAAATCTCCTAACATCTTACCTGAGGTCGTTATGTAAGATATTGCCTCGTTGCTTAATGCTCCAGCCACAGTGACGGTCTGCGGGAGTTCGGTGCGCTGAAGGCAGATGCCGCCGTCGGTGACGGTGAGTCCGGCGTAGGCAGCCATGCTGGGTTCTTCGATGGAGCCGAGTTCACGGTCAGAAATGTATTCGCTCATGATCAGTCTCTCCTTCTCCCCGGTTGAACGGGGAATGAGTCGTTTGTTTCCGCGCACGCCCCGTTTTGAGCGGGACGGCGCGTTATTTCTCCAATTCATCAATATACAATATATCCCGCGACAAATGAATGTCAAGGGCGAAAACACACTCTTTTTATAATTTCTTGCGTTCTGTCGAACAAATGTACGCCATTTCGATGGAAGCCCCCGCCCGTCTCTCTGCCCGGCAACCTCGGCAGCCGCCGTACTTTTTCCGTCAAAATTAATTATATTCATGCGCGCGCCCTTGAAATATCGCCCGAACCGTGCTATTTTATCTACGGATATTTATCAAAAAACACTCCGGGCCGAAATCACCCGGCGTCCGCGCGACGCCCCCCCGGCAGCGGCCCGCAACAAGGACAGGTCCCCATCATGATCATCATCCTGAAAGAAAACGCAGATGCGGCGCAGTTCGACGCGCTAAAACAATGGCTCACCAAACAGAACGTCACGCTCCACATCAGCGAAGGCATCCAGCAGACCATCATCGGCCTCATCGGCGACACTTCGCACATCGACCTCGACATCATCAAGCAGTTCGACATCGTCGACGACGTGAAACGCATTCAGGAACCGTTCAAGAACGCCAACCGCAAGTTCCATCCGCTGGACACGGTCGTCAAGGTCGGCCCGGGCGGCGTGAAGGTCGGCGGCGGCGGATTCGCGGTCATCGCGGGCCCGTGCTCCGTCGAGAGCGAGGAGCAGATCATCGGCATCGCCGAAGCAGTAAAGAAGTCCGGCGCGAACATGCTCCGCGGCGGCGCGTTCAAGCCGCGCACGTCCCCCTACTCCTTCCAGGGGCTCCGCGCCGAGGGCCTGCGCCTGCTGCTTGAGGCGAAAAAGGCGACCGGGCTTCCCATCGTGACCGAGCTGATGGACCTCTCCCAGCTCGACCTCTTCGCCGACGTCGACGTGATCCAGATCGGCGCGCGCAACATGCAGAATTTCGAGCTCCTGAAGCAGATCGGCAAATGCGACAAGCCCATCCTCCTGAAGCGCGGCCTCGCGAACACCTATCAGGAACTCCTCATGAGCGCCGAATACATCATGGCGTCCGGCAACCAGAACGTGATCCTCTGCGAACGCGGCATCCGCACGTTCGAGACCTACACGCGAAACACGCTCGACATCTCCGCCATCCCGGCGCTGAAGACGCTCTCCCACCTGCCCGTGATCATCGACCCGAGCCACGCCGCCGGCATCGCCCGGTTCGTCGCCCCGCTCTCACTCGCGGCCGCGGCCGCCGGAGCGGACGGCATCATCGTGGAGGTCCACAACAACCCGTCCTGCGCGCTGTGCGACGGTGCCCAGTCCATCACGCCGCCGGTCTTCGACGACCTCATGGAGAAGATCCGCCACATCCTGCCGTTCCGCTGCACGATCAAAGCCTGAGGCGCGTTTATGCCTGACACACCCGATCCGGCACAGCTCGACACGCTCCGGAGCGAAATCGACGCGATCGACGCGGAGCTGCTTCCGGCGTTCATCCGCCGCATGGAGGCCGCCGTCCGCGTCGCCGATCTCAAGCTCGCCGCGAACGCACCCGTGAGCCGTCCCGGACGCGAACACGTCATCCTCGACCGGATCCGCGCCTCGGTCCCGCCGGAATCCGCCGACGACGCCGTGCGCCTCTACCGTACGATCCTCGCGATCAGCTGTTCGCGCCAGCGCGTCCGCATCCTGAACTCGAAACTCGACCGCCGCGTCGCGCTCTGCGGCATCAAGCACTGCGGCAAATCATGTCTCGGCGTCGCGCTCGCGAAGGCGCTCGGCGTGCCGTTCTTCGACACCGACGCCCTGCTGGAAGCCGACGCGGGCAAACCCGTCCGCGCGCTCTACAGGGAGGTCGGCGAAACGCGTTTCCGCGAACTCGAAGCGGAAACCGTCCGCAAGTTCATCGCGTCCGCCCCCTGCCCCGCGGTCGTCGCGCTCGGCGGCGGCGTGGTCTCCAATCCGTTCCTCACGCCCGGCGACCTCCGCGCGCTCAGCCTCATCGTCTGGCTGGACGTCCCCGTCCCCACGGCGTTCGAACGCATGGCGCGCGAGGGCTTCCCGCCGTTCTTGGCGGACAAACCCGATCCGTTCGGCGAGTTCGTCCGCATCTGCGACGCCCGCCGCCCGGTCTTCCGCGCGGCGGCCGACGCCGTGCTCGAACTGCCCGAAGTCCTCCCAGTGGAGGAAGCGGTCGACCGCATGCTTATCGTCCTCGAATCGAAAGTGAATTCAAAATGAGCTCCAACACCTTCGGCACACTGTTCCGCGTCACCACCTTCGGCGAATCCCACGGATCCGCGCTCGGATGCGTCGTCGACGGCGTCCCCGCCGGGCTTCCGCTCGACCTCGACGCCCTCAAATCCGAACTCGCGCGCCGCAGGCCCGGCCAGTCCGGCATGACCACGCCGCGCCAGGAGGCCGACGAACCCGAGATCCTTTCCGGTGTGCTGAACGGCGTCGCGACCGGCGCCCCGCTCGCCATCCTCTTCCGCAACACAAACCAGCACAGCGCCGACTACGACGCCATCGCCAACCTCTTCCGCCCCGGACACGCCGATTTCGCGTGGGAACGCAAGTTCGGATTCCGCGACGCGCGCGGAGGCGGGCGCACCTCGGGACGCGAGACCGTCGCGCGGGTGGCAGCCGGAGCCATCGCGAAACAGCTCCTCGCCTGTCACGGCATGACCGTCCGCGCCTGCGCGCTTGAGATCGCCGGCATCAAGGCGCAGAATATCGACTGGGACCAGGTCGAACGCAATCCTGTCCGCGCGCCGGACGCCGAAGCCGCGGTCCGCATGGCCGACGCGGTCAACGCCGCGCGCGCCGACAACGACAGCGTCGGCGGCATCATCCTCTGCGAAGCGCTCGGACTGCCCGCCGGGCTCGGCGAACCCGTGTTCGACAAGCTGGACGCCCTCACCGCGCACGCCATCCTCTCCATCGGCGGCGTGAAGGGCATCGAGTTCGGCGCGGGATTCGACGCGGCGGCGATGCGCGGCAGCGCCCACAACGACCCGATCCTGCCCGGCGGCAAGTTCGTCTCCAACAACGCGGGCGGCGTGCTCGGCGGCATCTCCAACGGCGACGTCTTCACCTTCCGCTGCGCCGTCAAGCCCACGGCATCCGTCAACCGCCCGCAGAAGACCATCGACCGCGACGGCGCACCCGCTGAGATCTCCACGCCCGGACGCCACGACCCGTGCCTCGTCCCGCGCATGGTCCCGGTCGTCGAAGCCATGACCGCGATCGTCCTCGCCGACCTCCTGCTCCTCGCGAAGAACAGCCGCCTCGGCTGACCGTCCCGCCCGTTTCCCATTCCCCCCGGCGGGGAGTTTTTTCCGTCCGCGGGAAATCCGCACATTTCCGAAACGACATGAAAACGGACAAATCGTCCGGAAAAGCCTGATTTATGCTTGAAAAATCGGGTCGGCGTGCTATAGTATGATGTATTAGTTTATACTAGTGTTTTTTTCTGTGCGGAAACCGTGTTTCGGACCGCGCGGAAAAAGACGGCAACCGCAGACCGAAACGAAACAAAAACACGTCGCTTCTGATGCGTCATTTTCAGGCGGCGCGCGTTTGTTTTTGGAGCAGACGACACAGTGGAAGAGATATTCCGGGACATTCCCGTTTGGAAAACGCTGAACCCGTGGATGCCGGTGAATCTGGCGATCCGCCAGTACAGCCTGTTTTTCATGATGGTGCGGAACAACATCCTGGCGAAATTCCGGCACAGCGTGCTCGGTTTTTTCTGGCTGTTCATCCCGCCGATGTGCGTCCTGCTGATCTATGTGTACATGTTCAGCGTGATCTTCAAGCTGAAATGGCCGGACGCCGACATCACGTCCCGCTGGAGCTTCGGGCTCGTGATCTACACGGGCATCATCCTGTACTCCGGATTCAGCGAGACCGTGATGGGCAGCCTGAACCTGCTGCTCTCGCGGACGGGCATCATCAAGCGCGTGCCGTTCCCGCTGGACCTGCTGTCGCCGGGTCTGGCGCTGGCGAATTTCCTGATCATGTACGCCGTGCTGGTCCTGATCTACCTGATCTCGCAGTTCACGGACGGAGGCGGATCGTGGATGGCGCCGCTGTATCTGCCGCTGACGACCCTGCCTTTGCTTCTGCTGACGACGGGCTGCAGCTGGATCATCTCGGCCGCAGGACTGTTCTTCCGCGACCTGGGGAACCTGCTCGGCATCATCATCCTGTTCCTCTTCTTTTCCACGCCGGTCTTCTACGACATGGTCCAGATCCCGGAACAGTACCAATGGATCATCTACCTGAATCCGCTGACTCCGGTCATCATCAACACCCGTACCATCTTTTTCAAACCGAGCGCGCCGGACTGGGGCATGGTCGCCGCGTCCTGGCTGACATGCCTGGTCATCTTCCAGATCGGGTTCTGCGTTTTCATGCGGCTGAGGAGGCGCTTTGCCGATGTCGTCTGATGAAGTCGTGATCCGTCTGGAAGGCGTCGGCAAGGAGTATCCGCGTTTCTCGACGCGGAAGGAACTGCTCTGGAACCTGCTGTTCCCGTTCCGGTTCAAGAGCAACCGGTTCACCGCGCTGGAGCCGCTCTCCCTGGAGATCCGCAAGGGGGAATGCGTCGGCGTCATGGGCGTGAACGGCAGCGGGAAAAGCACGCTGCTGCAGATGATCGCCGGGACGCTGTATCCGACGAGCGGAAAAGTCTTCATCGAGGGGCGCGTGGCGTCCCTGCTGGAACTCGGCAGCTGGATCGACGCGTCCGACACGGGCCGGCAGAACATCTACACGGCGGGTTATTCCCGCGGCCTGCGGAAATCCGAGATCGAAGCCCAGATCAACGGCATCATCGAGTTCGCCGAGATCGGCGACTTCATCGACCAGCCGGTCTCCACGTATTCCACCGGCATGGTGATGCGCCTGGCGTTCGCCACCTGCATTTATCTTCAGGCGGACATCCTGCTGCTCGACGAGATCTTCGCGGTCGGCGACTTCCATTTCGCACAGAAATGCATCGCGTTCCTCCGCGAGTACATCAAGGACAAGACCGTGCTGCTGGTCAGCCACGACTGCAATATCATCTCCATGCTCTGTTCCCGCGCGATCCTGCTGGACCACTCCAGGCTGATCGCCGACGGCGCGCCGCGCGAGATCACCGAACGCTATCTGGAACTCTGCTACGGGGAGAAACAGGACGTCAAGGTCTCCGGCAAACAGGAATGGAATCCCGCGGAATCGGACTTCCGCGAGGGCGATCCGGTCGAGGCGACCGGCTATCTCCCCGACGAACGCTCCTTCGGCGAAGGCGGCGCGGACATTCTGGAAACGGTCCTCTCCGCGGACAACGGCGAGGCGATGAGCCAGGCGCGAGGCGGCGAAGCCGTCAAGTTCGCCGTCCGGATCCGGGCGCAGAAACGCCTCGAAATGCCCGCGGTCGGATTCCGCGTGCGTTCCCCCGAAGGGATCAACCTGTGGGGCGACACCAGCATCCCGGGCGCGATTCCCGTTCTGGAGGAAGGCGGCGAGATGGAGGTCGTGTTCCACTTCGTCCTGCCGCGTCTGGCAAACGGCACATATTCCGTCGGCGTGGCGGTCTCGACCGGAAAACTGGAAGATCATCATATTCAGGTCTGGAACCACAACGCCATGACGTTCCAAATCAAATCAAGCTATCCGCTCGTGGGGGCCATGGTCGGCCTGCCAATGTCAGCGATCGAATGCCGCGAGGTTAAACAATCATGAGCCACAGAGAAAACGAACTCCTGCGAATCTACAATCAGGGCATCCTGCCGGACTCGCTGGAGAAAACAGACACACCGAAACGATTTCCTTCGTTCCCGCTGACGTCCGCGCACGAGGTGGAGCATTACAGCGCCGGACTGGAACGCAACCTGATCCTGCTGCAGGAAGAGATCAACGGGATGCTTCATCAGATCCGCAAGCTCAGTTCGGATGCGGCAAAATTCAACGTCGAACGCGCGAACCTGACGAACGAGATCGAAGCGCTCCGCTGGCAGGTCGAGTACGACAAGCAGCTGATGCACGACATCCGCACGTCCCGCGCATGGGGCATCGCGCGTCTCTTCCACTTCCTGTACGGATACCTGACCCTCAACCGCGAGATCATCAAGGAATCCAAGTCCTACGTCGACGACGTCACGCTCGCGCAGACCGGCGCATCGAAGTTCTTCGTGCTCGTCTATTACATGCTGAACGGCGCGGCGAAGACGGCGAAACGGTTCGGCAAGGCGCCGACCCCCGAAATCGCCATGAACGCCGGCGACTCCCTGCTCGACCAGATCACCTACCAGTCCTGCTATCAGGACGACGAGCCTTTCCGGCAGATTCCGCGCGACGTCAAGACCATCGCGTTCTATCTTCCGCAGTTCCACACCTTCCCCGAAAACGACGAATGGTGGGGCAAAGGCTTCACGGAGTGGACCAACACAAAGAAGGCGAAGCCTCGCTTCCCCGTCCACTACCAGCCGCGCACGCCCCACAAGGACATCGGCTACTACGACCTCTCCGACGTCGAAAACATCAAGAAGCAGGTCGCCCTCGCCAAGGCGCACGGCATTTCGGCGTTCTGCCTCTACTACTACTGGTTCGACGGCAAGAAGCTCATGGAGAAGCCGCTCGAGCTCATCATGGCGCATCCGGAGATCGACTTCAATTTCTGCCTCTGCTGGGCAAACGAAAACTGGACGCGCACGTGGGACGGCCAGCAGAACTCCGTCCTCATCAAGCAGAACTACTCCGACGAAAACGACATCAACTTCATCAAGGACCTCAAGCGCTACATCATGGATCCGCGCTACCTGCGCTGCCAGGGCAAGCCCGTGATCCTGGTCTACCACGCGAAGATCCTGCCGAACTCCAACAAGACGTTCGCCACCTGGCGCAGCTGGTGCCGGAAGAACGGCGTCGGCGAAATCCAGATCTGGTCCTGCCGCACGTTCATCAGGAGCAGGGAATTCAGGATCCTCGACGAGGTCGACCGCGAAGTCGAATTCCCGCCGCACATGGTCTCCGAGCTGGAGATGTTCCCGCCCGCCCGGTTCCACGCGTTCAAGGAAGACGGTTTCTACTACAACTACCAGAAGATCATCTCCGACCTCTACCAGAAGAAAACGTTTGCCGACCAGTCCCCGTATCCGTTCTACCGCTGCGCCATGCTCGGCTGGGACAACTCCTGCCGCCGCGAGACAGGATACTCCGTCTGGCAGTATTTTTCCCTCAATTCCTACCACTACTGGCTCAGAAACATCCTCGAATACACCCGCAAGAACTTCATCGAGAAGGAACGCTTCATCTTCATCAACGCCTGGAACGAATGGGCGGAGGGCACCTATCTGGAACCGGACGAATGCTTCGGCTACGCCAGCATCAACACGACGACCCGCGCGCTCTGCAATCTCCCGCCAGTCCCCGATTACGAAGTCCTCGCACAGGCGAAAGACACCGCCGTCCAGCCTGGAAAAGTCCTCCTCCACGTTCATGTCTTCTACCCCGACCTCATGGACGAGATCATTCACTACCTGAACCAGATCCCGTTCAAGTTCGACTGCGTCGTCACGACCGACAGCCGCCGCAAGCGCACCGCGATCATGACGATGCTGGAGGAAAACCCGGTCGCGAACTGCGAGAATATGACGGTCACCGTCACGCGCAACGTCGGCCGCGACGTCGCACCGTTCTTCGCGGCCTGCTCCGAGCTGATCGACCAGTACGATTTCATCGGGCACTTCCACACCAAGAAATCCATGACCGTGAACTGGGGCCACGAATGGCGGCACTACCTCCTGGACCAGCTGCTCGGCTCCCCGGAGACCGTCGCCTCCATCTTCCGCCGGTTCGACCGCGATCCGCACATCGGACTCTACTTCCCCTCCCCGATCCCGACCATGCGCGACTATATGAACTGGGAAAAGAACCTCGCCCGCTGCGTGGATCTCCTCAACGCCATGGGACTGCCCTCCAACCTCCCGCCGAATCCGGACTTCCCCGTCGGCCAGATGTTCTGGGCGCGCACCAAGGCCATCGCACCGCTCTTCCGCGAAGGCATCGTCGACCAGGCCAAATTCGAGGAGGAAAACTACCAGATATCCGACACGCTGGCGCATGCGATCGAACGCATCTGGAAATACGTCGCGCAGGGCGCCGGCTACACCGCGCTTTCCGCCATCGTCCCGCCGCCGATCCCGCCTGAAAAGAAGGCCGAGCCGGGCGAAGAGAAGGAATACGTGAAACGCCTCGCGATCTTCGTCCACTATTCGGCGGACCAGAAGGTCTCCCCCGCCGACATGTATCTGCTCAACGAACTGAAGAAATGCGCCGACATCGTGTTCGTGAGCAACAGCGGCCTGATCCAGGAGAGCATGAAAAAGGTCTCCCGCATCGCGGCCAAGGTCATCACGCGCGAAAACGTCGGCTACGACTTCGGCGCGTGGCGCGACGCGCTCGAGGAGACCCGCCTCACGGGATACGACGAACTCGTCCTGCTGAACAACAGCGTCTACGGCCCGATGTACTCCTTCCAGGAGATCTTCGCGCGCATGAGCTCGAATCCTGCCGACTTCTGGGGCATGACCGAGTTCCCGGAAACCGACAATCCGAGGCGCGAGGAGGCCAAGTGGCTCCCGAACGGGATCATCCCGCGCCATATCCAGAGCTATTTCCTTGTCTTCCGCCAGCAGGTCTTCTCCTCGGAGGCGTTCAAGGAATTCTGGCGGAACGTCAAGAACGAGACCTCCCTGCCCGCCGTCGTCGCGAACTACGAGACGCGCCTCAGCAGCAAGCTGGAAAAAGCCGGATTCAAGTCCGACGTCTATCTCCGCGCGGCCGCCCGTCTTCAGGAGGTCGACAAGATCACGCCGGAGTTCAACGCCATCTACTGCAGGCCGCAGGACTTCCTCGTCCTCGGATTCCCGTTCCTGAAGAAGAACATCTGCTACTACCAGAAGCAGCCTGAAATCAACGAGACCATCCACCTGATCTCGCGTCTGTACCAGTATCCAACTAATTTCATCAAAATAACAGCCAAAACGAGGTAACACCATGAGCGACATCGAAAAAGACAAAAAGCGCGACATTGTACGCAGACGGATCTTCATGAAGAATGTTCCGAATTACGCGGATCTTTCCGGTCTTGAGATCGGCGCGCTTTGCTCGCCGCTGCTCACCAAGGAAGAGTCCAATGTCAAGTACTACGACATCTTCCCGAAGGAAACGCTGATCGAACACTTCCAGGAATTCTATCCCGGCAGGACCTTCGTCGACGTCGACTTCGTCGCCAAAACCCGCTCGCTTTCCGAGGTCCTCGGCGACATCAAGTTCGATTATTTCATCGCGAACCACGTCATCGAGCACATCCCGGACTTCATCGGCTTCTTCAAGGCCGTCTACGAGAGCCTCAACGACAACGGCAAATTCTTCCTCGCCATCCCCGACCGCCGCTTCACGTTCGACGTCGACCGTCCCGAGACCTCCGCCGGACACCTGATCGTCGACTACGAGAACAACGGCAGCGTGGACGCCGCGGAACACATCCTCGACGCCCTGATCTACCATCAGGACAGAGATCACCTGAACATCTACTGGAGCGACATCGAGGGCCAGCGCTACAATTTCGTGCACCACCACCACGTTTTCAATTTTGAAAACTTCCTGCAGCGGATCATCCGTCCGCTGATCCGCATGCGCTATTTCCCGTTCTCCGTCCTCGACTGCCACTACGAGCCCGATCTCGACAACGAGTTCGACATCGTCCTCGAAAAATGCACCGACTGGGAAGACATCCATATCCTCGGCGAGAAGGTCCCCGTTCAGCCGCCGCAGGACGAATCCAGCGTCAACATCTACGATTTCAGGCTCCAGATGTCCCAGATCACGAAATCCGGCTGGTTCGATCCCGTCTGGTATCTCACCAACTACCCGACGGTCCGCATCAGCGGCCTGAACCCCCTCAAGCACTATTATTTCTGGGGCGCGTACCACGGATTCAACCCGTCCGAACGCTTCGATTCCAAGTATTATCTGGACACCAACCCCGACGTGCGTCAGGCCGGACTGAACCCGCTGTGGCACTACCTCCACAACGGCGCGCAGGAAGGCCGTCAGCCCCTGCCGCCGAAGCCGTTCGCTCCGGCTCAGGCGTTCGATCCGAACTCCGAGGTCGGCAAAGAAGGCGAAGAGGAAATGAAAGAGGGACAGGACCTCGGCGCGGGCGTGAACCGTGCCCCCGCTCCTGCCGAAGCAGCCGCCGAAGCAGCCACGGAAGCGCCTGCCGAAGCGCCTGCCGAAGCGCCGACTGAAGCAGCAGCCGCCGAAGCAGCCGCCGAAGCCCCCGCCGAAGCAGCGCCCGCCGAAGCGCCGGCCCCGGAAACCGATTCCGATTCCAAGTAATAATACCGGCTCCGCATGAGCAAGGCGCAGGTCAGCGTTCTACTCTCCGTTCACGGAGACTCCATATTCCTGAAGGACTTTCTTGATTCGCTCGCGAACCAGTCCTTCAGGGATTTTGTACTGGTGTGCCGTTTCGACGGCTCCCCGTCGCCCGCGATCCTGTCGCTCGTTTCCCGGTTCCCGTCCGCCGTCGTCCTGCCGGACCAGACGCACTACAACGTCATCGCCTCGTACCAGCGCCTGCTGGACGCCGCAGTGGAGACGGACACGCCGTATTTCATGTTCGCGGACCAGGACGACGTCTGGCATCCGGACAAGATCGCCCGGAGCGTTCAGGCGATCAGGGACGCCGAATCCGGCCGTCCCGCGGAAACTCCGCTCCTCGTTCACTCCGACTTGCGCGTCGTGGATGCACACCTGAAGCAGATCGCGCCGTCCATGATCCGCTACCAGAGCCTGAACCCCGCCCGGGTCTCGCTCGCGGACCTCATGATTCAGAACAACGTCACGGGCTGCACGACGATCTTCAACCGCGCGCTCGCCTCGCTGGCACGGGTCCCGGAAGAGGCGATCTGCCACGACTGGTATCTCGCGCTCACGGCGGCGGCGTTCGGGGCGATCGTCTTCCTCCCGGAAAGTCTGGTCGACTACCGCCAGCATGAGGACAATGTCTTCGGCGCAGTCCCGCGCAAAGGGCTTCTCAAGCATTTCTTCCAGCGTCAGCACCTCCACGAGAGGGTCCGGCTGACCCAGCGCCAGGCGGGCGCGTTCCTGGACCATTTCCGCGCGAATCTTTCCGCGGACCAGACCCGTCTCCTGGAAGACTGGAACCGCTGTCTGACCGAATCCAGTTATTTCAAACGGCTCGGCACGGTCTGGCGGCACGGCTTCAAGAAGAACGACTGGCTCCGCACCCTCGGTCTCTGGTGGGCGGCATGAAAACGGCGGTCGTCGTCCCCACGCTCAACGCCGTGAAACGCGGCTTCTGGTACGAACTGCTCCGCGCCATCGCGGAACAGCAGCTTCAGATCGACCTGAAGCTGATCGTCGACAGCGATTCCTCCGACCAGACGGTCGAGCTCGCCGTCGCGCACGGCTGGAAATGCCTCAGGCACGACCGCCGGAACTTCAACCACGGCACGACCCGCGCCCGCATCGTCCGCTATCTCGCGTCAAAAGGTTTCGACACGGTCATCTTCCTCTCGCAGGACGTGGTGCTGTCGGAACCCGGCACGCTCAAAAAACTCACGGATTTCCTCTGGAAACACCCGGAAATATCCGGCTGCTGCGGCAAGCAGATCAGTCTCCACGAAAAGACGCTCAACGCATGGCAGCGGGAACGCTGTTACCCGAACGTCTCGCGCGTCAAATCCGCCGCCGACATCCAGCGAGACGGACTGATGGCGGCGTTCTTCTCCAATGCGTTCGCCGCATGGAAAGTCCAGGACCTGATCCGGTTCGGGAACTTCCCGAAAACGGATTTCGGCGAAGACATGCTTCTCGCCGCGCACATCCTCGAAAACGGCGGTTCCATCGGCTACTGCGCCGAGGCGATCGCCATCCACGAACACTCCAACGCCCCGTCCGAACTGTTCCGGCGCGGCTGGCAGATCGGCACGTTCCACCGCCTCAATCCCGATCTTTTGAAAAGATTCAAGAACTCCTCCGTCAAGGTCGCGCGGAAGAACATCCCGGCGGGCGTCGTCATCCCCCTCGCGATCAAAGCCGCCGGGTATTGTTCGGCGCGATTCCGCGATTTCGTGCTGCCCGCCCTGCTCTTCTGTCTGCTCTGGATCCTGCTCGCCCCCTGCATCATCCTTGAAGATTATCCTCTCCCGGACGTCGCGATGCGTTACGCGCCCATGGCTGAGGCGTTCGCCCGGCACGACTGGCGTTTCGCGTTCCATCCGCGCATCACGCCGCTCCTCCCCGTCTCCGCGGGACTGATCGCCTCCATGTTCCATTGCAGCGGGTTCCTCGCCTGCAAACTTGCGTCCTCGCTCTTCCTTTCGCTGGCCATTTTCCCGCTCTACGCCGCGGCGCGCCGTCTCTTCGGACGCCCGGTCGCGATCTTCTCCTCTCTGCTCTTCATCGTCTGCCCGTACATCCTCCGTTTCGGCTACTACGGCAGCCGCGAGTCCGGCACGATCTTCGGGCTTCTTCTCTGCGTCTATGCCGCAATGCTCCTCTCCCAGAATCCGTGCAGATTCGCCCCGTGGGGCTGGTTCTCCCTGGGAGAAACGCTTATCCTCCTGAGCCGCGGCGACATGGCGCTGTTTGCCGCGATCCTGTTCGCCGGGCTCTTCGTCTGGGACTGCATCCGCTTCCACATCCCGTTCCGCAGCATCCTGACCGGATTCGCGGTCTTCATCCTCATCGTCCCCCAGCTCTGCGTCAACAGGCGCATGATGGGCTATCCGGTGCTGGACACCCGCCACGCGACGATCTTCAACCTCGTTTCGCGGAAGATCCCGCCTCTGAAACGCCTGGTTCATCCCGATCCCGTCATGCAGCTTGACATCGTCATGCCGACCGCGGAGACCGCCCATGAGTGAATTTCTGCACACGATCCGGGGCGGCATTTTCCCGTTCTATTTCTTCTTCGCAGTGATCGGGATCATCGGGCGCATCCGCCGCCGCCAATGGACCGGATTCGACACACTCGTGATCCTGACCTTCCTCGTGTTCGAATTCCTCGCGGCGTTTCAGGTCTGTCTTTTCTACGGACTGCTCACGACGTCCAGACGCTATCTTTTCATCGGCATTCCGCTTTATCTGCCGTACACGGCGCTCGGTTTCCGCGATACATGGCGCATCCTCTCAAAATTCAAGCTCGGGAAATCCTCTGCCGCGGTTTTCGCCGTCGGCATCTGCGCGGCATTCCTCTACATGCTTTATTCCCCGATCTTCACCGAATTCTTCCACGATTCTGACAAAGGAATAGAACGCAACCTCCAGTTCGCCGCCGCCGAATGGATCCGGTCCGACTGGAACAGGCTCCCGGCATCACAGGATGCCCCCCTGCAGATCATGAAATGCGACCAGTATCAATCCGGGAAGCGTCCCCTCATCGAGACCTATACCGAGTGGCCGCGCCTCGGCTGCTTTGCCGGAGGACAGAACTATCCGGAATTCCTGCGCGGTTCGGACATCCTGCCGGATTATATCGTCCTCCCGGCGGAATTCTTCGCGGAAAACGATCAAAACGGCGACATCCCAGTCATTTTTGATTACAGGGAATCAGAACAGGACGAAGCCGTTTCCCGGCAGTACCGGCAGGTCCATGCCGACACGGTCGACGGCATCACGTTCGCCGTTTTCAGGAATGCGGCGCTGCTGCCCGAAGACTGACCCGGGCTGCCTATAGTTGTTCAGAGCTTCACGACGCCGCAGAAGAACAGAACCAGCAGAATCGCGCCGAGGGCGATCCGGTACCAGCCGAACAGCTTGAAGTCGTGCTTTTTCACGTAGTCCATGAACCACGCGATCACGCCCCACGCCACGAAGAACGCGGTCACGAAGCCGATCGTGAGCGCGATCCACTGCGGCGAGGTCAGGTGCGCCCCGCCCTTCACGAGCTTCAGCAGCGAGGCTCCGAACATCGTCGGAATCGCCAGGAAGAACGAGAACTCGGCGGCGCAGGCGCGGGAGCACCCGAGGCACATCGCGCCGAGGATCGTCACTGCCGACCGCGAGGTCCCGGGGACCATGGCGAGGCACTGGAAGAAGCCGACCGCGAGCGCCTTGCCGTAGCTCATCTTCACGATCTCCGCCGTGCTCGACTCGCGTTGTTCCAGCTTCCCGCTGAACACGAGCGCCACGCCCCACACGACCAGCGCCACGGACACCACCACGATATTGAAGAGATGCGCTTCGATGAAGTCGTCCAGCAGGAATCCGATCACGGCGGCGGGGATCACGCCGACCACCACGCGCGACCACAGCGGGATCATGTCTTTAAAACCGGCGATGTTCCACTTCTGCGGGAAAATCGTCTTGTAGAAATACACCAGCACGGACAGGATCGCGCCGAGCTGGATCACGACCTCGAAGAGTTTGGCGAACGCCTCGTCCTTCATCGGGAAGAAGCTGTCCACGATGATCATGTGGCCCGTACTGCTGACCGGAAGAAACTCGGTCACGCCCTCCACGATGCCCTGCACGAACGCCTGCAGAGAAAGGGTCAGGTCCAAAGCGGCGCCTTTGGCCGCCAGGATACAGCATAAGATAATCGCGGCGACGGCGCTGACCGTTTTCATCTTTTGAGCAAGTGTTTTCATCTTTATGGCAAGTCCGTCCGAGCCGGCGGTCCGGGTGCGTTGAGGTTATTTCGAGCTGTTCAGGAAGATGCCCTTCAGGTTCATCTTCAGGGCGGCCGACTTCCTCGGTGATCTCGCCGTTGTTAATGCGGTCGAGGATCGCCATATTGAACGTCTGCATGCCGGCTTCGCGGGCGCTTTCCATCGCCTCGGGCAGCTTCTCGAATTCCTTCTTGGAAATGTAGCGCTGGACGACCGGGTCGCAGATCATGACCTCGACGACCGGGACCACACCCTTGCCGAGCGCCTTCGGGAGCAGACGCTGTGCGATGGTCGCCTTCAGGTTGGCGGAGAGCGCCTCGAGGATGGTGTCCTGTTCCTGGATCGGGTAGAGGTCGAGGATACGCCCGACGACCTGGGATGCGTCGGCGGCGTGCACGGTGCTGATGACCATGTGGCCGGTGTCGGCGGCCTGGAGCGCGGCCTCGAAACTTTCCTTGTCGCGCATTTCGCCGACCATGATCACATCCGGCGCCTGGCGCATGGCGTGCGTGAGGGCGCTGTAGAACGACGGGCAGTCCAGCCCGACTTCGCGCTGCTCCACGAACGACTTGCCGTCGCGGAACTCGTATTCGATCGGGTCCTCGATCGTGATGATGTGCTTCGTGAAATGCTCGTTGATGTGCTGGATCATCGCCGCCAGCGTGGTCGATTTGCCGCTGCCGGTGGTGCCGCAGACCAGGATGATGCCGCGCGGCGTCTCCGCGATGGAGCGGAGCACGGGCGGGAGGGACAGCTCTTCCATGGAGCTGATCTTGCTCTTCACATAGCGCAGCGTGATGCCGTGCATGCCGCGCTGCTTGTGCGCGTTGATACGGAAACGCCCCAGCTCCTCCACGCAGTAGGAGAAGTCCGCGTCGCCGTTCTGCTCGTATTCCTTCTGCATGCGTTCGTCCATGATGCTGTGCAGGAGCGTGTCGAGGAAGTCATGCGTCGTGACGAAGTCGACGGGGTAGAGCGCGCCCGCGATGCGGAGGTTGGCCGGGGCTTCCTCCTTGAGCAGGACGTCCGACGCGCCGTGTTCCACACACTGTGCGAGGATCTGATGGAAGGTTTCGATGATCTCCGATGCCATTTTTGAAATCCTTTCTGCTGGGGGAAAAACTGAACGGGCTTATTCACCCTTGTAATCTTTCATAAGTTCAAGCATATCCTTGACCGCCGCGCCGACGCCCTTCATGATAGCGCGCGCGATGATGCTGTGCCCGATGTTGAGCTCGTGCAGATGCGGCACGGCGGCGAGCAGCGGCTTGATGTTTTCGTAGTCGATGCCGTGTCCGGCGTTCACGCCGATGCCGAGCGAATGCGCGTACTCCGCGCCCTTCGCCAGACGGTCGAGTTCGGCGGCCTGGTCGGACGCGGAAACGGCGTTGGCGAACGAGCCGGTGTGGAGCTCGACGAACGCCGCGCCGCACTGCTTTGCGCAGTCGATCTGCGCGAAATCCGGCGCGATGAAGAGGCTGACGGCGATCCCGGCGTTCTTCAGCACGGGCACCCACCGCATGAGCTTGTCGAGACTCGCGACGGCATCGAGTCCCCCCTCGGTCGTGAGCTCCTGGCGTTTCTCCGGCACCAGGCAGCAGCTCTGCGGACGCACCAGCGTGCTCGCGATGCGCACCATCTCTTCGGTCAAAGCCATTTCCATGTTGAGGCGGAGCCCCGCCTGCGAAAGCGCGATCACGTCCGCGTCCTGGATGTGGCGGCGGTCTTCGCGGAGGTGGGCGGTGATGCCGTCCGCTCCGGCGGCCATGCAGAGCTGCGCGGCTTCGAGCGGAGACGGCTGGGAGGCAAGGCGGGCCTGACGGACCGTCGCCACGTGGTCGATATTGACACCGAGTTTCAAAGTTCTGGTCATATTCATAATCTCCAAATCAAAAAAACGGAAAAAAGAAAAGCAATCTAGTAATGTAGCACGTTTTTATTCATTTCGCAAGTCCGAAACCATTTTTGCGAACAAATCCGACTCCGGGAGCGCCATGCGGTTGCGGACCGAACGCGGACACAGCAGGTACGGGCCGCGGAACAGACGGCGTTCCAGCAGCTCCGCCCACGGCCGGAACTGCGCCGGGGCGATGTGGAGGCCGCTGTCGGCGTCGTAGACCAGCACCGCCTGATGCGCCTCGCATCCGAGCATGCCGAGCAGCTCCGCCTTGTCTTCCTCCGGCTTCACCTCGAACGGATGGATTTCCAGGCTCAGTTTCACGAGCGGACTGAGCGTGCCGCGCATGAAGCGGCCCATCAGCGGCGGCGTCATGATGTCGCGTTCGCTTTTGAACGGGATCCGGTACGGGATCAGCAGTTCGAAGCTCTCGCGGTACAGCACGGGGACCAGACGCCGGACGATCTCCAGCGCGGCATTTTCCGCCGCGTCGTCGCCCAGGATCCGCCTCATGTCGAGGCCGAGGAATGCCCCGGACGCGCCCGCCGCCTTGAGCGTGCGGACCATGATCGAAGCCTGTTCCACGTAGTCGCGGCGGTAGTTGTCCGCCAGAAACGGTATCTCCCGCGTGAGGTCGGGCGCCATCAGATGTCCGGCACGCACGCTTTTGAACTTGCAGGACGCCAGACGCCGCTGAAACTCCGCGTCCCGGTGAAGGAAACATTCCGTCGGGATCTCCACGACGTCGAACGTGCCCGGCGTGAGGAAGTCCGGCACGGACGCCGGGTCCATGGCGGCATGACCGAGCGCCAGCCCGAACTGAAGCGCCTTGTAGTCGATCTTTTCCGGTTCCATCAGAATCCCGCCTCCGTCAGGTCGCGCATGGAGATCGTTTTCGCGTTTTTCGTGTCGTCCATGTGCCGGAGTTGTTCGCAGACGTACTTGCCGATCAGGTCGGTCTCGATGTTCACGAGGTCGCCCGGCTTCAGGCCGTCGAGGTTGGTCTCGCGCCGGGTCGTCGGGATCAGCCGCACCGCGAACGTCCCGTCCGTCACGTCCGTGAGCGTGAGGGAAACGCCGTTCACGCACACGCTGCCCTTCGTCACGAAGAAAATGCGCAGATCGGACGGCATTTCCATGCGGAGCTCGTAGTCGTCGCCGACCTTCCCGAACGAAACGACCTTCACGGCGGCGTCGACGTGTCCGCTGACCAGGTGTCCGCCGAGGCGGCTTCCCAGGCTCAGGGCGCGTTCCAGATTGACGCGCGCGCCAGTCTTCAGCTGTCCCAGATTCGTCCGGTCCAGCGTCTCCTTCATCACGAAAAATGTCAGGTTCCCGCCCGATTCCTTCTCGAACGTGAGGCACGCGCCGTTCACGGCGATGCTCTCGCCCTCCTCAAGGTCGGTCCACGGGGCATCGGGCTTTATGGTCAGGCGTCCGGCCTTCGCGCCGGTTTCGCGTCCGGTCAGGATCCCGGTCTTTTCGATCAAACCTGTAAACATCGTATTCTCTCCTCAAAGTTTCTCACAATTCAGGGTACAGCGGATACGCTTCGATCCGCAGATCGCAGCCCAGCTCCGACACGCGCAGACGGTCGAGCCTGACCGCCTCGGACAGCGCGGCCGGATCGGGGCCGCCCAGCACGGGACGGCTTCCGTGTCCGCCGAGCAGTTTCGGCGCGATATGAAATTCGATCTTGTCGACGGCGCGGGCGCGGATCGCCGACGCCGCCAGTTCGCCGCCGCCTTCGATCAGCAGCATGGTCACGTTCTCGCGCCCCAGCCGGACAAGAAACTCCCGCCAGTCTTCGGGCGTGTCGAGCACGGCGGATTCCCAGCCTTCGCCCGCCCCGGACAGGATCTCCGGGTGGTGCGTGGCGATGATCCGGCGCGGCGTCTTCAGGACGGTCCCGTCCGGTGTGCGCGCCGTGAACCGGGGCGAATCGGTGCGGAACGTCTCCGCGCCCGCGAGCACGGCGTCCGAAAGCCGCCTCAGATACGCCACGCGTTCCCGCGCGGTCTCCGAGGTGACCCACTTGGAATCCCCGTTCGCGGCGGCGATCTTCCCGTCGAGCGTCTCCGCCATCTTCAGCAGAACGAACGGACGCCCCGTGGTGATCCATTTAAAAAACGCCTCGTGATGAACCCGGCATTCCTCTTCCAGCACGCCGGTTTCCACCTCGATCCCGGCGGCGCGCAGGATATCGACGCCGCGACCGGCGTGTTTCGGATTCGGGTCAAGGCAGCCGATGACCACGCGCTGGATCTTGTTCCGGATGATCGCATCGCAGCACGGCGGCGTGCGCCCGGTTGTACTGCACGGCTCCAGCGTAACATACAGGTCCGCGCCCGCGGTGTCGGACTCGTTCGGCAGGCTCAGAAACGCCTCGATCTCGGCATGCGGACCGCCGCAGCGCTTATGGTGGCCGCGTCCGATGATCCGTCCGTCGCGCACGATGACCGCGCCGACCGCCGGATTCGGGCTGGTATAGCCCGCGCCCAGTTCCGCTTCAAGCAGCGCCTCGCGCATAAATTTCAGGTCGTTTTCGGCGTCCACGGCAATCCTCTCCGTTCGGTTCGCGCCGGACATCCGGCGTCCGGTTCGCATCCATAATTGAAAAACACCCCGAAAATATAGCGTGTTTTTTCCCGATTGCAAGACTTTTCCTCTCTTTTCTTATCGTTCGGACTGGTCTTTTCCCGTTTTTGTGCTACATTATGAAATTGTTTTTTCATCTTTACTTTCATCAGGAGTACGAACCATGCAAAACGAAGCCGCAAACTGCGACCACATCCCGTACAAGATCTATCTCGCCGAGGACGAACTGCCGAAGGCGTGGTACAACGTCCGCGCCGACATGAAGACCAAGCCCGCGCCGCTGCTGAACCCCGGAACGGGTCAGCCGGTGACCGCGGAGGAGCTCGGGCACGTGTTCTGCGAGGAGCTGGTGAAGCAGGAACTCGACAACGATTCGCCGGAGATCCCGATCC
>ONQZ01000055.1 GCA_900320095.1 uncultured Lentisphaerota bacterium
GGATTCAAGACAGGTTTTATCCAGATGCCGGAGACCTGGGGAAAACGCGGTACGGTCTTCATGGACGATTATAAGACGGTCCTCTTTGCCTTCCGGTGCTATCTCAACAACAACGTTCACATCAAGTTCAACATCGAGCTGATGAAAGCTCTGAATGTTGCCGTAGCTCGCAAGCTCGGATGGATTCGCAAACCGAGCGATATCGCGCAGGAGTTCCCGCCCGAAATGGCCAAGGGTGCCGAACGGTATTTCGACTGCTTCCGGCTGCTCGACGTCTCCAAGGTGCAGAAGCTCCTCTGCCCCCCGCCTGAAGCAACGGACGACTGTTCCGGGGAAGAACAGGAAGAGATCCCGTTGCCTCTCTCCATCTGAACTAAAAAACAATTCAACCGTGACGGCAGCACGATGCTGCCGCCACATCCAAAACAAACTCAAATCCTACAGGAGGGAAACCAATCATGTTCAAAACCGCAAACAGCTTCACTTCGCCCGACGAGTCCGACACATGGAAATGGATCGGAAGGATCGTTATAACAATTGCTGCCGGAATTATCCTAAGTCAATTTGGAGTCAAATTGCCCGACGACATCAAATTCTGAACAAGGAGGAAACGTCTCTATGTTGATCCCGCCGTTATTTCCCGCACCCAATGTCGAAAGGCTTGCGCTTGCTGTAATCGTCGCAGTTGGAATCGCAGGTCTGACCGTCTCGTCCAGGAGGTCTTGGATGATTATGTAACCCTGACTGCCATATCGGACAGCATATCCCTATCCGGTGCGTGAGGCGCATCGGGTAGTTTTTTTCTTCTTTCCGCAGGTATTCGACCTTGAATTAACGATTTTTCGTGGTATAGTATCATGTCGGGCAGTTCAAAGAGAAGATCGCGGTGATCAACTCGCTGTCTGATGGCTGATATACAACTCAAAAAAACTTCCCCATTTCTTCCCCATTTTTTCCCCATAAGGGATGGGAAATGGCCCATTTTTTCCCCGCTTCATCAAAGAAAAAGCGCTTAAAAATGTGCCATTATGTACATCATCTGAGGTAGAAACGACGAATTTGCGGTTTTTTGAGCGAAATTTGGCAAATCGCGGGAGACGCACCCTCTCTCCGCCATTTTTACGCTCAGGACCGAGCGTTTTTCCCCATTTCTTCCCCGCTCCTCCCCGTCGCGAGCTGACGGCCGGGAAAGTTTTTTCGTACTTTTTTCAGAATTCAGTTTGCTTTTTCCGAAACCGGGGTGTATATTAAGTTTTATGCAAGAAATTGCGGGGGCGTAGCTCAACTGGTTAGAGTGCCACCCTGTCACGGTGGATGTTGCGGGTTCGAATCCCGTCGCTCTCGCCATTTTTGTATCCGCACGATACGAAATGGCGATTTTTTTATGTCTTGAATCCGTGCCGCCGCGAAGCACGGCACAACAGCAGTGGAAGACTTGACCTCCGGGGGGCGCATGGAAAAGATCCTTCAGCATTTCATCGGCTATCTGACAGCCGAACGCGGCCTCGCCCGGAATTCCACGTCCGCCTATTCCTCCGACCTCGAAGACTACGTCCACTGGCTCCGCGCGCAGGGCATCGAATCGTTCGACGCCGCCGGACGCGACGCCATCATCGACTACCTCGAATACTGCCGCGACGAACGTGCGCTGGAGACGGTCAGCATCGCGCGGCGTCTGGTCGCAATCAAGATCCTGTACCGGTATTTATTCCGTGAACGCCTGATCGCGGCGGACGTGACGGACGTGATGGACTCGCCGAAATTCTGGCGCATCCTGCCCGATTTCCTGAGCGTGGCGGAGGTCGACGCCCTGCTTGACGCGTTTCCCGCCCGGGCGCAGGACCCGCTCACCATCCGCAACCGCTGCATCCTGGAGCTGCTTTACTCCTGCGGGCTCCGCGTCAGCGAGTGCGTGAACCTCCGGTTCGGCGCGGTCCGCTTCGACGAACGCACCATCCGCGTACTCGGCAAGGGCTCGAAGGAACGCATCGTGCCGATGGGCGACGCGGCGATCCATCAGCTGAAACGCTACCTCGAAAAAGCGCGTCCCGAGCTCGCCGGAGACGGCGGCGCGCCCCAGCTTTTCCTGTCCAACCACGGCAGGAAGCTCGACCGCGAGCGCGTCTGGATGATCGTGAAGGAAGCGGCGCGCCTCGCCGGGATCACGAAGAACATCCATCCGCACACGCTGCGGCATTCCTTCGCGAGCCATCTGCTCGAAAACGGCGCGGACCTGCGCGTGATCCAGGAGATGCTCGGGCACGCGGACATCAGCACCACGCAAATCTACACGCACGTCGACGAAAACCGTCTGCTCGGCGTGTTCAACAAATTCCACCCGAGAGCCTGACCGCCCATGAACCTGAAAGAATACCTCAATACGCCCATCCGCCGCATGATCGCGCGCAATATCGCTCTGGCGCTCGTCGTCGGCATCTGCCTGCTGTTCGTGATGCTGCACGATTCCCGCCGCATGTACGGCGAGACCGTCATGTTCTCCACGATGAGCACAATGGGCTCGGTCACGCTGAGCCACAAGGAGAAGATCGTGGTGAAGAACGCGCTGGCGGCGGCGCACGAGGCGATCCGCGAGGTGGAGAAAACGTGCAACATCTTCGACCCGGAGAGCGAGCTTTCCAGGCTCAACGCGACCGCGGCGGACGAACCCTTCGCGTGCGGAGATCTGCTGTGGGACGTGCTCACGCGGGCGCGGGCGTTTTACCGTGACTCCGGCGGCGCGTTCGACGTGACGATCGACCCGCTGATGAAGCTGTGGGGATTCCACAGCAAACGCGAGACGCTGCCGTCCTCAGAAGAAATCGAGGCGGCGAAGCGCCTCACCGGGCTTGACAAGGTCGTGTTCGACGACGAAAAGCACACCGTGAAGTTCACCGTGCCGGGCATGTCGATCAACCTCGGCGGCATCGCGAAGGGCTACGCCCTCGACCGCGCCGCCGACGCCGTCCGCAAGCTCGGCGTGAAGACCGGCTGGATCGAGATCGGCGGGAACATCCTGGCGCTGCCGAAGAAATCCGGCGGCGGCAAGTACGCGGCGGGCATCCGGAACCCGTTCCACAAGGACGACCTGCTCGGGAAGACCGCGCTCTGCGACGCCGCGATCAGCACCAGCGGCAACTACGAGCGCTACGTGGTCATTGACGGAAAGCAGTACACGCATATCATCGACCCCGCGACCGGGCTGCCGGTGTCGGGGATGGACTCCGTGACCGTGATCACGGAGTCGGGCATCGCCAGCGACGCCATTTCCACCTCGATCTTCATCGCGGGACCGGACGCCGTGGCGGGCTGGACGAAGAAGTTCCCCGGGCTGCGCGTGCTCATCGTGCGAGGTCCGGCAAACGAGCCGGAAGTGCTGAAATACGGCAAAGGCTGGGGCGATATCCCGTCGAACCTGCCGCCGCAGTGATCCCGTTCAGACGAAACCCGCCGGATTCTCCTCAAAACGATTTATCGTGACGGATACGCAAGCCTGCGCCGGAGGCTTCTTTTCGTCCGGACGAACCGCATGAGCATGGCGAGATACTGGAAGATCACGCGGCCGGAGAGCTTGCTTTCGCCCTGTTTGCGCATGGCGAACGTGATGGGATGCTCCGCGACCTCGTCGCGTCCGGTAAGGGAGAGCAGGAACGCGAGTTCGAGCATGATCTTGAAGCCTTCGGGGGAGAGGCAGGATTTCACGCGGTCAAAGGCATCGCGCCGGATCGCGAAAAACCCGGACATCGGGTCTTTCAGGGAGATTCCAAGCACGAGGCGCGCCGCGAACGCCGCGCCGTCACTGCACATCACACGGAAGAGATTCCATTTTTCGGTGAAGCCGCCGCCGGGCACATGCCGGGAGCCGATCACCATGGTCAGCTCCGGATCGCGGTCGAATTCCGCGAGCAATCCGGGGAGGTCCTCCGGCCTGTGCTGACCGTCGGCGTCCATGCAGACGAGGATGTCGCCGTTCGCTTTCGAGAATCCGTGCACCACGCTGGGCGCAAGCCCGCGAGCGCCGGGATTCTGTTCCACGCGGACGGGCGTGCGCAGCGTTTTCGCGGTTTCGAGTGCAGCTTCCTCCGTACCGTCCGGGGAATGGTCGTCGGCGACGATGATCTCCAGTCCGGGCAGATTGAGCGTGTCAAGGGCGCGAAGCATCGGAGAGATGCTGTCTTTCTCCCGGAATGTAGGGAGAACAACGGAAACGGAGATCATTCAGTCGTCACGAAGAAGAAAAAAGAAAGACAGTCAGCCTCAGCCTTCGGCGAGGTAGGCCTCGTGCATTTGGAAGATCTTCTGGATCGACGCCTGACACGTCGGAACATCTTCCGCCTTGGCGGCGGCGTTCAGTTCCTTTGCCAGCGCGAAGAGGTCCATGGCGCCCATGTTCTCGCAGTATCCGAACATGGTGTGCGTGATGATCCTCAGCTTCTGGAAATCGGAGTCGACGCCAGGCTCCTGCAGGTCGACGCAGGATTTGTCGAATTCCTTGATGAACGCATCGTAGAATTCCTGGATCTCTTCGTCTTCGAGCTCAAGAAGCTCCTTCAAATGGGCAGCGATATCAGCTTTCATGATTCAGATGTCCTCTTATTGAATACGAATTTCGTTTCGTTTAATCCGCAGTTGGTTTCGTACGACACGTATTGCGTGATCGCCTTGATGATCTGGATGCCGCGTCCGCTGGTGGCGAAGAGGTTTTCCTCCTCCTCGGGCTTCTTTTCCTCCGGATTCTCCTGGGTGAAAAGCTGGGGATCGTTGGTCTCGCGGGTCCCGGTGATGTCCCACTTGCCGCCGCGCTCTGCGCCCTGCAGGACCAGGTCGCCGTTCTCCATGCCGATGCTGGCGTAGATGAGGTCGGGGGCCTTCTTCTTGTCGTGGTTGCCGTGAATGACGACGTTGTTGAGGTATTCGTGGACACAGAGATCGATCTCGGTGCTCTGGCGCACGTCGTCGGTAATGGCGGAGAACTCTCGGGCGAGCTTGTCGACCTCGGGAAGCGTGGCGGGGATGACGCGTTCCAGGAAGCCCTTGCGCGCGGACCGTTTCTGGAAGGCGACGATGGTGAAGTCGTCGGGCGCCTTGTCGACGCCCATCTTCGCCATCATGCCCTTGATGCGGTACGGGAGGGCAACGACGTTCGGGTTGTCGAGCTGGCACTGGATGATGGAGTGGAAATCCTCCTCGTCCATGGTCTGGCCGTCCTCGTTCGTCATGTCGAGCACGCCGTCGGTCATGGCGATGAAGATGGTGTCCTCGTCGAAATCGCAGTCGAAGTTTTCGGATTCGGGGAATTCTGCGTCTGTCATCCAGCCGAGGGGCATGCTGCCCTTGTTCGTGTCGCTGACGGTCACGGTCTTTTTGCTCGGCGAGGCGAAAATCATGCCGGGATGCCCGGAGGAATGCAGGGAGATGTGGTTGTTCTTGAAGTCGACGATGGCGGCGAGCGCGGTCATGTAGTTCTTGCTCTGGAGGTCCTCGCAGAAGAACTTGTTGAGGCGGGTCATGAGCTCGTGGATCTTGATGTCGTTGTCGCGCAGGGTCATTTTCAGCCAGGACTGCACGGCCGCCATGTAGAGCGCGGCGGAAATGCCGTGTCCGGAGATGTCGCCGATGAAGAACAGATACTTGGAGTCGCCGAACGGGATCATTTCATAGAGGTCGCCGGAGACGTGCATGTACGGGACGTAGATGGAGGAGAACAGCACGTCATCGTTGCAGATGCACCAGTTCGGGAGCAGGACTTTCTGCAGTTCACCGGCGAGCGCGCGCTCTTCCTCGAGCTGGTCGCTGTATTTGTGCGCCATGAGCTTCTGGCGGTAGGTGGTGACGACCTCGGTGATCTTCTGGATCAGCGTCTTCTTGCCGACCGCCTTGTTCAGGTAGTAGGTATTGGCGTCCCAGGTGATCTGGTTGAGCATGGTCATGTTCTTGTCCTCGACCATGCTGGTGAGGAAGATGATGGGGCGTTCCGGGTCAGTGGCGCGGATGAGCTTGCGCAGTTCGAACCCGTCGATGCCGGGCATGATGACGTCGAGCAGGAGGATGTCGAAATACTGTTCCTTGAACTTCTGGAGGGCGTCGACGGCGTTTGTGCAGGTCACAAGCTCGAAGCCGCCGCCTTTCAGACAGCCGCGGATGATCATCAGGTTCGCCTCAACGTCATCAACGGCCAGTACTTTGATCACATCGCTCATATCAACTCCGGAAAAAGAATTCAGCGCAGGGCTGTTTAAGTTCAGGGAATGTTCAGTCGATTCATTTTTGCCATAATATATACTCCGATTTGACAGCTTTCAAACGGATTTCTCTAAAAAAAACGTCTTTTTCACGCATTTCGTTGA
The DNA here is from genome assembly GCA_900320095.1 of uncultured Lentisphaerota bacterium. Classification (GTDB taxonomy): domain Bacteria; phylum Verrucomicrobiota; class Lentisphaeria; order Victivallales; family UBA1829; genus UBA1732. Next base: position 6,345 of record ONQZ01000055.1, read on the forward strand.
AATAAAGTTGAATTGAGGCCGTTTTTGACTATATTAAAGAGAAAGCTCTTTCGTTTTCATCGTCCTGTCAACCGCGTCCCTACAGCTATGCCCCGCATTCGTTTCGTCAACCAGTACGCCGGGATCATCGGCGGCATCGAACGCTACATGGAGCGCACCGCGCTGCTCCTGCGGCGAAACGGCTTCACGGTCGACTGCTGTTATGCGGAAAAGACGCAGGATTCCGAACGCTTCCTCGCCGCGTTCGACCGCGCGGAGATGATAGACGAGGCGATCAAAGGGGGTGGAGCCGAATACGACCTCACGGTCCTGCACAAGGTCCGGGACGCCGGGGCGGTCCGCGCACTGCGGAATGCGGGCCGGACGGCGGTCTTCATCCACGACCACGAATACTACTGTCCGCGCCGGGCGTATTACTACCCGGTCACAAGGAAAAACTGTTCCCGCGCCTACTGCGAATTTCTCTGCGGATGCTGTGCGATGCTGAGGCGGCCCGCGCCGGACAACACGTTCCGCGCCAACTTCGGCGGATTCGCCTCGCTCTGGCGGGAAATCCGCGCATGCAATGAGTTCATCGTACTGTCCGGGTTCATGCGGAGCATATTAATCCGGCAGGGCATCCCGGCGGAGAAGATCACGCTGATCCCGCCCGCAATCACGATCCCGGACACGGTATCCCCCGCCGAAACGGACGACGTGCCGCACATTCTGGCGATCGGACAGCTCATCCGGGGCAAAGGCGTCGACCGGCTCCTGGACTCCATGCACAGCGTGAAAACGCCCTGCGTGCTGGACATCGTCGGGACCGGCAACGACGAAGCATACCTGAAACAGCTGGCAGAACCGCTCGGAAACAAGGTCGTGTTCCACGGCTATTCGCCGGACCCGGACGATGCGTTCCGCGGCGTCTGCGCGGCCGTGCTGCCCTGGCGCTGGCAGGAACCGTTCGGGCTGGTCGGACCCGAGGCGCTCGCGCACGGCGTCCCGCTCATCGGATTCGACGTCGGCGCGATCCGCGAGTATCTTGTCGACGGCGAGACCGGCGTGCTTGTCCCGCCCGGAGACACGAACGGACTGGCAAAGGCGATCGACCGTCTGCTGAATTCGCCTCGCGAGGCACACGACATGGGGCTTCACGGCCGCGAGCTCGTTTCCGCCCGGTTCACGGACGATGCCCTTTTGCACGGCTGGCAGGCGCTTCTGAACTCAAAAAAAAACTGAAACGATTTTTCAAGCCATGAACATGACAATCCGACAAATTGAACTCACATACAGCCCGGAAAGGAGCGCATCATGAGAATCCTCGTCAGTTGCGTCCCGTTCGACCACGGACGGTCCGGCATCTCCGTCTATATGCGCAACACGGTGGCGGCGCTGGCCGCGGCAGGCCATGAACTGACATTGGTCGTGGAACAGGAGGCCGCCGATGTGCCGGAATTTGCCCCGTATCCGCAGATCGTCGCGCCCGGCTGGATCCGCCGTCCCGTCCTGAGCATGCTCTGGCACCTTCTTTTCCTGCCGTTCCGGATCTGCAAGCGCAAATACGACCTCTTCTTCATCGCCGCCGCGAACCGCCGCGCGGTGCTGTTCCGGCCCGTCCCGACGGTCGCCATCGTGCACGACCTGGCGGCGCACCGGATGAGGGAGAAATACGACAGATTCCGCACGCTCTACCAGACGGGCATCCTGCCGTTCTTCACGAAGCGGGCGGAATTCCCCGTCGCGATCAGCGAGTCGACGGCGAAGGACATGGTGGAGTTCATGGGGCTGCCGCGCGAACGCATCACGGTGAGCTGGAACGGGCTGTCTTTGCCCAATGTGAAGCCGGCGGGCGGCTGGATGAAGCGCTACGGGCTGGAGCCCGGCGAATATCTGCTGTACATCTCGCGTCTGGAACACCCCGCGAAAAACCAGTACCGCCTGATCGAAGCCTACGAAAAGCTCCCGCCGGAGATCACCGGGCGTTACAAGCTCGTGCTCTGCGGCGCGGACTGGCACGGAGCCGACGTCATCCACGGCCGCGCGGAGGAGTCGCCCCTGCGGGACCGGATCGTGCTGACCGGGTTCATCGCGAACGAAGACGTGGAGGAGGCTTACCGCGGCTCGGCGGCATATGTGTTCCCGTCGCTGTTCGAGGGGTTCGGGCTGTCGCTGATCGAGGCGATGCACTACGGCGTGCCGTGCGCGTGCTCGGAGACGTCGTCGCTCGGCGAGATCGGAAAGGACGCGGCGTTGCTCTTCGACCCCGAGGACCCGGACGCGATCGCGGAGGCACTGAAACGTCTGCTCGGCAATCCGGAGCTCCGCGCCGATCTGAAGGAAGCCGGACTCCGCCGCGCCGCCGAATTCACCTGGACCAAACACGTCGAAAGGATCATCCATGCAGTCGAAGCTTCCCGTTCCTGAAGAAAAGCCGCGCCCGGTCGTGCTCGGGATGCATTTCGACGCGGTGACTGTGCCGCAGGCGCTCGACCGCTTTTTCGAGCTCGCCGCCATGCCGCCGGGACCGCGCGGATGCCGCATCGCCGCGACCGTGAACGTCGACTTCATCGTGAACACCTACTGCGCCACGAAAAGCACGCCGCGCAATCCGCCTCTTGCCCGCGTCCTGCGCCGCGCCGAGCTCGTTATCGCCGACGGCATGCCGCTGGTCTGGCTCAGCCGCCTGATCGGCACGCCGCTGCCGGAACGCGTGACCGGGGCGGACATGGTGCCGCTGATCGCGGAACGGGCGGCGCGCGACCATGTGAAGCTGTATTTCCTCGGCGGGAAGGAAGAATACACCCGGAGCGCGGCGGAGATCCTGACGAAACGCTACCCCGGACTGGAGATCGCCGGGATCGACACGCCGTTCGTGAAGCTGGACGACCCGGACGCCGAAAAACTTGACCTCGAAATCTGCCGGAAGATCAACGAGTCCGGCGCGTCCATCCTGCTCGTCGGATTCGGCAACCCGAAACAGGAGATTTGGGCGGAACGCAACCGCGCCAACCTGAAATGCGGCATCGCGGTCGGCATCGGAGGCACGTTCAACTTCATCGCGGGCGCGGTCAAGCGCGCACCGGACTGGATGCGGCACACCGGCACGGAATGGATCTTCCGCATCATCCAGGAGCCGGGCCGCCTGTGGAAACGCTACGGATTCGGGCTGCTGGTATTCAACACCCTCGCGCTTTTCGCGTTCCTGAACCGGCCGCGCAAAGGCGGCGCGAACGTGACCGTGAGCCCGGACAAGCCCGGAGAGCTTACGGCAGCCGGACGCGGACGCTTCTCTCCGGAAGCGCTCCAAACCATTCTGGACACATACGCATCTGTCGACGCCCCGGTCAGAATCAAAGGTCTCAGCGGACGCCAGCGCCGCCAGCTCCGGGCGCACCGGATGATCGACATAATCTCTGTGGAGGACAAGGATGATTGAACTCAAACAAATCGTTGCGCCGCTGAAAAAGGACTGGAAATGCACCGCGATCTTCGCGGTCGCATTCGCGTTCGCCTGCTGGCAGTCCGCGTATCAGATCCGGTCCGAATGGGGCGGCGCGGCGGCGCTGCTGATCCTGCTTGCATGCCTGCTCTATCAGGCGCTGAAAGTCTCCTCGGGCACGCTCAAAAAAGGCGGATTCCCGTGGAACAAGCTCCTCGCCTGGCCGCCCGTCCTGATCGCGCTCGGACTGCTCTTCCTGCCGTGGTCGAATCCGGACGCGCCGGGATTCAAGTTCGGCGCGTGGTTCTTCCTCGCGGTCGGCGCGACCTGTTTCTTCTGCGGCGTCCGGGCGATGCTGTACGGCGCCGTGCTGCTGCTCGGATGCTTCCTCGCGGTGCCGTTCCGCGAATCCATCGTGCTGTACCTGAGCTACCCGTTCCGCATGGTCTCGACCGTGCTTTCGGTCGGGTTCCTCCAGATCTTCGGGATGCACATCGAAAACGACAACACGACGATCCGGATCGAGGGGCTGGACATCGCCATCACGGACGCCTGCAGCGGCATCCAGCAGTTCGAGGCGATGATCCTGGTGGCGTTCTGGCTGGTGATGATCTGGAAACGGCCGTTCGTCTGGCGCTGCGTCCATTACCTGTTTCTGATCCCCTCCATCATCATCGCCAACGCCGTCCGAATCGTCCTGACCATCGTGCTCTACAAAACGATCGGCGAGGTCGTGCTGAACAACACCTGGCACGAGGGGCTCGGCTACGCGCAGGTCGTCCTCACGGTCGCCCTGTTTTTCCTCGTAGGGTGTCTCCTGCCGGAAGACGAAGTGAAAGCGCCGTCCGGCAAACCGAAAGAAGGCGGAAAGGACGGCGCGAAGGCGAAAGCAGGAAAAGGAGGCAGAAAGCATGAATAAGCCCGTCAAAGACACGCCGGCGCCGGAATCCGCATCGGAGACCGTCTCCGCGCCTTCCCTGCCCTGGAATCGCCTCGCAGGCGCTTTCCTGGCAGGAATCCCGTTCTGGTGCACACTGCCGTATACGGTTCATTCCTGGAAAACCTCCCCGATGGACCGCCTGAATTGGATCTTCCTCCTCGCGTTCCTGCTGGTCGCCGCATGCGGCATGCCGGCGGTCCTGGATTCCGCGAAACAGCGCAAATATGACTGGTACGCGCTGCTGGCGGCGGGGGCAGCGGCGGTCCTGTACGCGGCGGGGATCATGAAGCAAATCTACATGGTCCGGATTATCGCCGGGACATGGTTCTGGTGGACGGGGATATGGTTTTTCTGCGGATGGAAGGCCGCCTGGGCGACGATCCCGGCGTTCGGGGCGCTTTCGCTCGGATGCACGAGCACGACGTTCCTGATGTGCAACCGTCTCCTGATCCAGCCGCAGACGGCGCTCTTCCTGAAGCTCGGCGCGGCGGCCGCGTGCGCGGCGGTCTGCGCCGTCCTCATGCTCACCGACTACGTCATGAAACGCGAAGTCTTCTGGTTCCTGCTGGCGGCGGGGGCGATCCTGACCGGGACGCTGACCTCGCGCGGAACGGGGAAGACCGCGGCGGCGTTCAAGCCGGATTTGACAAAAACTGTGGAAGGATTCACTACGACGGAGACGCCTCTTTCCGAGGACAGCATCCGGTTTTTCGAGGGGGCTACGGTGCATCAGTACGCCATTTCGGACGGTGTTTTCCATGCCAGCATCCTGGAGGTGAAGTGCGGCGACGACATCCACAAGATTCATCCCGCAAGCCATTGTCTCCGTTCCAGCGGCGCGGAAATCCTCTCCGAAACGGTCGTCATGCACGCCATGCCGGACGGACGCAATCTGCCCGTGACCGAGATCCGTTCCAAGATACATGGTTCTCCAATTCTCACGTTCGTGTGGTACACCGGGCCGGAGGAAACGATCGGGAGTTTCTACACGTTCCGCCGCAAGTGGTCGCCGTCGAAACAGTGGTATTCGTACCAGATCGTGACACAAGTCTACGACGGCAACGAGGACGCCGCCCGCAAGTTCCTGCTGAATCTCCTGTCGAGGTATTAAAAAACACCGGAAGCAAAGACACAAATATCCTGTGTCATTCATGCTTTCGGGGGGGACAAGGAAGAAAGGCTCGGATCGATTCCGGCTCAGAAGAACATCCACTCGTAGAACTGCACGAAGCCGTTCGGGTCGCCGGCGACGGGCGACGGCGTGTAGGTGAAGACGAGGCGGCGGCCCGGGATCTTCTTTTCCAGCTCTTCGCCGTATTCGTCGGTCACGGCGGGCCGGATGATGACAGTGTAGACGCCGGACGAGTTCCAGCGCACGTAGTTATTAATTTTTGTCATCACGGTGGAATCGGAAGTGAGGTTTTCGGAGAGCGGGACACGCTCGATCGAATGGAACTCCGCGATGGCCTCATGCAGGTCTTGCAGGTCGTCTTCCTCCAGGTCGCATGCGAGCACAAGCCAGTCATCGGTCACGCCGAAAATATCAGGATTGCCATCGATGGTGACGCCGGCGTCCGCGGGCGGAATCAGGCGGATGTAGGACAGGCGGCCGTCCTGGTCGATGGGGAAGAGGTCGGTCATCCCGGGGATGTAGGCGAATTCGTTGCGGTCGGTGATCGCGCCGTTGCGCGGCAGCGGCGACATGCCTGCATCGTAGTATTCATCCGCCTCCCAGCTGTTGGTGTCGGTCGGCGAATCGTCCGTGTCGATGTAGTCCGTGATGATGTAGTTGAGGTCTTCCAGCAGGTCGGTGAAGTCGTTTTCCTCGTCGACGAAGTTCCGGAACTGCTGGAGCGCCTGCTGGAAGTTCGTCCCCTGCAGATTTACCGGGCCGGCGGCGTCCTTGATCGTGAAGATGACCGGCGTGCCGTAGTAGTCCATGTAATGCGGCACGGCGTCCGGGAGATACCGGTCGGTGTCGTACTCGCTGTAGTTGTCGACGTTGATCTGCTGCGGATTGCCGTAGAGCTGGCGGTCGGCGGAGATCAGGAACTGGATGCGCTGCGCCATGCCCTCAAGCACATAGTAGCTGCGCTGAAGCTGGATGAACGGCATGACGGTAAACGAGGTGGTCTTGGAGATGGACATGACCATGAGCGCCAGGAGGGAGCCTGTGGCGATCAGAAGCAGCACGGAGATCAGGGCGATGCCGGATTCCCCGCGGCGGAGGATGCGTTTTGCTGTTTTTCGGGTCATCATTCGTCCACCTCATGCACTGCGCCGTAGACGCTGTTGCCGCCGGACGCGGCGGTCCTGCGGAGCCACTGCTCGGTCGTGCCGTTTTTCCATTCCACGGTCATCTGCACGGCCAGCGGGATGAAGTCATAGTTTTCGCGGTCCCATTCCTCGACCCAGATCACAACGCTGTCCTGCTGGCCGGCATAGAGGAACTCCACGTGGTCGACGTCCGTGGCGAGGACTTCGCGGTCGTAGGGGAACTCGTCGTCATCGTCGTCGTACCACGGCAGACGCGGGAATTTGCTGTATTCCGCCACGAGCTCGTCCGTCTGCTCGTCCACGTAGACACGCATGAAGAACAGGTTGCCGCCGACGTCGTCGTAGGAACGCCGCAGGGTCGTGAAATGGATCATGTCGGGATACCCGGCGAAGACCTGGAACGTGTCGTCGTTCTCGTCCTGCGTTTCCCAGTTGAACGGGATCATGTTGCGGAAACAACCGTCCATGACCTGGTCGATGTTCAGGTACACCTGAAGCTGGGCGGAGACGCGTTCGGCGGACGCGAGCGCGCGGAAAAACGACCGCGAGGCGAACGCGATGATGCCCGCGATTGCCATCATGATGCCTGCCGCCGCGACGAGCTCCATCAGAGTGAAGTTGCTACGGCGGGTCCGGCCCTTCTTATTCCGGTTCCAGACCTTCATCGTCGTAGATGATCCTCTCGAGTTCGAGCGTGCCGACAACTTCCTTGCCGGACGTCTTCAGGTTGACAAGTTCAATGACGCAGAGTTCCAGCGGCAGCTGTCCGTCGATGGAGCGGAAGTCGTCGGCGATCTGCTCGTCGGTGACTTCTCCTTCGTAGATGACGTTGATCTGGTAATCCCGGTAGGGGAAGAATTCCCGGTCGACGCCGTCCACGCCCGAGTTTCCGCTGTGAAGCAGCACGTATTCCGCCGCCTGCGTCAGCATGTGCATGTTATGCCAGCTTTCCTCGGCTTTCGCGATGCGGGCGCGCGAGGAGGCGATAATCTGGAACAGCGAAGCCAGCGAGATCGCCAGGATGCCGATGGCGATAATGACTTCAATGAGCGTGAAACTTTTCACGCTCAGCATGGTTTTTCGGCAAATCATCATTCACCCCGCCTTTTCTCGCGTGAAACGACCGCGCCGGTCAGCTTCGCGACGCCGATCTCCATTGCGATATCCTTGCCCGCGACGGCGAGGGTCAGATTCCATTTGCCGGAAGCGCCTCCGTCCGGGTAGAACCGGAAGACCTCAAGCGGACGGTTTTCGTCGGTCGTCAGCTCGAATTCCTCCGGCAACTCCCATCTCGCGCCGTCCAGGGGCACGAATCCGTCCTCATATTCCATTTCCTCTTCCCAATTCTGTGTTGGACGCGCCATGGAGAACACGCGTTTCTCCGGATCGTACACGACCATGCGGTCCTCGCCCATTTCCATGGCTTTGTAGCGGACACGGGAACAGAGGGAGCGGAATTCGTTCGTGGTGCGTTTGATGAGGCGGGAGGTGGAGTCCGTACGCATCGCCGAGACGGCGACCGCTCCGGTCAAAACCATGATCACGATCACGACCACGACTTCGACAAGTGTAAATGGCTTCCGTCTCGACATTTTCGTACTTGAACTCCCGTTATGCGCGGGCGGTTTTGATTGGGTGTTTCAGGAGATCAGAGTTCCCAGTTGGTCTGGTCGGCGTATTCGCCGTCGCCGCCTTCCTGTCCGTCGGCGCCGAAGGAATAGATGTCGAATTCACCGTGGTCGCCGGGGAACACGTAGTTGTATTCGGCGCCCCAGGGATCCAGCGGGACTCTCGGCTTGATGTACGGGCCGTCCCACTTTTCGGACTGGTCGATATTCTCCATGAGGCCCTGCAGGTCGGAGGGATAGGTCCCGACGTCGAGCTTGTACTGCTGAAGCGCATCGTCGAGGAGCTTGATCTGCGTCTTGGCCGTCGCGATCTTGCTCTTCTTGATGTAGTTCATGTACATCGGGGTGGCGACGGACGCCAGCGTGACGAGGATCACGATCACGACCACGACTTCGATGAGGGTGAACGGTGTGACTCTGCGGCGTTGTTTTTGCGTTTTCATGGGGTTATCTCCTTTAATGTTGGGATTAATATGATTCGATACTGTTTATCATTCGACCGCGTTCAGGTCCATCATGGCCTGGAAGATCGAGACCACGACGATGAGCACGACGGATGCCAGAAGCAGGATCACCGCGGGCTCGAAGAGGCTCAGCAGACGCTTGATCTTCGCGCGGGTGTCGCTTTCCAGGTTGTCCGCGATGCGCACCAGCATGTCGCCGACGTTGCCGGATTCCTCGCCGACGCGGAGCATCGGAACGGTCTCGCGCGGCACGTACGGGTTGCCCTGAAGCGTCGCGGAAAGTTTCTGGCCGGATTTCAGCTTGTCGGCGATGGGCTGGAAGGGTTCGGCGACGACCGGGTTGTGGATGATGCGGCCGGCGATCCTCACCGTGCGGATGATTTCGACATGGTTCATGGTCATGATCGAGAGCGTGCGGATGTAACGGCACATCTCCAGGTCGGAGATGATGCGGCCGATCAGCGGGATCTTCAGCTTCATCTTGCTGGTCACATAGTCGAACTGCTGCTTGCCGAATATCTGGATGTAGGCGAAGCAGCCGCCAACGATCAGCAGCGGGATGATCCACCACGCCCATTTCGCGAACGCGCTGAACGCCAGCAGACGGTTCAGCGACGGCGGCGTCTCGCGCCCCATGTCCGCGAAGATGTTCGCGAACTTCGGCACGAACACGGTGAACAGCAGGATCACGACGATCAGCACGATGCCGAGGATCACGGACGGGTAGATCGAGTTCGACACGATGAACCCTTTCAGGTCGCGCGTCTCGCCCATGAACTTA
>ONQZ01000079.1 GCA_900320095.1 uncultured Lentisphaerota bacterium
GGTAAATGTTCGCGCGGTTGTTTCGGGTATCAGCTACGTTTCGTCCGACCAGAAGCGACAGGCAGGACAGAGCTCCGCAGAACGACAATAGCCGATTCGGCTTGGGGGCACAGCTCATGGAGAAATCCGTGATTTCGTCGATGAGACCGGGGACGTGCAGAAGCTTCTCGCTGATCTTGCCGGGATCACCAGCAGTTTCAATGCTGTTCTCCTTCTTTTCGAGGTCGCTAAGGTCGACGGGCTTCGGTTTCATCAGCCCGCTGATATCCACGGTCGCCGGCTGCGGCTGTACCGCCTTCGGCTTGTCGTAACAGCCTGGCTCGTACATCTCCCGGAGCTTGCGCCAGTCGTTGCCGGAACACGAATTGTGGTGGCATCGGAATCCGATGGCGCCGCTTGGTTCCTCGATGAGGACGGCAGAGCCGTTGGTGTGCTGCGGATTGAACGGACAGACCTTGAACACCCACTTTCTACCGCCGTTGTACGGAACGGGGCTGTTCACGTTGAGGCCATGCCGGAGAATCCAGTCGTCGAGGACGAAGCCGGAGCTGGATGCCGTCTGCGTCGGAACAGGTTCCCGGCTCTCGTAACCTGCAGCGGCGACCAGCAGTTCCCGGCTGACCTCGCGCACTTCATCCGGCATTGACACGATGTTCGCCATGCGGTGCGGGCGAGAGGGAATGCTGTCGCCCTTGCAGTTCATCGTGCCGGGCAGACGCCAGATCCGTGCCGGGTTGAACACGGTGAGGTCGACATGCACCTTGTCGGTCGATGCGGCTGCGATGCTCGCAATGACGTTCTGGACAAGACCGTCATCCTTTGCAGGAAGGTCGATGCGGTAAAGGAGCTGTGCGCCGTTGCCGGAATCAAGCACGACCGGTTGCGGCCACCCGACCGAGGCAAGCCCGTTGCGAATCTGGTCTGCGAGTTCGAGCGCCGCTTTGTGTTCCTCGTCCGTGCTGGAGATGTTGCTTTTCCGCACTGCGTCGCAGTCGATGGGAAGCCAACGTCGTCGCACGACGTCATCGTCCGCCGTGGTCGCATTCTGCTCGGCTGGACCGAGCCTGTTGAACGCCCGTGCCAGAAGGTCGGGGTCGACGGGATTGAGCGTGACATACGCACCTGCGAAGGCTCGAATCTTTGCGATGGCATCGGCAGCCTGGGGGATGTGCTCGAAGTCGAAGTAACCGGATTCCGTGTGCGGCCTCATGTAATTCGCCGACACAGCCTTCAATATTCTGACCTCGAACACATCCCCCTCGGAGAACAGCAGACGCAGCGCGCGAACGATTTCTTCGCGGTTTGTCATGCCTCCTCCCATCAGTCGAAGACGAACACGAGCAGGACGTTTCTGCGCCGTACCTCTGCGGAGCCAGGCGCGGAGCTTCGGAGCATTGCGGTGGCGGCAGCGGTCAAGCACTTTTTCGATGTCGCCGCGTTCGGCCACGCGGAGCTTCTGCGTACCGCCGCGAGTGATGGCGTCGATGTATTCCGGCTTCGACTTGACGAACGGGTTCAGCATGTCATGCGGTGCGTGATAGCCAAGGATGCCGCAGAGATCGCGGGCGGCATACTTGATTTTACCATTGACCGCGAACGTGCGGACAGGGATTTCACCGTAGAACACGGTTTCGGGTTTGTTGGGCATTGGAAGTTCCTTTCTTGGTTTGTTATTCTTCCGGCTCGTCGTACCAGTTATTGAGCGTGGCGAGGGCGAAGCCGAGCTTCGACGCGGCCTCTTCGATCTGCCAGTTTACCTCAGAGTTCCAGTCCGTGTGCTCGAACACGAATTCGAGGTCCTGGTGCAGGGCTTCGATGATGTTCAGCGCCTTCGCCAGACGCTTCACGGAACGGTCGATGTTTTCGCGGTAATCTTTTTCTTTTCCCATGATGATGTCATCCTTCGGTTACGTTGTCGGGGTTGTCGCGCATGGCTTCTTCGCAGTCATCGAGACGTGCGATCAGCTGCGCGTTGTCTTCGATTTCCCCACGGAATTCGCGGAGCTTCATCGCGATGAATTCCGGCCACGGGTATTCGTGCCCTTCATCGTCCTTCGCGTAGGCGGGAGGCGTCATCGCCATGTAGGCGAGGATTTCACGCCACATCATATCGTTGATGGATTCGCATTCCTCGCGTTTGCTGTCGATGTCCCTCTTCCCAATGTGGGAGAGATAGCCGTCGTACTTGTAGTATGTTCCCCAGCTCATGTGGGTGCTCCTTTCAGCTCAAAATGGTATGTCGTCCGGATCAAAGTCTTCGACGTGCGGGTCGTCGCCGGACATCGCGACCTCCGCCGTATCATCGCCCGGCTCGCGTTCGGGACGTTCGCCAAGCTCGTACCTCGTGATGGTTTCGAACTTCTCGCCCGCGGTCGAGCGGACGGTTATTCTCTTCGGTTCAGCGAGGATGCCGGAGTTCGCCAGTCGGACCGCTTCATTGGCGCTGTGCGGCACGGGACACCATTCCGGCGCACGCTCCTTCCACCACTTGATGAACTTGGTCCGTGCGTAACCGGAGTGTTCCGGGCAGACCCATTCCGACTTGTACGTTTGAAACGCCACCTCGTAGTCGATGCGCATCGTGCTCGGCGTGTCGTCCGGCGCATACCGTTTCCTGTGGACGGCGTAGAACACCTGGCGCACCTCGTATTCATCGAAGAACACCTCACCGGAGATGATGCCGTCGTGGGCGGCATGCTCGGTAAGTTCGGTGTGCTGCGACGGCGGGAATTCGTATCCGCATTCCGGGCATTTCGCGTATGCCGCATGGATGAGCGCATAGCACTGCGGGCACTTCTTCGCCGGAGCATCGCCGTTTCCGGGAGTCTTGTCCTTGACGCGGATCATGTCCACGGGACCGTGGCGCATGATGTTCCCGCCGTAGTCCAGGACAAGACAGTTGGTCTTCCCGTTTTCGGGTGAAAGCCGTGTTCCGCGTCCAACCATCTGGATCAAAAGGCCCGCCGAGTTCGTCGGGCGGAGCAGGACGATGCAGTCTGTGTTCGGCGCATCAAATCCGGTCGTAAGCACATTCACATTGCATATGAATTTCAGCGGCGGCTTCGGCGTCCCGAACAGG
>ONQZ01000054.1 GCA_900320095.1 uncultured Lentisphaerota bacterium
GTACTCCAAGAGGCTTTTCTGCGCAACTTGTATCTAAAGATTTCTCGGCTACTTACCGGCTGAGCCGGTAGTTTTTTTGACCTAAAGGTGTATAAAAAAGGGCGGACCCGATTTGACCGGCCCGCCCCGAGTTCATTTCATTTGTAGGGGAAAATGGTTATGATCTTGCCCGATGCATCGAAATTCAGCTCGGTGAACTTCACATTGCGCCGATGGTTGATGCCGTTCGACAGCTCGCAGTCGTGGTAGAAGAGGTACCACTTGCCGTGGTATTCGAGGATCGAGTGGTGCGTGGTCCAGCCGAGCACGGGCTCGAGGATGCGGCCCTGATACGAGAACGGTCCGTACGGATTGTTCGCCACTGCGTAGACAATGTAGTGCGTGGTGCCGGTGGAGTAGGTGAAATAATACTTGCCGTTGTACTTGAACATCCACGGGTCCTCGAAGTAGCGGCGGTCCTCGTCGCCCGCCTTCAGCGGCGCGCCGTTTTCGTCCAGGATCACGATGTCGCGCGGCGTTTCGGCGAACTCAAGCATGTTGTCCTTCATGAGCGCGATCTTCGGGCAGACGGCGTTTTTGTCCTTCGCGGGCTCCGTGCCGTTCGGATCGAACTTGCCGGTACGGTATTTTTCGAGCTGGCCGCCCCAGAGGCCGCCGAAGCACATGTAGACCTTGCCGTCCTCGTCCTCGAACGCGCACGGGTCGATGCTGAAGCTGCCTTTGATGCACTCGGGTTCGGGCTTGAACGGGCCTTCCGGCACGTCGCTGATCGCGATGCCGAGGCGGAAATTGCCGTCCTTGTCGCGGGCCGGGAAGACGAGGTAGTATTTGTTGTTCTTGAACGCGACGTCCGGCGCCCACATCTGCGTGCTGACCCACGGCACGTCGTACTGCGAGAGCGCCATGCCGCAGTCGACAGGATCGGCGGTCTCGTTGTCCATGCGGAAGACGTGGTAGTCCTCCATCTGGTACTCGTCGCCGTTGTCGTTGTCCTCGCCGTCGTGCGGGATGTCGTGCGACGGGTAGATATAGAGCTTGTCGTTGAAGACGTGGGCGGACGGGTCCGCGGTGAACATGTGGGTGATGAGCGGCTTTCTCTGCTGAGCCATGTTGAGATCTCCTTGTCGAAGCCCCGCGCGGCGTGCTCGTGCGGGCGCGCGCTGAACGGAGCAATCCGGTTGTATTTTGGATGCGTGCGAAACATTATCAGGTTACTATAGCAGAAATCGGATGAAAATCAAGCGGGAAAGCACTATATTTTTATGGATGCCGCATCCCGGTTTGGCACACAGGTCCGGCTCAGAGTGCAAATCGACGCTTTTCCGCCGGATACGGATTGTTTTTTCGTGCAATCGGGTGTACATTATAGCGTATCTTCGAACAGCAACCACAGGAGACCCGGATGCAGAATAAAATGGTGGTGCGCGGGGCGCGCGTTCATAACCTGAAAAACATCGACGTCGAGATCCCGCTTTATCAGATCGTCGGGATCGCGGGCGTGTCCGGGTCAGGCAAATCGTCGCTTGCGCTCGGCGTGCTGTACGCGGAAGGTTCGCGCCGTTACCTGGAATCGCTCTCGACTTACACACGGCGGCGCATGACGCAGGCGGCGAAGGCGCAGGTGGACGACGTTCTGTACGTGCCGGCGGCACTGGCGCTGCATCAGCGGCCGGGCGTGCCGGGCATCCGCAGCACGTTCGGTACGGGGACGGAACTGCTCAACAGCCTGAGACTGATGTTCTCGCGCCTCGCCTGCCACCGCTGCCCGAACGGGCATTACCACCCGCCGACGCTGGCGGTTGCCGCGGAACAGGAGCTGGTCTGCCCCGAATGCGGCGAAAAGTTCTTCCCGCCGGGCGCGGAGGAACTGGCGTTCAACAGCCAGGGCGCGTGCCGGAAATGCGATGGGACGGGCGTCGTGAACGTGGTCGACGAATCCGCGCTGGTGCCGGACGAATCGTTGACGATCGACGAGGGGGCGGTGCGTCCGTGGCAGACGCTCATGTGGTCGCTGATGAAGGACATCGCGCGCGAACTCGGCGTGCGGACCGACGTGCCGTTCCGCGAGCTGACGGCGAAGGAACGCGACATCGTGTTCCACGGCCCTCCGGTCAAACAGCACATGATCTACCAGAACCGGACCAACGGCGCGGCGGGCGAGATGGACTTCACGTATTTCAACGCGACGTACACGGTGGAAAACGCTCTCGCGAAAGTCAAGGACGAGAACGGCATGAAGCGCGTGGAGAAGTTCCTGCGCCAGAGCGTGTGCCCCGAGTGCGGCGGCTCGAGGCTGTCCGACAAGGCGCGTGCGCCGCGTCTGCGCGGCGTTTCCCTTGCCGACGTCTGCCGCATGACGCTTGTCGAGCTCATTGACTGGGTGCGCGGCGTGCCGGGTTCCCTGCCGGAACCGATGCGCCCGATGGCGGAAAGCATCTGCGAATCGTTTTTCTCCGCCGCGAAACGTCTGATCGACCTCGGGCTTGACTACCTCACGCTCGACCGCGCGGCCTCCACACTCTCCACGGGCGAACGCCAGCGTATGCAGCTGGCGCGGGCGGTCCGCAACCGCACGACCGGCGTGCTGTACGTGCTGGACGAGCCGAGCATCGGGCTGCATCCGGCGAACATCGAGGGGCTGAAAGGCGTGATGCGCGACCTCATTGCCGACGGGAACTCCGTGATCCTGGTCGACCACGATACACAGATCCTGTCCGAGGCGGACTACCTCATCGAAATGGGACCCGCCGCGGGCGCGGACGGCGGACGCGTAATCGCCGAGGGGCCGATCGAATCGGTCAAGAACTCGAAAGACTCCAGGATTGCGCCGTTCCTGACCGGACGCGCGAAGCTGACCCGGAAGAAAGCCGAAGGCGAACTGTTCGAAAACGGCAGGATCCACCTCGAAACGAAGCAGATCCACACGGTCAAGCCTTTATCCGTGGATATCCCGAAGGGACGGCTCACGGTCGTGACCGGGGTGTCGGGTTCCGGCAAGACGACGCTGATCCTGGAAAGCCTGATCCCCGCGCTGGAAGCGGCGACGGGGCAGGGGCGGACGCCGGATCACATCGTGAAGATCGCGCCGGACGGCATCCGCCAGGTCAAGCTCATCGACGCCACGCCCATCGGCATCAACGTGCGTTCCACCGTGGCGACCTACGCGAACGTCCACGACGAACTGCGGAAGATCTTCGCGCGGACGCCCGAGGCGAAGGCGCACAGGTTCAAGGCGGGCGATTTCAGCTACAACACAGGAAAACTCCGCTGTCCGGTCTGCGACGGCACGGGCGAGATCAACCTCGACGTGCAGTTTCTGCCGGACGTCGACATCCCGTGTCCCTCATGCCGCGGCTCGCGCTATGGCAAGGAGGCGGGCGCGGTCCGTCTCGCTGGGAAAAACGGCGAATCGCTCACGATGCCGGAGCTGATGGACATGGACATCCATTCCGCGCTGGAGTTCTGCAAGGGCATGAAGCTGGTCCACGACCGCCTGAAAACGCTCGACGACCTCGGCCTGGGGTATCTCACTCTCGGCGAGGAAACGCCGAGCCTGTCCGGCGGCGAGGCGCAGCGACTGAAACTCTCCGGCGAGATCGGACGCGGTCAGGCGGACGCCATGTTCGTCTTCGATGAGCCGACGATCGGGCTGCATCCGCTGGACGTGCAGACGCTGCTCGACGTCTTCCAGAAGCTCATCGACCGCGGCGCGACGGTCGTCGTGATCGAGCACGACCTCGATGTGATCCGCAATGCGGATTATGTGATCGACATGGGGCCGGGCGGCGGCAAGGCGGGCGGACGGATCGTCGCGTGCGGCACGCCGGACGAGATCCGAAGGTGCAAGGAAAGCCGCACAGGCGGATTCCTCTGAGCATACGGAGCTTTTGATGGATATCAGACATTTTTACCTCGAAAAAGGAACGGGGAGACCTCTGATCCTGCTTCATGGAAACGGGGCGGATTCCGGTTATTTCAAGGGGCAGATCAACGCGTTTGCCGGGCAGTACCATGTATACGCGATTGACACCAGAGGACACGGCCGGACGCCGCGGGGCACGATGCCGTTCACGATACGGCAGTTCGCAGCCGATCTGCTGGGGTTCATGGACGAACATCAGATTGAAAAGGCTCATCTGCTCGGGTTTTCGGACGGCGCGAATGTCGCGATGGTGTTTGCCATGCAGCATCCCGAACGTGTCGACCGGCTGATCCTGAACGGCGCAAATCTGAACGCATCCGGCGTAAAAAGGCGCGTCCAGATCCCGATCGAGATCGGATACAGGATCGCAAAGTGTTTTTCCGGCAAAAGCGACGAGGCAAGACGGAATGCGGAGGTGCTCGGACTGATGGTGAACGAGCCGGACGTGACTCCGGCGGAGCTCACCGCGATCCGGGCGAAAACGCTGGTCATCGCCGGAACGCGCGACATGATCAAAGAGGCGCACACACGGCTGATCGCGGAAAGCATCCCGGACGCCAGGCTCGTTTTCGTGAAGGGGGACCACTTCATCGCGAACCGGAATCCGGCGGAATTCAACCGCGCCGTGCTGGATTTCCTTCGGAGCTGAGGCGAAACAGGTCCTTTTCGTTCCTTTGATTTGTTTTCCGGGGGAGGGTGTGCTATATTAAAGGACACCTCTGAAAACAAAAGCGGAGTCAAAGGGAGAACTGTGGATGAATGACGTTTTGCCGGGACTGCTGATCCCGTTTGCCGGGACGGTTGCGGGCGCCGGCTGTGTATTCTTCATGCGGCGGGCGCTGAACGACACGCTGCAGCGCGTCATGACCGGATTCGCCTCGGGCGTGATGGTGGCGGCGTCCGTGTGGAGCCTGCTGATCCCCGCCATGGAACAGTCCGGCAAGCTCGGACGACTCTCATTTCTCCCGGCTATGGTCGGATTCCTGCTCGGGATCATGTTCCTGCTGATGCTGGACCACCTGACGCCGCACCTGCACCGGAACACGACCAGCGCCGAGGGGCCGGCGAGCAGGCTTTCGCGCACGGCGAAAATGGTGCTGGCGGTGACGCTGCACAATATCCCGGAGGGCATGGCCGTGGGCGTGGTCTATGCCGGGCTTCTCGCCGGGTCGGACGACATCACGGCGGGCGGCGCGCTCGCGCTGTCGATCGGCATCGCCATCCAGAATTTCCCCGAGGGCGCGATCATCTCCATGCCGCTCCATTTCGAGGGAAAAAGCCGGACAAGATCGTTTCTATACGGCGGGATGTCGGGCGTCGTGGAGCCGGTTTTCGGCGCGCTGACCGTGGCCGCCGCGGGCCTGATCGTCCCCGCCATGCCGTATCTGCTGAGTTTCGCCGCGGGCGCGATGCTCTATGTGGTCGTGGAGGAGCTGATCCCGGAAATGTCTGCGGGGCGGCATTCCGACTGGGGCGTCGTATCGTTCTCCGCTGGATTCTCCCTGATGATGGCGCTCGACGTGGCCCTTGGCTGACTTTTTTTGTGTTTCCGGATCGCGCCTGTTTTTTCACAAAAAAAATGAGTGTGTCTTGAAAATACCCTGCGGCGGGATATATTAGATAAAAAAACAGTCAGAGTTGTGATTCCTATTTATCAGTCCGAACGGATAACAGCCTGATCAAGTACAGTAACAAAACGCCGACAGGAGATATCCGGCAATGCTACGACAAACCTTCCCGCGCATGGAACACTATTCCGTTTATGTGTTCATGACAGCTCTCCTTCTCTTCATTGTTTTTACTACAGAATCACATGCGGACGATACCCGAAAAGCATTGCCGGAGCCGGCACGGTTCGAGATATTCAGCACGAAGATCCCGGCGGGCGCACAGTGGATCGAAGGAAAGAGTTTCGTCCGCGACGGCGGGTTTTCTCCTGATTCGAACAACTATATTTATATCGGGCCTGACCAGCATGCCGAACTGACGGGCCTGTCGATCCCTATCCGCGAGAATCCCGGCGCGGGCGAGTACCGCTTTATCACATTTGTGTGGGTAAAGTGGGGCGGGACGCAGATCGGCCTCAGGTTTCTGACGAAGGACGAGGGCGCGGACGCGAAGGGGCGAGAGTTCGACTACACATACATCGCTGCGCCCGGCGAGCCGGACAATGCCAAACGGATTCCGAAGGGGTTGTCCGTGGTGGACCGTGCGCAGGGATGGGTGGTCGTGACGCGCGATATGTGGAAGGACTTCGGCGATTTCACGATCACCGGAGTACAGTTTTTGTGTCCTGAACGGCGCGATGCCGGATTCGACGAGATATTCCTCGCGAAACGTGAATCGGATTTTCTGAACGCGCCGGAAGTCCTGCCGAGCGAGGCCGCGAAGCCGATCCCGAACGTCACAGGCTCCGGCTTGTTTCAGGAAACGGAGCTGCCTCCCGCGGCAATGCCGGATTCGACGCAGGAACAGAGCGTGAAAATCGACTGGGGCGCGCAGATACGGGCGGGCGGATTCATGATGTATCCGCTTTATCTGCTGGCGGTAATCGCGATTGCCATCACCTTGCAGAGGTTGAAGTTCTCCGGAGCTTCGGCGATCGCGCCGCAACCGCTGATCGATACGGTCGATGCGGCGCTGGAGGCAGGGGAGTATGACCGTGCGGAGGCCACTTGCCGGAACGATGCGTCCACGCTGGCGCGCTCGCTCGAATATCTGCTGAAACACCGTGCCGCCGGACGCGAGGCGGTCAGCCAGACGGCAGCCGACATCGCGGCGCGCGACATCCGCACGCATCTTTCAAAAATATATCCTGTCTCGATCATCTCCTCGCTGGCGCCTCTGCTCGGACTGCTCGGGACCGTAGTCGGCATGATCGAAGCGTTCGGCCTGGTCGCACTCTACGGGGATGAGGGAGGCGCGTCCATTCTGTCCGACTCCATTTCGAAGGCGCTGATCACGACCGCGGCAGGCCTCATCATCGCCGTCCCGACGGTCGCCGCCTATTATCTGTTGAAAAACCGGATCATGGGGCAGGCGTCCCGTGTGGAAGCCGAGCTGGAACACGTTGTGACGGTACTGTATCTGGAACATGGCGGAATGAACGCCGCAAGCGCGGCGTCCGGTACAGGAGACCGCCATGCGGATTGAACTCGGCGACGATGAACGCGCGGAAGTTCAGATGTCGCCGCTGATCGACTGCGTGTTCCTGCTGCTCATCTTCTTCCTCGTGACCACCATGATGAAGAAATGGGAGATGCAGATACCGCTTTCCGTGCCGCCCATGAGCGCGAGCGTGTCCGCCACGAAACAGAGCACGGGGGCCGTGATCCTGTCCGCGGATGCGGACGGACGGGTGTACCAAGTGCGGGGACACGACGCCTATTCGGGAGAAAACACCTACGCGCCGGTTCCCGATCTTGATTCGTTCCTGTCCGAGCTGAGTAAGAACGCCGGGACGCAGGTCCAGATCGACGTGGCGGCGTTCCGCGACGTCCCCATCAGCACCGTAATCGCGCTTTTCGACCAATGCCAAATCCACGGATTCAGCCGGACGCGCGTCCGGCTGGGGAGCAAGCCGCATGAATCTGCCGCTCTTCCATGAGCATGTCGGCTCGGAAATCTCCATGTCGCCGCTGATCGACTGCGTGTTCCTGCTGCTCATTTTCTTTCTTGTTTCTTCCATGACGAAGGTGAAAAGCAAGGAGATCCCGGTCGATCTGCCCTCTTCCACGGCGGCGGTCAAGCTGCGTCCGAGCGACAAGCAGTCCGTCATCGGGCTTGACTCCGAGGGGAGTTTCTACTGGAACGGCCAGCCGTGCACGACGAATTTCCTGCTGGAACAGCTCCGCGGACTCTGCATTTCCGATCCGGGGCGGCGTATCCGCATCGACATGGACCGGAACACCCCGTTCGGGCGGTTCGCCGAAGTCATGGACGCCTGCCAGTTCTACAACCTCAGCAATATCGGAATCAGCGCGAATGAACAGATTTCCCCCGGACAATAACAGGCCCCGTTTCGAACTGATGAGCAGTCTGAACGCCGGAAACGGAAAGAAGGACGCGGGATATCGCATCCTCTCCTGGGGGCTGCCCGTTACGCTGACCGTCGCGGGGCTGATCCTGCTCTACGGGACGAATCGGGCAGGTCTGACATCGGCAGTACGTTCCGATAAAACAAAACAATCGAAAAGTGCACCGCATCCTGCGGATTCCCGCCTGCGTCCGGACAACAGGTTCCGGCAGATGCAGGCGCACCGTCCGCTTCCGCAGGACTACTCCGTCAAACTTGTCGCGCAGTCCGAGGTGCTGGTCAGGAAGAATCTGCTCGCTCAGCTTCAGGCATTCCAGGAGATGTCGCGCCGGATGAAAGCGGACCGGGATTCCCTGCTGGAAACGGTGGAAAAACGTCCTCTCCTGCCGACAAGCCCGAAGGACGCCAACGACACGTCCGCCGCACGCGCCCTTGCGGATGTCCCGCCGCCCGAGTTGCAGGACGACACTCCGGTTGATACGTTATACGGTTTTCTGCGCGACTACGAGGCGGAGATACAACAGAACCATATCGCCGTGAGCGCGGCGAAACAGGCGCTTTCCAAAGGGCTTTCCTTCCCTGAGGTCTACCGGACCATGAAACCCGGCTCCACGCGTATGCCGTCGTTCGACGAACTCATCAGAATGCAGTCCCCGGATGTTCCGTGGAAACGCGACGCATCCGGCACTGCCGCCGCCTCGCTCTCCGTGAAAAGCACCGCGGAACTGGCCCGCTACCGCGAACTCCTCGGACAGTCCGTCCGGCAGACCGGACTTGCCGCTGCGCGTCTGGCAAGCCTCTTCGACGGCGGCAGGCCCGCACTGCCGATGTCCGGCAGATCCGGCGGAACGGGCGGACAGGGGCAGGGCGGCGGTTCCGGATCATCCGGGCACGGCGGGGATGGGGACGCTCCAGAGGCGATCCCGTTCACAGCCTGGCGGGAATACGCCGGGGAACGCCTGGACAAGGATATGGTGAAGGCGCAGGCGCTTCCGGGACGCAGATTCACGCGCAGCGCGGAGAACCGCGGCTGGCTCTATATCAACACCTGGTACATCATCGGTCCGTGGGAAAACTACGGACGCGACGACTTCGCGCTGGTTCATCCGCCAGAACTCTCCGTCGATCTGGATGCGACCTACACGGACGGACAGAAGGGCATCGGCGTCGAGGAGACGGATTCCGATCCGATCCGGGTCGTCGGGCCGAAAGTCACGCTGGATGGCGTCCTGCGCTGGAAATTCATGCAGAGCGAGTCCATGCATAATACCGTGCCGGTCACGACGGATCATTCCACGTACTACGCGTATACAGAGGTCTACTTCGACGAGCCCGTTTCCATGCTTGTCGCCATCGGCACGGACGACGGCGGACGCCTATGGATCAACGGCAGGGACGTCTGGCAGGACGCCGGGACCAGCTGGTACAACATCGACGAGCATATCGAACCATTCGAGTTCCGGCAGGGCTGGAATACCATCCTGATCCGCCTGGAGAACACCGGCGGTTCCGCAGCCGGATTCAGCCTGATGATCATCCCCGCCGACCAGCTCCCGGCAGATTGGTCTGTCTCAAAGAAGAGTTGATTCCCCGATCCAGTTGTCGAGGAATGCCATTTGTTCCGGGGTGTGGAACCAGTGTTCGCCGCCTGGCATAACCGTGAGCGGGGCGTTGATCCGGGCGGCGAATGCGGACATCGTTTCGGGCGAGGTCAGGTTGTCGCGGTCGCCGTACAGGATGCGGGTGGGGACGGTCCATCGAAGCGGATGGTTCCGCACGTCGCAAAGCCAGTCCCAGGAGAGCGTTTCGCCGAAGTCCGTCTTAATCTCTTTTCGGGCATGGAGTTCGTCTTCCGTGACGTTCGCCCACGACATCATGTTCCGGATCAGGTTCTCCATATCCACGACCGGCGAGATGAACAGTGCACGGTCGGCATGCCGGGCCGACAGCGAGGTCATGGAAAAGAACGCGCCGATGCTGTTCGCGATCAGGGTCAGAGAATCGCAGTCCGCGCGCAGATGTTCGAAGAAACGCGGGAACTCGTCGCGCGCGTCCCAGGGCGTCTGCGAACGGTAGTCGAACCCGACGACCTCGCATCCGGGGAAAAGCGGCGCGTAGTGATCCGCCTCATCGGCGCTGCCGCCCTTGCCGTGAACATAAACGACCAAATGTTCCATACTTTTTTTCCGCCGTTTTCCGAATTGTTTTTTTTCGGGGGTCAGTCATCCATCC
This sequence comes from uncultured Lentisphaerota bacterium, assembly GCA_900320095.1. Taxonomy (GTDB): domain Bacteria; phylum Verrucomicrobiota; class Lentisphaeria; order Victivallales; family UBA1829; genus UBA1732. Next base: position 10,191 of record ONQZ01000054.1, read on the forward strand.
GGTCGGGGTCGATGGCCTTGCCCTCCTGATTGACCCGGACGCACTCGGGATCGGGCTCGTCGATCTTTCCGGTCCAGAGGTATTTCGCCGTCTCGGATTTCACGACGCGGCAGAGCCACAGCAGGCAGATCGCGTTCGGGATCACCATCAGACCGTTCGCGATGTCCGAGATGTTCCAGACGGTCTTAAGCGTGACGACCGCGCCGAGGAAGACCAGCGGGATATACGCCGCGCGGAAGACAAGGAACATGCGTTTGCCGCCGAGGTAATGGATCGCCTGGCGTCCGTAGCAGAACCAGCCGAGGATCGTGGTGTAGGCGAAGATGGAGAGGCAGACGGAGAGGATGTATCTGCCCGCGTACGGGATCTGTTCGAACGCGTTGAACGCGAGTTCCGACGCGGAGAGCTTCGAGAAATCGGAAGCCGGATCCAGTTTCAGCGCGGTGGACACCAGCGAAACGCCCGTCAGCGCGCAGATGCAGACGGTGTCCCAGAACGTCCCGGTGGACGAGATCAGCGCCTGCCGGACCGGGTTCGCGGTCTTCGCGCTGGCGGCGATCAGGGGAGCCGAGCCCAGGCCGGATTCGTTGGAGAAGAGTCCGCGCGCCACGCCGTATCGGATCGCGGTCATCATGGCGACGCCGAGGAATCCGCCGCCGGCCGCCTTCAAGCTGAACGCCTCGGTCACGATCAGACGGATCGCGGGCAGGACCGAGGAGGCGTTGCGGCCGAGGATCACGAAGCAGCCGAGCACGTACAATGCCGCCATGGCAGGCACCAGCGCGCCGCAGACTCTCGAAATGAACTTGAGCCCGCCGATCACGACGAGCAGGATCAGCAGCGCCTCGGCGGCGCCCGTCGCCCACATCGGCGCGGAGAACGTTTTCTGGATCGTCTCCGCCACGGCGTTGCTCTGCGTCATGCTGCCGATGCCGCAGCACGCCAGCAGCGTGAAGACGGAAAAGAGGACGGCGAGCCATTTGCACTTCATGCCGCGTTCGATCGCGTACATCGGGCCGCCCCGGATCATGCCGTCCGTGTCGACGATGCGGTATTTGACCGCGAGCACCGCCTCCGCGTACTTCGTCGCGATGCCGAAGATGCCGCAGAGCCAGCACCAGAAGACCGCGCCCGGGCCGCCGCACACGATGGCCGTCCCGACGCCGATGATGTTGCCGGTGCCGATGGTCGCGGCGAGCGCGATCGCCAGCGCGCCGAACTGCGAGATGTCGCCGTCCGCGGCGGAGTCGTTCCGTATGCTCAGCCTGATCCCGAGAAAGACATACCTCTGGATGAATTTCAGGTAAAACGTCAGAAAGATGTGGCATCCGACGAGCAGGACCAGCAGGGGCGGTCCCCAAAGGAAGGAATCAAGCTGGCTGATCCATTCGGCAATCTGTTCCATGATAGAAAAACCTTCTCAAAAGTGAATGCAAAAAAGAAACTATAAAATAGCATGAAAACGAACCTTTGTCAAACTGTGAACGGCGGAATGGGGAGCGAGTTGTGTCCTGAAGAATACTGAAACGGTGTATAACGTTAACGATTCTGTGTTAGAACTTCTTTAACGCATTTATACGCAAAAAATATCTTTCGCAAAGTTGAAAACAACAGAAACTATGCTATTGTTTCATCAAACAAGAGAAATCGTCTGAAAAACAACCCGTATCGAAAGGATGCTCCCCATGAAACGATTCTTCCCGCCGAAATCCGTGAAACAGTATTCCGTTCTCGCCCTGGCGGCGCTCGCCCTTTGCACTGGGCTGACCTCGAACGCGCAGGAAAAACGCGAGTGGGGCAAATGGGACAAGTGGGGCGATATCGGGTACGGGCTGTATCTGAATCCTGTCATCCCCGCCGACTACAGCGACCTCGACTGCATCCGCGTCGGCGATGACTACTACGCCATCACCTCCACGTTCCAGTTCTCGCCCGGCATGACGATCATCCATTCGAAGGACTTGGTGAACTGGCGCATCGCCGGCAATGCCGTCCCCGACCTCACACAGATCGGCGAGGCGCTGAACTGGACGAAGATGGACCGTCCGGCGCGCGGCATCTGGGCGGGCACGCTGCGTTACCACGACGGCAAATTTTACCTCTTCTTCGGTACCCCGGACGAGGGGTATTTCATGACCACCGCGCCGCGTCCCGAGGGGCCGTGGGAACCGCTCACCTGCCTGCTTGCCGAGAACGGCTGGGACGACTGCACGGCGATGTGGGACGAGAACGGCGAAGCGTGTTTCGTGGGGACGTGCTTCAAGGACAATTACAAGACATACATGTTCCCCATGACGCCCAATGGGAAGAAGATCGACCGCACGAAGGGCGTACTCCTGAACGAAGGCTCCGGGCGCGAGGCGAGCAAGCTCATCAAACACGGTGGCTGGTATTATCTTGTGTTCAGCGAGCACAGGAACGGCGTCGGGCGCTACGTGATGGCGAAGCGCTCCAAATCCATGAAGGGGCCTTACACGGAGGAAAAACAGCTCGCACACGCCAGCGCGGACGCCCACGAGCCGAACCAGGGCGGCATTATCGAGGGCAGGGACGGCAAATGGTATTTCCTCACGCACCACGGCGACGGCGACTGGAGCGGCCGCATCGTGAGCCTGCTGCCCGTGACCTGGATTGACGGCTGGCCCATCATCGGGAAGGTCGGGGAAGACGGCATGGGCACGATGCAGTGGGAGGGCAGGATCCCGGTCGCGGAGGGCGAAAAGATTGTTGTCCCGGCGGACAAGCCGTATCTCCAGACCAGCGACGAGTTCGACCGGACGGATGGGCTGCTTAATCCGCAGTGGAAGTGGAATTACCAGCCGCGGAAGGAGTTTTTCAGCATCCGGCGTGATGGCACGCTTACTCTGAAAGCGTTCCGCCCGCTGGAGAAGAACAAGCTGATGAAAGCCGGGAACACCCTTACGCAGCGCAGTTTCCGCAAGCCGTTCAACGAAGTCATCGTGAAGATATGTGTTGACGGGATGCAGAACGGGCAGAAAGCCGGCCTGTGCCATTTCTCGTCCGACCATTCCGCCATCGGCGTCGCCATGGAGGACGATGTTCTCCATGTGGAGTTCCGCCGCAATGACCGGATCGAACGCGGCCCGGAACTCGCCCGGAAGCCCGCCCATGTGTACGCCCGCGCCGGGATAGCCAAGGATTTCGCGACGGAGTTTTACATCTGGTTCCGTTCGACATGGGGGCTGGACGGCGAGTCGCACTATTCCTACAGCCTCGACGGCATCAACTACACGCCGTTCGGCGAGCCGTACCGGCTCCAGTGGGGCAACTACCGCGGCGACCGCATCGGCATCTACACGTTCAACGACGACGCGGACGAGGGATTCGTGAGCGTCGACTACTTCCACTACCGCTGAAACCCCGCGTTCATGCTTGAAAACGGCGCGTTTCCGTGATATATTGTTCTCATATAAAAGACCAATATAGACCTGAAACCAGAGGCATGCCATGAAACCTTTTTTCAAGATGTTTGTTCTCGGCGCTGTGCTCGCCGCCGTTGTGATCGCGATCCCGTTCTCCTCGACCGCGCAGGAATCCCAAGCCGCGAAACCTGAAGCGAAGGCGGAACCGAAGACGTTCGGCTACCGCAACCCGGTCCTGCCGGGATTCTACCCCGATCCGAGCGTGTGCCGCGTGGGCGAAGATTACTACATGGTGAACAGCACGTTCAACTATTTTCCCGCCGTGCCGGTGCATCACAGCAGGGACCTGATCCACTGGGAACAGATCGGACATTGCATCACGCGTCCCACGCAGACCCGGCTGCAGAACATCGGCGTGTGGAACGGCATTTACGCGCCGACGATCCGCCACCATGACGGCACGTTCTACATGGTCACGACCAACGTGTCCGGCGGGGGCAATTTCTATGTGACGACGAAGGACCCGGCGGGCGAATGGTCCGACCCGGTCTATGTGCGCGAGGGCGGCATCGACCCGGATCTCTTCTTCGACGACGACGGCAGGACCTATTTCCTGTCGGCGCAGGGCGCGGGCGAAATCCATCTGGCGGAGATCGACCTCGCGACGGGGCGTCTGCTCAGCCGGAGCGAGATCATCTGGCGCGGCACCGGCGGACGCTGCGCCGAGGGACCGCACATGTACAAAAAGGACGGCTGGTATTACCTGATGATCGCCGAGGGCGGCACGGAATACGGCCACAGCGAGACGATTGCGCGCAGCCGCAGCCTCCGCGGACCGTTCGAGGCATGCCCCTCGAATCCGATCCTGTCGCACGCTCCGGCGCGGGGCTATCAGAACCCCATTCAGGGCACCGGGCACGCCGACCTCATCCAGGCGCACGACGGCTCGTGGTGGATGGTCTGCCTCGGATTCCGCGTGCTCGGCGGATTTCATCACATCACCGGACGCGAAACGATGCTTGCGCCGGTCAAATGGGACGAAAACGGCTGGCCGGTCGTGAACGGCAACGGCGCGATCTCGCTCGAGATGAACGTGCCGACGCTGCCGCAGGTCCCCGTCGCGAAGAAGCTCGTCCGCACGGACTTCGATACGTCGAAACTCGGGCTGGAATGGAATTACAACTGCGCTCCGCGCTACGAGAATTATTCCGTTTCCGCCGCGGGCTATCTGCTCCCCGAACGCAAAGGCTGGCTGCGTCTGCGTCCGTGCAAGGTCACGATCAGCGAATCCGACTCCCCCACGTGGCTGGGACGCCGCCAGCAGCACATCGACTTTTCGGCAAAGACGAAATTGGACGCCTCCGGGCTGAAGGACGGCGACGAGGCGGGATTGACCGTCTTCATGTCCAAGGATTCCCATTACGACCTGGCGGTGCGGAAACGCGACGGAAAGCTTTCCCTCGTCCTGAAGTACAAGCTGAGCCGCCTGGAACACATGGAAAAGGAGATCCCGCTTGATTCATCCGTCGTGTATCTGCTTGTCAGCGGTACGAAAGATGCCTACGAGTTCTACTATTCCACCGGTGATTACATATACATCCCGCTCGGGACCATCGATACCACGTTCCTCAGCAGCGAGACGGCGGGCGGGTTTACCGGCGTCTATCTGGCGCTCTACGCGCAGACGGCCGGGCAGCCGGGCGGCCACGCCGATTTCGACTGGTTCGACTATTATCCCGTGGATGGCTCGAAGCTTCCTGAAGATGTGGTAGACAACAGAAAGAAGAACGAAGAAAAGATCGAATTCGAAGAAGAGGAATAGGAAAGAAGCAAACAGATTACGAAAAGGGCTGTTGCTTGCCACTGAGGTTTTGCAACAGCCCCATTTTACATCTCGTGCTCAAGCGAAGCTGAGAGCACACGGCAAGCCGTGCTGATACTGTGCCGGGCTAACGCTCCGGCACATTTTCAAGTCCTGTGCCCGAGCGGAGCCGGGCACTATGCGGCACACTTCGTGTGTCAGGCGATTACGGTCCAGTTCATGTCGACGCCGCGGCCGAGTTCGACCCACTGCGCGGTGTCGCCCGCGCTGTAATACCCCAGCATGCCGGTCGAATACTGGCGCACGAGCAGGTCGTCCTTCGCATCGCCGTTGTAATCGCCCGCGCCGACCACGAACCAGTCGCTCGCATCGAGCTGGCCGATGCTCGTATAGCTGTCGAGATTGCCGTTCGCGCACAGGACCATCGCGCCGGTCCCATTATGGAACAGCACGATATCGTCCTTCTTGTCGCCCGCGAAATCGCCGATGGCACGGACTTCCCAGCCGGACCAGTTCGTCGAGCCGAGGGCTGTCGAGGACCCATTGATGCCGACCGCATAGAACAATTGTCCGCCATTGTACGACATCACCACGGAGTCCTTGCCGTCGCCGTCGAAGTCGCCGCAGCCGACGAGCGTCCAGTCGGAACCGCCGAAACTGCCGCTGAGCGTCGCCCAGTCTTCCTTGCCGTCCTTCCACACGCCGAGCGCGTAGAGTTCGGGAGCGTACCACACGATCGAGTTCACGCCAGCCTCGTTCCCGGTCAGGTTGCCGACCGTGTTCTTCCACTGGATGTTGTTTTCGTTTGTGAGGTAGCCGATGTTCACCCACGTGCTGCCGTCGGGCA
>ONQZ01000050.1 GCA_900320095.1 uncultured Lentisphaerota bacterium
ATTTTTTTTAAAGACACTGGTGCAGACTCCAAACACACAGCGTCTGTCTGATTCGTTAGAAAGTAGGTCGACGATGCGACCTACTTTCAAGTCTGCGGCTGTCATGCCACGATTACGAACTTGCCCTTGACGTTGGACTTCACGATGCGGGGGTGCTCCTTCGTGTTGATCTCGCGGAAGATGCTGCCATAGAGCGTCTGCTCCGGCGTCTTGCAGTCGGTCGGTGTCCAGAGCTGGCGAGCGAGGATGGCTTCAAGGATTTCCTTGCAGTTCATCGGGCGTTCGGGGCCGGCAGATTTAAGGACTTCGACGGCGGCATTGAGGAGCGACATGCGTTTCTTGGGCATATCGGATTCATGCGCGGGGTTGATGGCGTACTCGTCTTCTTCGTCCTCGCCGGAGGGCGTGAACTCGGCAGCCTCGTCTTCGGGAACGACTTCCACGGTGGCGGGAGTGCCGGATTCGGCATCTGCGGCCGGAGCCTCCGGCTCTGCCGCTTCCTGCTCGGAGGTCTCCACGGCGGCTTCAGCCTGTTCGGCCTGCGGTTCCTTTGCTGAAGCTTCTGCGGATTCCTGCTCGGTCTGCACCGTGGCCTCGGTCTGCGGTTCCGCATTTGCGGGCACGGGCTGTTCCCCGTCGAGCTGAACCCGGCTCTCCGGCACATTGAATTCCTTGTTGTTCGCGAGGCTGCACACGCGGACTGCGCCGTCGAGGATCTCGACGACCTTTGCGTAGATGAGGTTGCGACCGACTTTGACACGGATAAGGCTTCCGACTTTGACTTCGCTGATGCTCATGGATGACCTCCTGTTTGATGTTGTTAGTGAGCTTATTCGAGCGGACGACATTACTTAAAGCGCATGTTTCCGCTTTGTCCAGCGGAAATTGAACTTAAACCCAGATAAAATCGAATTAAAAACCAGAAAGGATGGCTTTTCATGGAAAAACAGCGAAAACTGCTGGCCTTGCAGCCAGAACAGGTGGTAGATGTTCTGGTCAAATCCGGATATCGCGGCATGACCTTGGAACTTCTGCACAGCGACTTTGACGCGGGCGCACCACGCAACGCCGACGGCACAGTCAATTTCATCAGTTATATGGCGTGGATTTTGAAGGAGATCAACAGCAATGCCACTGAACCCGACCAAGCTCAAACCGATTGAAATCGTCCGTATCGTGAACACGACGCCGCTGAATGCGGTGCTGAACGACCGACAGCTCAGGCGACATAGGGACCGTGCAGGATTCCGCATCAGCGATGACGGCGGGCAGACGGTTAACCTGTTCAAGTACGCGGCCTGGCTTCGTTCCGAGCTCATGGTGAGGCAGAGCATGACGCCGTTGACGTATGAAGAAAAGAAGAATGCCGCGCGAAACCGGAACCTCGCTCTTGCGATGGCCGGTCGCGACATCGGCGAGCTGCCGGAGGTGGTGAACCCGGAAAGGAAGAAACGCTGCCGGACGAATTTCCGTGTCTTCTGTGAGGACTATTTTCCGGAAACGTTCTCACTGGAATGGTCGCCTGACCACCTCAAAGCGATTCATAAAATCGAGACGGCGGTTTTGAAGGGCGGCCTGTTCGCTCTTGCCATGCCGCGCGGCTCCGGGAAGAGCTCGCTCACTGAGGTCGCCGCCATCTGGGCCATGCTCTACGGTCACCGCGAGTTCATCATGCTCATCGGCGCAACGGAATCGGCGGCCTTGGAACTGCTGGATTCCCTCATGACCGAGTTCGAGATCAACGAGCATCTATCCGCCGACTTCCCTGAGGTCTGCTATCCGATTCAGCAGCTCGACGGCATCGCGAACAGATGTGCCGGTCAGCTGTACCACGGAGAACGCACCCGCATCACCTGGACGAGCAACGAGATCGTGTTGCCGACTATCAAGGGCAGCGCGGCGAGCGGCATCGTGGTGCGCGTGGCCGGAATCACCGGACGAATCCGCGGTATGAAGTACAAGCGGCCGGATGGGCGCAGTGTTCGACCGAGCCTCGTGGTGATCGACGACCCGCAGACAAGCGAGAGCGCTGGTAGCCTTGAACAGACCCGCAAGCGCATCCGTGTTCTCGCCGGCGACATCCTCGGCCTCGCTGGACCCGGACAGAAAATTTCGGGCATCATGCCCTGCACGATCATTCGTCCGGGCGACATGGCCGACATCATCCTCAACAGGCAGACGCATCCCGACTGGAACGGTGAACGCACGAAAATGGTGTACGAGTTTCCGAAGAACATGAAGCTCTGGGAGCAGTACGCGGAGATTCGGGCGGAGGCTCTGCGGGAGGAAGGCAACTTTCGCCGAGCGACCGAGTTCTACGAAGCACACCGTGCGGAGATGGATGAGGGCGCGAAGGTGAGCTGGGAAGCTCGGTATAACCACGATGAGATCAGCGCCCTTCAACACGCAATGAACTTGAAGTTCCAGGATGAAGTGGCATTCGCGAGCGAATACCAGAATGATCCGCTGCCGGAAGATACTGGCGGAGAAGAGATTCTGTCTGTCGACGCCATCTGCGCAAAAATCAACGGTATCCCGCACAACAAGGTTCCGCTTGCCTGCGACCGGGTGACGCTCTTCATCGACGTCCAGAAGGCATTACTGTTTTATGTGGTAACGGCCTGGGCGGAGAACTTCACGGGAAGCGTCATCGATTACGGAAGTTGGCCGGACCAGCACAGGCGCGAATTCTCCCTTGCGGACGCCAATCCGACCATCCAATCCGAGTTCCCTCGTGCCGGGCTTGAAGGCGGCCTGTACGCAGCTTTGACCGCGCTGACCGACGACTTGCTCGGTCGCGAGTGGGAGCGAGAGGACGGAGCTGTGCTGAAAATCGAACGGGCGCTGATCGACGCAAACTGGGGCCAGTCGACCGACCTGGTCTATGAATTCTGCCGTGAGTCCAGGTTCGCCGGAGTCGTGCTGCCGAGCCACGGACGCTATGTCGGCGCAAGTTCGAAACCAATGACCGAGTACCGCAAGCAGCCGGGCGACCGCCTGGGCTTCAACTGGATGATGCCAAGCGTGGCGAAGAAACGGGCTGTCCGGCACGTCATATTCGATTCAAACTTTTGGAAGAGCTTCGTTCATGCCCGCCTCGCCGTGGCTATCGGCGACAAAGGCTCGCTCACGCTATACGGACGTATACCCGGCGTTCACCAGCTTCTGGCGGAACACCTGACGGCTGAATACCGGGTGAAGACTTCCGGTCGCGGCCGCACGGTGGACGAATGGAAGCTGAAGCCGGAACATCACGACAACCACTGGCTGGACTGCCTCGCAGGATGCGCAGTGTGCGGGTCGATGCTCGGATGCACCCTGCCAGAGTTCGGAGGCGTCGTGCTGAAGAAGAAGGGCCGCATAAAGCTGTCCGAACGTAAGGGGACGCATATCACGACAGCGGAACCCCGGAAGAAGCTCAAGCTGTCAGACATACGGAGAAAATGATGGACGAAAACACCACGTTTATTCAGCTCACGCATTTTTTATCGGGAGTTATGCGAAGAATTCATGGAAAGCCACTGGATAAAGCCGAGGACATGCGCTTTAAGTACATGTCCCCGGAGCAGTGCGCTGAAAACGGGAGCGCTGCCGACCGGGAAACCGCAACCGGAAAGGAGAACCCGCCATGGATAAAAACGTCACCTATGAACAGCTCACCCGCCTTGCAGCCTCTGTTGTGAGGCGGGTCGAGGTTAGACGTCAGGAAAAAGAAGGAATCGGAGGAGAAAAACATGCAAAGCGAAGAACTGCTGCGGCAGCAGGTTGATGCGATCAACCACAAAAACATGAAGGAGCTTTACGACAAGTTCAAGGAGCTCTACGGCTTCGAAAGCGGCGTCACGACGCCGAGGAGCCTGCGAAAGCGGATCATCTACCGCCTGCAGGAAATCTACTTCGGCGGCGTCGAGTCGGTCGACATGGGTATCCTAGACGAAATCGCGGACAAGGACCCGCTTGCCAACCTAAGGGGTGTTGCGACCAGACGGGCCAAAGTCTGCGGGACGAAGCTGTTCCGTGTCTGGAAGGGCAAGAAGTACGAGGTCACGGTTGGCGCTCATGGCAAATATATCCTCAACGGCGAGGAGTTCAAGTCGCTGTCCGTGGTGGCCAGGAGGATTACCGGCACGAAGTGGAACGGCAAAACATTCTTCGGGGTGAAGAGCTGATGGAAAAGAAAAACGACATAATCAGGTGCGCGATCTACTGCCGCAAGTCCGTGGAGAAGGGGCTGGACATGGAGTTCAACACGCTCGATGCCCAGCGAGAGGCAGCGGAAGCTTACATCGCCAGCCAGAAAGCGAACGGGTGGGTGTGCCTGCCAGAGCATTACGACGATGGTAGCTTCTCAGGCGGCAACCTGAACAGACCCGCGCTCAGAAAGCTTTTGCTGGACTGCGAAGCCGGCAAAGTGGACGTCATCGTGGTCTACAAGATCGACCGGCTGTCCCGCTCACTCTGCGACTTCGCCGACCTCAGCCGCTCGTTCGAGAAATGGAACCTGGCCTTCGTCTCTGTCACGCAGGAAATCAATACGCAGACGTCCGCAGGACGCATGATGCTGAACATCCTCATGACATTCGCTCAGTTCGAGCGTGAGATGATCGCCACGCGCGTCAAGGACAAAATGGCCGCCACGCGCAAGAAGGGCAAGTGGATCGGCGGCAATGTCCCCTTCGGGTATGTGGCCTTCGAGAAAAGGCTCTATGTGGATGCGGAAAAGGCTCCCGTAGTCCGGCGAATCTTCAACCGCTACCTCGAAATCCAGTCGCCGAAGCAGATTGCCTATGAACTCAATCAGGATGGAATCAAAACCGTCGTGGGCAAGGAGTGGTGTCGGCAGTCGATCTATAATGTCCTGAATAACTACACCTACGTCGGGAAGGTGTTCTATGAGGGGCATGTGTACCCCGGCGAGCAGGAGGCAATCATCGACGACGAGACCTGGAAGCTTACACAAGCCATGCTGAAGGCGAACTCCCCCAGAGTGGACATGCGAAAGCAGAGCGCATCCAAGGCGGCATTGAGCGGGCTTATCCGATGCGGCCACTGCAACGGCGCAATGATCGGAGCCAGTTCCAAACGCTGGGGCCGCGTGTACCACTACTACCAGTGTACGAAGGACAAGCAACGCGATGTGTCGATCTGCCCGATCAAGGAGATTCGTGCAGGAGACATTGAGGGACTGGTATGCGAACACCTGATGCCCATAATCAAAGCACCGGAGGTCGTCGCCGCAGTATCGAAGCTGTCCGGGGTACGCCCGAAAGACGTCCTGAACACGTTCGAGGAAGGTTTCTGGGATGAGCTTACGACGTTGGAGAAAAAGAGGCTCATGCAGATCATGCTCGAAAGCGTGGTCGTCAACGAGGACGACGTCACGATTGAATTCCGAACCGACAGCATCAAATCAATTCAGGAGGCATACAATGCTCCGCAAAATCCTTGAGAACGGAAACCTGCAGGTCATCATCCCAGTCACGTTCCGCACGATTTCGGCCAGACGCAAAATGCTTACACCGGGCACAGTCATAGACGGCACGGAACCGCTCGCGCTCGCCCTGGCGCGGGCGTTCCGCTGGCAGAAGTACATCGACGAGGGGAAGTTCAAAAACATTACCGAACTGGCGAAGGCCATCGGGCAGGACAAAGGCGTCGTCGCCAGCATCATGCGGCTTCGGCTCCTGTCCCCGGCTATCGTGCATCGCATCGTGACTGGAAACATCCCCCGGACGCTTAACTTGACGAACCTCAAGACGGCTTTCCCTGATCTGTGGAGCGAGCAGGAGAAGCGATGGATCGGAGGTGAGGCGATGTCGTGGGGCGAGGGGTAATTCTTATGCCGTGACGGTTTGACCGTTGCGGCTTTTTTGTTGTTGGGGTTCTTCACAAAAAAGCAATTGTCACTTGAAATCTGCTTATTTCCTGCTATAGTATTGAGTAGGAGGTTATACGCACGATGATTCTCTTCCACGGAAGCAACATTCAAGTCAAGGAACCGCGCATACTGGAACGTCTGCGTGCCTTGGATTTTGGTGCCGGTTTCTACACGACATCCAGCCGGGAACAAGCTGAAAAGTGGGCACGTGTTGTAACAAAGCGTCGCAGAATCGGAGAGCCAACGGTCAGTAGTTATTTCTTCGATGATATGAATCTTGCCGATATCAGAATCCTGAAATTTGATTCTCCTTCTGGAGACTGGCTTGATTTTGTGGTCGCCAACCGTAAAGAGCTCCCGGTTCCCGTCTATGATTTGGTTGTCGGTCCGGTCGCAAACGACACAACGCTTCCCGTAATTGATGATTATGCTGATGGAAGATATACGAAGGCCGAGGCCATAGAAAGGCTTCTTCCGCAGAAAATGACGGATCAGTATGCTTTTCTTACCCCCCAAGCGCTCTCCTTGCTGATATTCAAAGAAAGCGAGGTGTTGCCGTGATTCCCGATGCCAGAATGATTGATTTCTATGATCGGCATGTCTCCCGGATGATTTCGGAAAAATACGGGCTTGACGAACGCAGTGCTATCCGGGCATTTCTAGAGTCGGAAACATATCGGATGCTCATCAATCCGGAGCTTGAAATCTACAAAATGAGTCCGGCTATCGTATTTGACATGTGGGAATCGGAAAAGATAACAGGAGACCCCAGGCGCTCCCAGTATATTCGGGGGGCTGACGAATGAGCAAACCCAGCGAGTTTTTCATTTACTTGATCGAGCGCTATGCCGCCTATAAAAACACAAGTGCGGACAAAATACTGGTGCTTTGGGACAAGTTGAACTTGACGGATTTCATCTACGACATGTATGAAATCTATCACAGCGAACGGCTTCAAAACGCTTTTGACGATATCGATTCGCTCATTGCCGAACGCAGCTGAGATTATTCATAGCTGGAGAGCGAGGTTTTAGGTCTGCAAACGGTTTTATGACAAAAATCTTTGAAAAATTTTTCCCGCTTCCCTTTGAGGCCAGAATCTCAGCATAAAAGCTGGGAAAAGCGATTCTCCGTTTTTCAACGTCCGTTTTGCCGATTCGGGAAGATTGCAGGATTCCGTTTTCGGGCCATTCCTGATGTCGCCATCGCGGAAAAATGCAGACATGTGACCGTGGTTTCGAGGTATTCAACGCCAGCTTTTATCAAAATCAGCGCGACTTCTTCACGGTATTTTGAGGTCAAGTCCATTTTTGACCCGGCAAAATTTGGAAAACGGAGAAACGCGCTGTTTTTGAATTTTTGGTTGCTTTGCGAGAATCAGCGCAGTTCTCCATCTTGAGTTCAAAAAGCCGTGAAGTCGCGACTTAACGAAAACGGAGAATTTTGGCGGACTTGGGCCCCGGATGGCATGCCGGAGGCACGAAAATAGTATCTCCGTGGAGAGTCTTGGTGACGAACGTGCTTTGCAAAACTCTCTGATTGAACGGGATATAGCGCGAAATAAAAAAGCGTCATCGTGAAGTCGAATGACGCCTGAGAGAAGCAAGAATGGTGGTCGCTGGGAGACTCGAACTCTCGACCTCATCCGTGTGAAGGATGCGTTCTAACCAACTGAACTAAGCGACCACATCAAGAAAAACTGTAAATATTACTATACATCTTTTCCCGGAAAAATCAAGCCGGGAATCGTTTTTTCCGCAAAAAAAGCTCTTCACATGTAATAAAGCAATGCGAAGAGACAAAGAAGCCCTCCAGCGAACCGGAGGGCGCAAATCAAATCTGCTTGACGGCCGGAGAAACAATCAGCTTGACACTCCTCGCATTTTCGACGGATATCTCCCCTGAATGGGGAACGATGGATCGCTCACTCCGGCACGCCCGAATCAAATGGGGGCAGGCATGTCCGGAAAAACAATGAGGAGCGGAGGATTCCGCCGGCCGTGAAAAAGGCTTACTCGGCCTTCGCAGCGACCAGCGCGGCAAGACGGGATTTCTTGCGGTTGGCCTTGTTCTCGTGGATCACGCCGACCTTGACGGCCTTGTCGAGGGCGGAGCATTCCTTGCGGTAGAGCTCGGCGACGGCGGCTTTGTCATCGGAAGCGGCGGCTGCGCGGAAGGTCTTTTCGAGCGTGGCGAGAGCGTTTCTGTGGGATTTGTTTTTGATGCGTGCTTTTTCGCTGTTGCGCTGCGTCTTCACAGCGGACTTGCGGACGTACGTTTTGGGCATGGTGTCACCTTTCGGTTTTCGATATGTTTTTCAGAAAAAATGTGTATACAGTTATTTTTGGAAGAGTTAATATAGCATGCCGTTTCGCATTTTTCAAGAAAAAAAGCGGAAAAAGCGCCTGTTTTTTCGTTTTTTCGGCGGAATCCGGAAGTTTTCCCGCTTTTTTATAAAGAAATAACTTGAACTATCTTCTTTTCGATGTATTGTATTAGTGCTGTGGTTTGCTTTCGCAGATCCCGGTACAAAGACGACGGACCGCGCCGCAAAGCGCATCCGGTCATGCAGGAAGCCGCCAGACCCTTTGAAGCGGATGACTGCGGAACCGCGACCAATGCGGTTCGCGCAATCGGACGGTCAGGGGCCTGTGGGGTCTTTTTGCATTTGTATGCGGAATGTGCGGCGCGGAGCACGGCACGAACTGAACAGGAACACCGCGGACGGCGGGAGCCGCCCCGGCATCACGATATCAACAACGAACCCGGCACCTGGAGGCACACACATGAACAACGAATTACTTGCAATGCTCGAATACATCGAGCAGGAACGCGGCATCAGCAAAGAGCAGGTGGTCAAGGCACTGGAACAGGCGATCCTTTCCGCATACAAGAAAAGCGCCCATCCCGCAACCGATTTGAACGTGGAAGTCAATCTCCGCACCGGCGAACTGAAAGCCTGGGCGCGTCTGAAAGTCGTCGAGGAATTCCCCACCGACGACGAGATCCTGCTGTCCGAGGCCGTGCGCCGCATCCCGAGCGCGAAGATCGGCGACATCGTGGAATGGGAAGTGAAATCGACCGACTTCGGCCGCATCGCCGCGCAGACCGCGCGCCAGACCATCTGGCAGCTGCTCCGCAAGGCGGAAAAGGACCTCATCCACGACGAGTTCAAGGACAAGATCGGCGAGATCGTGACCGGCACGGTGCATCACGCCGACGCCGCGGGCATCGTGGTCGACATCAAGAAGTCCCAGGGCATCATCGCCGGACGCGACCGCATCCCCGGCGAACAGTTCTCCGCGGGCGACCGCATCAGCGCCCTGCTCGTGAAAGTCGACATGGAAGGATCCGGCCCGAGCCTCATCCTGACCCGTACGTCCAACAATTTCGTCCGCCGCCTCTTCGAACGCGAAGTCTCCGAGATCCACGACGGCGTGGTCGAGATCGTCGGCATCGCGCGTGCTCCGGGATCCCGCACGAAGGTCGCCGTGAAGTCCAACGACCCGCGCGTCGATCCGGTCGGCGCCTGCGTCGGCATGCGCGGCCTCCGCGTGCGCAACATCACGAACGAGCTCGGCAGCGAGCGCATCGACGTGATCCCGTACAGCAGCGATCTGAAGACGTTCATCGCGAACGCCATGCACCCCGCGAAACTTCTCGACATCGAGCTGAACCCCGAAACGAAGACCATCACGCTCCACGTCGACCACGAGAATTCCCGTCTCGCGTTCGGCCGCAAAGCGCAGAACGTCCGCCTCACCCAGCGCCTCATCCAGTGGAACATCAACATCGTCATCGAGGAGAGCGAGGAGGAGGAATTCGCCCGCAAGAAACAGGAAGCCGCCGCCGAACTGGCATCGCTGGCCGGCGTTTCCGCCGAGGCCGCCGCCGCGCTCGTCGAACACGGCTATCTGACCGTCGAAGGGCTCGGCAACGCTTCCGCCGAAGACCTCGCGTCCATCGCCGAACTCACGGACGAGGACCGCGCGGGCATCGCGAAGGCCGTCGCGGCCGCGAAAGCCGCCGCGGCGGAGAAGCCCGCGGACGCCGCCACGGAAGGACAGCCGGAATAACGGCGCAACCGCGTGATTTGAGGAGTACCCATCATGGCTAGCAAAAATATCAGAATCAGAGACTGGGCCACGCAGTACGGCCTGCAGAACAAGGACGTGATCGCCGCGCTCGACGAATTCGGATTCCCCGGCAAGACCGCGTCCTCCAACCTCCCCCCGGAGGCTGTTGACCGCCTCGTCGCGAAATTCAAGCTCAAAACGGACGGAAAGCCCGCGTCCGAGAGCAAACCCGCGCAGGCCGAAAAGGCCGCGAAGCCCGCCGCTCCGAAGAAGGCCGAAGAGCCGAAGAAGGAAACGTCGAAGGAACAGCCCAAAGCGCAGGCACCGGTCCAGCCGAAGCCCCAGCCGCAGGCGCAGCCGAAACCGCAGGCGCAGGCACCGGTCCAGCCGAAGCCCCAGCCGCAGGCGCAGCCGACCGGTCCAGCCGAAGCCCCAGCATGTCCTCGGCGGAAACGCCGCGAAATTCACGTCCGACCTCGACGATTCGGACGACGACGTGATGCAGGGGCACCGCGAAAAATTCAACCACCCCGGCAGCGGCAAGAATTTCCGTCACGAGACGCGCGGCCCCGGCCACGACAACCGTGACAACCGGAACCGCGACAACCGTGACAACAGAGGCCGCGACAACCGTGACAATCGCAACCGCGACAACCGTGACAATCGCAACCGCGACAACCGGAACCGCGACATCCGCGACAACCGCCCGAACAACGAGCCGCAGGCCGCGAACAACGTCCCCGGCCGCGAGGTGCATATCAAGACCCCGATCGTGGTGAAGGCGCTCGCCGACGCCATCGGCCGCAAGCCGAACGAAGTCATTATGAGCCTCATGATGATGAACGTGCTGGCGAACATCAACCAGACCGTGGAGTCCGAGGTCGCCCAGAAGCTCGCCGAGAAATTCGGCTGCAAGCTCATCGTGGACCACCGCGACAAAGACCTCCACATGCTCAAGAACGAGGTCGAAGAGGCCGTCGCGCCCGAAGACCGCGTGTACGCCTGCGCCGAATCCGAGCTCAAGGAACGCCCCCCGATCGTGACCTTCATGGGCCACGTCGACCACGGCAAGACCTCGCTGCAGGACTGCATCCGCAAGACGCACGTGACCGCCTCCGAAGCCGGCGGCATCACGCAGAGCATCGGCGCGTCCGTCGTCAACCTCGACGGCAAGAACATCACGTTCGTCGACACCCCCGGCCACGAGGCGTTCACGCAGATGCGCGCCCGCGGCGCCAACGTGACCGACATCGTGGTGCTGGTCGTGGCGGCCGACGACGGCTTCATGCCGCAGACGATCGAGGCGCTGAACCACGCCAAGGCCGCCAAGGTGCCGATCATCGTCGCCGTCAACAAAATGGACCTCCCCGAGGCTAATTTCGACCGCGTCCTGCGCAACATGCAGGAACACGACCTGATGCCCGAGGACTGGGGCGGACAGACCGCCGCGATCAAGGTCTCCGCACGCACGGGAGCCGGCATCGACGACCTGCTGGAGCGCATCCTGCTCGAAGCGGAAATGCTGGAGCTGAAGGCGAATCCGAAGAACCCGGCGCAGGCGTTCGTGCTCGAATCCGAGCTGGAACAGGGCCTCGGCGCGACCGCGAACGTCGTCGTGAAGAACGGCACGCTCCGCGTCGGCGACGCCATCATCTGCGGCCAGTACTACGGCAAGGTCAAATCCCTGATCGACAGCCGCGGACACCGCGTCCCGCTCGCCGGTCCCAGCACCCCGGTCAAGGTCGTCGGCCTTTCCGGCGTCCCGCCCGCGGGCACCAAGCTCGCCGTCTGCGAATCGCTCGCGGTCGCGAAGTCCCTCGGCGAGACCCGCGAGGCGCAGAACCGCGTGGAGACCCTCTCGGCGAAACCCGTCGCCGCCGGACTCGAAGCCCTCTTCTCCCAGATGGAGGAAGGCAAGCGCAACGACCTGAAGGTCGTCGTGAAGGCCGACGTGCGCGGCTCGACGGAAGCGATCGTGGAGTCCCTGAAGAAGAAATCGAACCCGAAGATCAGCATCGAGGTCATTCATTCGGACGTCGGCGCCATCACGGAAAACGATGTGATGCTCGCCAGCAGCGCCAACGCCATTATCCTCGGCTTCCACGTGCGCGTCAACCCAGGCGTGAACGACCTCGCCAAAAAGGAACGCGTCGAGATCCGCCTGTACAGCATCATCTACGAGCTGCTGGAGGACATCGAGGACGCCATGGCGGGCCGCCTGGAACCCGAAAAGCGCGAAAAGGAGCTCGCCACCGTCCGCATCCTGAAGATATTCCACCTCTCCAACGGCTCCGACATCTGCGGCTGCATCGTCGAAAAGGGCCTTGCAAAAGTCGGCGCGAAGGCGAGGGTCTTCCGCGGAAAGGAACTCCTGTTCAACGGCGAAGTGCGCTCCCTCCGCCACCTCAAGGACGACGTCCGCGAGGTCCGCGCCGGCATGGAGTGCGGCATCCGTCTGGACAACTTCGCCGATTTCGACGAGGGCGACACGATCCAGCTCTACGAGATCGAACTGAAGAAACAAACACTGTAAGCTCAGGAGGCTCACCATGCCTCGAAACAACAGAAAACACCCGGTTGCCTCGGTCGACCGTCTCGTCCGCGTCAACGAGCTGCTCAAACGCGTGCTCGCCGACCTGCTGGAGACGCTCGGATACAACGAGGAACAGGGCAAGATCATATCCATCACCCGCGTGGACTGCGCGTCCAACCTCAAAACCGCGTCCGTGTACGTCAGCATCCTCGGCGCGAAGAACGAAGAGGAGGAGGCGCGCATCGTCCGCCGTCTGATCGAACGCAAATCCGAGATACAGTCGCTCATGTCGAAGGAGGTCATCCTCAAATACACGCCGGTCCTGCATTTCGTCCTCGACCATTCCGTCGCCGACGGGGACCGCGTCCTCGACCTGCTGCGGCACATGGAGGACGAAAATGCCGGAAACTGATTTCACCGGCATGGCGGCCGCGCTGGAAGCCGTCCGCGACAATCCCGCTCCGGTCCTCGTGGTCACCCACGAGTGGCCGGACGGCGATGCGGTCGGCTCCGCGTGCGGACTTTGCACTCTGCTGCGGGACAACGGGTTCCGCGCAGAGTTTTTTCTTGCGGCGCAGATGCCGGACTGCTACCGTCCGTTCCTGCCGTTCGCGCCCGCCGAGTTCACGGCGGAGGAGATCAACACGAAATTCTCGCTGGTGCTGAACGCGGACGCGTCCACGGTGAAGCGCATGCAGCTCGGCCCGGCGGAGTTCGCGAACGTTACGGTCCCGGTCATCACGTTCGACCATCACCCGGACGACGAGATGTTCGGCACGCTGACCTGCCTGGACCCGGAAGCCAGCTCGACCGCCGAGCTGATCTACTACTTCGCGGTCTCGCAGGGGTGGAAGATCTCGCCGCTCTCCGCCACGTTCCTGATGCTCGGCGTCGTGACCGACACCGGCTGCTTCAAGTTCACGAACACTACCGCGAAATCGCACCGTGCCGCCGCCGCCCTGCTCGAACTCGGCGCCGACCACGACCGCATCATCAACGAGGTGTACCTCTCGAAGCCGCTGAACATGGTCCGGTTCGAAAGCGAGCTTTTCTCCAATATTCAAACGGCGTACAACGGCAAGTTCGCCTGGATCTCCGTCCCGCGCGAACTGCTCGACAAGTACGATGTGAACCTGCGGAACACCGAACAGCTCATCGAGCTGGTGCGCGGCATCCAGGGCGTGGTCGTCGCCGCGCTCGTCAAACCCACCTCAAACCCCGGCATCTTCCGCGTCTCCATGCGCTCGAAGGACGCGGAGATCTCCGTCGGACGCATCGCGCGCGCCCTGAAGGGCGGCGGACACGAGATGGCCGCCGGATGCTCGATCTTCGCAAAAACCCAGGCGGAGGCCGCCGAGGTGCTGCTCCGCTACGTCAGGAAAGAGATGAACCATGAAATATGACCCCAAACGCCACAGGCTCCCGCCTTTCACCCAGAACGGCATCCTCCTCGTCAACAAGCCGAAAGGATGGACCAGCCACGACGTCGTCGGGTTCTTCCGCGCGCGGTTCAACGCCGTGAAGGTCGGCCATTGCGGCACGCTCGACCCCGCCGCCACCGGCCTGCTTGTCGTCGTGTTCGGCAAGTTCACGAAGTTCAGCCAGAAATTCTCCGGCGAGGACAAGGTCTACGAGGGCACCGCGCTCCTCGGCACGCGCACCGATTCGCAGGACATGGACGGCACCGTCCTCAGCACCGTCGACACGTCGCACCTCACGGTCGACCAGGTCCGCGAGGCGTTCCTGAAGTTCCAGGGCGACATCATGCAGACGCCGCCGATGGTGTCCGCGGTGAAGCACAACGGCGAACGCCTGTACGACCTGGCGCGCAAGGGCGTCGAGGTCCAGCGCGAGCCGAAGCCCATCACGATCCACTCCATCACGTTCAAGAAGTTCGATCTCCCGTACGTCGATTTCGAGGTCGCCTGCTCCAAAGGTACCTACATCCGCACGCTCTGCGCGGACGTCGGCGATGTGCTCGGATGCGGCGCGGCGCTCTACCGGCTGAACCGCCTCAGAAGCGGCGATTTCGAGCTGAAGGACGCTGTGGACATCGAGACGGTCAAGACCTGGGAACAGGAGGAGCTGAAGGCCGCCATCAACGATTTCCTGTTCAACAAACTCTCCAAGATGCCCAAGTTCTCGTTCTGACGGGGCCGCAACACTTTTTTCTTTTCAGGGGGATGAATCATGCTTTATCTGAACAACGCCCAGCACGGACAATATGACAAGGCGCTGACCGCGTACGCGGAGGGAAGGCCGCGCGGATGCTTCGAGCTCGACGAAGCCGCGCAGGCGATCTCCGACGGCATCGCATGCGAGGCGGGGCAGGAGAAAGACCTGCTCGAACGCGTCCGCACCATGCTGAAGGACGACCACCGCGTTTTCGAGCAGGACGGCAAATGCGCGCTCCGCACGAGGTTCTTCAACGGCGCGCGCATCAAGATCGTCCCGTCCGATTTCGAGCTGGCGAACGGCATTCTTCTGCCGGGCGACCGCTTCGAGGCGTTCAACCCGTGCGAGCTCTCCAGCGACGAGTTCGAACTGTACGCGCCCGGCGCGAAGGATCCCGCCGGACTCACCGCGGTCCGCTGCGATTTCGCCAAGCTCGCGCCGTACTACATCCTGCTCGGGCACGGCGGCATGATCGACGCCTTCGCCGCGGAGTCCCACGACAACTACCTGCGGATGCGCTCCGCGAAGAACATCCGCAACGCCATGCTCGACGTCCCGGCATTCGACCTGAGCGATTTCTACATGCAGACCAATTTCCGCTTCGGCGACTACCTCATCGTCACGATCGAAGATGCCGAAGAGGGCAGATTCTTCCTCGAATACCGCCCCGCCGAGCTCGACGCCTCCAACGCCGACAAGATCGAGTGGATCGAGCAGTTCGAGGCGGCGCTGATCGAAGTCTGGCATCGCAGCTACAACTACATCACGATCACCGAACAGCTCGCCGCCGGGTTCTTCTGCGCCTACTGTGCCGGAAACGACCTCCTCATGCACCCGCGCGTCTCCTTCGATGAATTCCACCGGAACATGATCGAGGTCACGCTGAGCAATCAGGACGGCGAGACCATGATCGTGCCCATCGACGAGACCAACGAGCCCGGCGCGGACGCCCATTCCTCGCACGACGAGCACGAGCATGAGCACGAGCACGACCACGAGCATGACCATGAACACGGCGACTCCTGTTCCTGCGGACATCACCACCATCACGGCGGGCACGACGTCATGCACGGGGAACACCGCGACGGCGTACCGCACGACGGCGATCCGGTCCCCGGGCTCTCCGCGAGCGATTTCTCCGCCTCGTCCGGGCACCTCGACTCGCTGGACGCGATCCTGTCCGACGTGAACGCCCCGATCGGCTACATTGAGCTTTACGCCTTCACGCTCGACGCCATCGCGAACGGCGTGGACTTCAATTCCTACCGTGCGTCCATCCTCGGCCTTATCGAACACGATTTCGCCGACGACACGCAGGAGGTGGCGTTCCTGAACTTCCTCGACGAAAACTGGGAAGCCTGCAACGAGGTGTATCACCCCGGCGAAGACGAGGCGAAAGCCCCGATCCGCGCCCGTCTGATCGAGCTCGACAACGCCAGAATCGCCATGACGAAGGCGATCCTCTCCGGCGCGGACGAGGACCGGATCAAACGCTTTGTCACGCGTGTGAAGCATTTCCACCGCGCCATCATCGACACGCTCGCCCTGCTGAACAACCAGGCGGACCTGCCGGAAGGCCCCGAGCTCGAGGCGTTCGAACAGCGCATTGAGGACATTGAGGACGAATGGGACGCCATCGAGGCGGACTTCGAGAACTGAGCGGAACATGGCGGGCACCGTACTCTGGACAGGCGAAGGGATCAGCCTCGCGATCGGGACGCAGGTCCTGCTCGACGACGCGAAGATCTCCATCCACGCGGGCGAACGCGTCGCGCTCGTCGGACGGAACGGCAGCGGCAAATCCACGTTCATGCGCATCGTGGCGGGCACGGAACAGCCCGCGACCGGCGAGATCACGTGCGCGCGCGGCCTCCGCATCGCCTGCATGGAGCAGGACTGCACGCGCTACCATGACGTTTCCGTCCGCGACGCGATCGCCGAGGGGCTCGCGTACTTCAACGACATCCACCGTCAGCTCGACGCCATGCGGCCGGGTTCCGCCGAACAGGAAAAGCTCGAACGCATCCTCACGCTTCACGACGCGTGGGCCCCTGCGCACAAGATTGAGGTCGTGGCACAGAAACTGAACCTGCCGCCGCTCGATTCCCTCTGCGGCGCGCTGTCCGGCGGCGAACTCCGCAAGGTTATGCTCGCGCGCGCCATCGCCGCCGATCCGGACCTGCTGCTGCTCGACGAGCCGACCAACCATCTCGACATCGGAGCGATCACCTGGATCGAGGTTTTTCTGGCGGATTACCGCGGCACGTGCCTCTTCGTCACGCACGACCGGTGTTTCCTCGACCGCATCGCCACGCGCATCGTGGAGCTGGACCACGGCAAGTTCTATTCCTGCGAGGGCTCCTACGCCGATTTCCTCGCCGCGAAGGCCGCGCGCGAATACCGCGAGGACCAGGCGGAATACAAGCGCCAGAGTTTTCTGCGGCGCGAGATCGAATGGGTGAGGCGTTCCCCGAAGGCGCGCCTCCGCCGCAACCTCGGCCGCATCAAGCGCTACGAGGAGACCGCCGCACAATCCGCGCCCGACCGCATCGGCAGCATGGAGCTTATCATCCCGAAGGCGGGCCGCCTCGGCAACCAGGTCGTGCGGATCGAAAACGTGAGCCACGCCATGGGCGGGAAGCCGCTCATCCGCGATTTCTCGTTCGAGTTTGAGGTGGGGCAGCGCGTCGGCATCGTGGGGCCGAACGGCGCTGGCAAGACCACGCTGCTGAAGCTCATCACGCGGCAGCTCACGCCCGAAAGCGGAAAGATCGAGGTCGCGCCGACCGTCGTCTTCAACTACATCGGGCAGGCGCACCTGGAGCTGAACCCGAACCATACCGTGCTGGAGGAGATCGGCGAGGGGCACGAGTTCATCAACCTCGGCGACGAACGCGTCTCCATCCGCGGCTATCTCCGGCGGTTTCTCTTCGAGGACGACCGCGTGAACACCCGCATCGACCGTCTGTCCGGTGGCGAACGCGCCCGCATCGCGCTCGCAAAGATCCTCAAGTCCGGCGGCAGTTTCCTGATCCTCGACGAACCGACCAACGACCTGGACCTGCCCTCGATGCGCGTGCTGGAGGAAGCCCTCGTCGGGTACTCCGGCTGCCTCGCCGTCGTAAGCCACGACCGCTATTTTCTGAACCGCGTCTGCACGCACATCATCGCGTTCGAGCCGGACGGGCACCTCTTTGCCGGGCCGGGCGATTACGACTATTACATCGAGCACCGCCCCACGGTCAGGCAGGCGGCCGTCGCGCCCGCCCCGAAAAAAGACGCGCCGCCGCCGAAACCGAAAAGCCCGCCGAAGAAGCTTTCCTACAAGGAGGAACGCGAGCTCGCGGAACTGGAGCCGGAGATCGAACGGCTTGAGGCGCGCGTCTCTGAGATCTCCGAGATCGAAGCGATCTTCTCCGAGCCGGATTTCTTCGCGAACCACGGTTCGGAGTCCGCTGCACTTCAGAACGAGCTGAACGGCCTGCGCGAAAAGATCGACGGTCTGTACGCGCGCTGGGACGAGCTCGAACAGAAAAAGCAGGCGCTTCAGTCCTGAACGGAGCGACTACGGGGGCGGACATGGGCAGAAGTTTCGCGGACAAGCTCGCACGCCGTCAGCTCTACAGTCACGTTCCCGAGGCGGAGGACGGCGCCGCTCTGTCCGATTACCTCGCCGCGCATTTCAGCAGGTTCGACCGCGCGGGCTGGGTTCAGGCGATCGAGGCCGGTCTCGTGACCGTGAACGACCTCCCCGCGCGTCCGGACATGACCGTGAAGCGCCACGACCGCGTGGGGTACTTCCCGCCGGAAACGCCCGAACCGGACGCCGAACTGCATTACAGCGTAGTCTACGAGGACGCCGACTTTCTGGTCATCGACAAGCCCGGAAACCTGTGCATGCACCCGACCGGACCATTCTTCCGACACACGCTCTGGCACCTCGTCGGAACACGCTACGGCGAGATACGTTTCGTGCACCGGCTCGACCGCGAGACCTCCGGGCTGGTCGTCGCCGCGCGCACGCGTCGGGCGGCCGCCGCCATGGACAACGGCAATACGCCCGTTCACAAGGAATATCTCGCGCTCGTGACGGGCGATTTCCGGGGGCGCGTCCATGCGGAGGGCTGCCTCGTTCACGACCGGACCAGCGCGGTCCGCAAGAAAAAACGGTTTGTTTTCGCGGATTCGCCGGAAGCCGACGCCGCGCGCCTCGATCCGACCGCCGAAACCGCTGTCACCGAACTCATCAAAGAATCGCATGTGCCGCCGGACATGACGCTGGTGCGCGCCGTCCTCGGCACGGGACGTCAGCACCAGGTCCGCGCCACGCTCTTTTCCCTCGGGTTCCCGCTCGCCGGAGACAAGCTTTACGGCCCGGACGAACGTCTTTTCCTGAAGATCGCGACACAAAAAATGAACGAAGCCGACCTCAAACTATTGAGATTCCGCCGGCAGGCGCTCCATGCCGCCGTGCTGGAGTTCCGGCATCCGTTCACATCCGAACTCCTCCGCTTCGAATCGCCGTTCCCCTGCGCCGAATTCGGTTTCTGAAAAAGCAAGCTCAAAACGAATAAAAAGCATATTCTCCGCCTTGAAAAACCGGAAAAGATATGCTACATTGAATCGTATTCCTCAACAACAAGTTCGAATACCGGAAAGGAATCCCCGGCCATGAACCATACCTTGAAACACCTCGGCATCACTGTTCTTGCTTTGATTTCTATCGCGGCTTCCGCGCAGACGTTCACCCGGTACACCAGCACCGACGGCGATTACTGGAAGGAAAGCACGATTTCTGCCTCGGAAACTGCCGAAGGACAGCCGGTCGTCTCCGTGAAGGGCGACGAATCCGTCATGACGTTCAAGGGCTGGGGGACATGCTTCAACGAGCTCGGATGGGACGCTTTGCAGGTCCTGCCGGAAGAAAAGCAAACTGAACTCTTGAAGCGGATTTTCTCGCCTGACGGCGACCTGAAGTACACGCACGGACGCTTCTCGCTCGGGGCGAACGACTACGCCCGGAGCTGGTACAGCGCCAGCATGGTGGCGGGCGATTTCGAGCTCCGGTATTTCGACATGACGCGCGACCTCTCCACGATCATCCCGTACATGCACGCCGCGCAGAAATACAACCCGGACCTCTGGTTCTGGTGTTCCCCGTGGTCCCCGCCCGCCTGGATGAAGATCAACCAGGACTATCCGGTGCTGAGCAGCCGCTACAACAAGATGGACCGCCGCCTGGACTATCTGCTTCATCGCAACTCCGACCCGAAGGCGCGCCGTCACGACAGGTTCCCCGACTGGCTCGCCGGCGAGGACTTCTTCATTCAGGACCCGCGCTATCTGAAAGCCTACGCGGACTATTTCTGCCGCTACATTGAGGAATACGGCAAGCAGGGCATCCCGGTCAAACGCGTGATGTACCAGAACGAAGCCTACAGCTACACGGCATATCCCGGATGCCCGTGGACCCCGCACGGCGCGGCGGTCTTCAACGCCGAATACCTCGCGCCCGCGCTGAAGGCGAAATTCCCGAATGTTGAGCTCTACCTCGGCACGTTCAACACGAACCGGTTCGAGGAGGTCGACGGCATCCTGTCCGACAGCGTGATGAACGGCAGGGACATCTTCACCGGGCTCGGATTCCAGTGGGAAGGCTCGCAGATCATCCCCCAGGTGCGCAACAAATATCCGCACCTCAAAGTCGTGCAGACGGAGAGCGAATGCGGCAGCGGCACGTTCGACTGGCGCGCGGCGGAGCACACCTTCGGCATCATCAACGACTACCTCGGCAAGGGCTGCGAGGAATACACGTTCTGGAACGTGATCCTGTGCGATCGCGGGGAGAGCGCGTGGGGCTGGAAGCAGAACGCCCTGATCCGCGTGGATTCCCGTGCGAAGACCGCGACGCTCACGCCCGAATATTTCGCCGTGAAGCATTACAGCCACTTCGTGACCGCCGGAAGCAAACTGCTCGGCGCGTTCGGCGGACGCACGGAGGAGACGCCCGTGATGGTCTTCCGGAATCCTGCCGGGAAATACGTGATCGTGGCGGGCAACCGCGCGAACGCGGAACGCCGTCTGACGCTCAAGCTCGGCGGGAAGTATCTGGAGACGACGCTCGCACCCCACTCCTTCCAGACGTTCGTCGAAAACTGAAAACTGAATTCAGAGTCCCTGCATGAGCCTTGATTTCCGGCGCGGCATCCGCAAACGGTAGATATCGACGTCCTCCTCGCGCACGACGGCGAACACCAGGAACTCCTCCACGTACGGACCCCACACGGGCCGTTCGTTCTTGCGCGAATCGTACAGCAGGATCATGTTCGGCGGGAAAAGGTTCGGTTTCTCGTTCATCGCGACCACGAAAAGCCCGTACTGCTGCGTCGGCTCGAGCCGGGCGGCCGCCTCGTCCGCCATGTCCTTCATGGACAGCCCGAACGTGCGGCCCCACTTCGAGTATGTGCCGTATTCGCCCCGGTCGAAGATGAAGAACTTCCGGCCCGGCAGCCACGGCAGGACCGAGACGTTCGAGCGCGCCGTGAAGCAGAACATCGGGACGTCCTCCGGGATGTTGGCGCGGATGAAGTTCGCGGCGGCGTGTCCGTGTGAGAAGGGATAAAGGATTTCGCAGAGAAAGAAAAACGGGGTCACAAACGCCTGAAGCGTCAGGATCAGTGCGGCCGTGCATCCGGCGGCGCCGTTCAGGCAGGTTGAAATCCGCGCCGGCAGCCGGAACACAACATGGAGGCCGGGCGCATCGTCTACGGCGGCGATCCAGCACGCGGCGACCGTCCCGATCAGCATGAACCCGATATGGCGGATGGAGTGAAATCCGCCGACGATCTGAAGCGCGACGATCAGCCCGACGGACATGAAAAAACAGATGAACGCCGGGATGGATTTCCAGATGAAATACAGCGCGCCGAGCACGATGCACACGACGCACAGCCAGACGGGCAGATAGACCATGTTCGAGATCGCGTCGAACGAAGTTTGCAGCCGTTCCGATACCGCCAGTTTCGCCAGTGCATCGCCGCGTTTCCCCACATACGGCGAGCCGAACCCGGATCCGTTGAAAATGCTCGCCAGCGCCAGCGCGAATCCGAAGGCGCAGATCAGCATGGAGGCGAACACCCGGCGCGACCACAGGCGACGCACGATCACCTCATAGGCGATCGCACAGCACAGCCCGCCCAAACACGCCCAGACCGGCAGATTCGACTGGGCGCAGAGCGCGATCCCGCACGCGTACAGGACCGGACGCCGGAAGCGTTCGCGCCAGTTCGTCAACAGGACCGTGAGCAGGAAAACGCCGATCGCGTAATGGCGCGCGACCACGGTGAACTCGAACGCGAAGAGTATGCTGAAAACGAGCGCGGCACGCGTGAGGAACCGGAACGGCGCGCGCCGCACGATCAGGTATGCCGTGGAGCACGACAGCGCCCAGTGCAGCAGGTTGATCCCGAAGATCGGCAGTCCGAGGCGGGCGAACGGCCAGGTGAAGAGATACCAGAGCAGGAACTGGCTTTCGTCCTTCATGTGGAGGATGAGTTCGGCGAGCGTGTTGTCGCGGGCGACCAGATACGCCTGCGCCTCGTCGCGCCACGGTTCGTGATACCACACCGCCACGAGCGTGACGGCGGCAAAGACAAGCCAGAGGATGAGTTCGGCGGGCAGCGGACGGAACAGCGGCCGGGCGGGATCCGGGAGGGGATCGATCCGCCGGAGCGTGTTTCGGAGTTTCGCCGGAAAGCCCGCCGTCGAGGTCATATTTCAAGCCCCTTGAGCCAGTCGGCGAGCGCGTCGTGGAATTCCGGGCGCGCGAGCGCGAATTCGAGCGTCGCCTTCACGAAATCGAGCTTGCTGCCGATGTCGTGGCGGCGTCCGCGGAATTCCAGTCCGAACATCGGCTGAACCTTGCACAACGCGCGCATGGCGTCCGTGAGCTGGATCTCGCCGCCCTTGCCGGGCTTGCCGCTGTGCAGGAACCCGAAGATCTCCGGCGTCATCACGTATCGGCTCGCGATGGCGAGGTTGGACGGCGCTTCCTCCGGCGCGGGCTTCTCCACGAACGTCTTCACGCGGAACAGACCGTCGCCCTCGTCCGTGCCGTCGATCACGCCGTAGCGCTTCGTGAGGACCTTCGGGACGCGTTCGAGCGCGGTCACGGAGCCGCCCGCCTTCATTACCGCGTCGATCAGCTGGCGCGTCACGGGGACGCCGCACGACGACGTGGTCACGGTGTCGCCGAGCAGGATCGCGAACGGTTCGCCGCCGACGAACTCCTCCGCGCGGAGGACGGCGTCGCCAAGTCCCTTGAGCTCGGTCTGGGTGATGTATGTGAGGCGCATCATGCCGTCGATCGCCTCCAGCGATTCGAGCAGGTCGAGTTTGCCATCGTGCTTCAGGCGGTCGTACAGCGCCGGGACCGGGGCGAAATGATGCCGGATCGCGTCCTTGCCGTCGCTCACGATCACGGCGGCCTCGGTGATGCCGGACGCCGCGGCTTCCTCAAGCACGTACTGGATAACGGGTTTGTCGACCACAGGCACGAGCTCCTTCGGGACCGCCTTGGTGAACGGCAGGAACCGTGTGCCGAAGCCGGCCGCGGGGATCACGGCTTTCCGGATGGGTTTCATAAGCGATAATCTCCTGTTGATCGCGATTATAATATCAGGACAAGCATGCGGAAAATATACACTGAAATGCGTAGAAATGCAACCCGCGGGCGCGTTTTTCCCGTGATTCCGGAAGAACTCCTGCCAGCTCGTCCGCGGATCAGACGGACAGGTCTTTCACCGCCTCGAGCTCGAACTGCTTCGTGTACAGCGAGTGGTAATACCCGCGGGCGTGCATCAGTTCGGCGTGCGTGCCGTGTTCGATCACGCGTCCGTCCTTCATGACCAGGATCATGTCGGCGCTGCGGATGGTGGAGAGACGGTGCGCGATGACGAACGACGTGCGGCCGCGCGTGACTTCGCTGATGGCGTCCTGGATCATCTTTTCCGTCACGGTGTCGACCGAGGACGTCGCCTCGTCCAGCACCAGGATTCGCGGGTCGGCGAGGATGGCGCGCGCGAATGAGATCAGCTGTTTTTCGCCGGTGGAGAGCAGGTCGCCGCATTCGCCGACCTGGCTGTCCAGGCCGCTGCCCATGCGCGCGATGACGCGGTCGGCGGAAACGCGTTTGATCGCGAGCTCGATCTGCTCCTCGGTGGCGTCGGGGTTGCCGTACAGAAGGTTTTCGCGGACGGTGCCGGAGAAAAGGTACGGTGTCTGCAGGACGTATCCGATGTGGCTGTGCAGCCAGAGCTGGGAGCGTTCGCGCACGTCGCGTCCGTCGATCAGGATCTGTCCGGCGGTCGGCTCGAAGAACCGGCACACGAGGTTTACGAGCGTGGATTTGCCCGCGCCCGTCTCGCCGACCAGCGCCACGCTGGATCCCTGCGGCACTTTCAGGCTGAAATGCTCGAAGATCGTTTCGTCGCCGTCCGGGTAGCGGAACGACACGTCGCGGAACTCGACGTCGCCGTGCAGAGGCTCCCAGTTTTCGCGTTTCGGGCGGAAGGCGTCGCCGTACTTCTCCGTGACCTCCGGCGTGTCCGCCACGTCCGACGCGGTGTTCACGAGGCGCGAGAAGCGTTCGATATTGACCTGCGCCGCGATCAGCTCGGACACCGCGGACGAGATCCAGAAGAACGGCTCCATCATACTGATCGCGTAGGACATGAACATGGACAGCGTGCCGATCTCCATCACGCCCTCGCGCGTCAGCAGTCCGCCGCGCCACAGCACGATCGCGAGCGCGAGCGAGGATGCGAACGACACCGTGGCGGTGAAGAGCGAACGGAAGTGCATGCCGAGGATCGAGGTGCGCTTCATCTCGCGCGTGTCCTTCATGAAATCGCCGCAGATGCGTTCGGCGGCGACGAGCGTCTTGATCGTGCGCGCCCCCGTGATGCCCTCGTTGAAGTCCCCCGTGATGCGCGAATTGAGCTCGCGGATCTTCTTGTTGACGTGGAAGAGCGCCCGCTGGAAGACCACGATCACGAGTGCCGCGACCGGCAGGACCAGGCTCACGCCCGCCGCGAGTTTCCAGTTGATGGAGAACATGATCGCGAGCGCGCCGAACATGAAAATGAGGGTCCAGACCGCCTCCATCACGTGCCACGACACCAGCGACGAGATGCGCTCCGTGTCGCTCATCACGCGCGAATGGATGTACCCGACGCTGTTCCGGTTGAAGAACGAGAACGACAGTGTCTGAAGGTGGTTGAACGCGGCCCGGCGGAGTTCCAGCGACACGTTCATCTCCATGAAGAACGCGTGGTAGAACGCGCCGTAGTTCAGCACGAACGACCCGGTGACGAAGAGCAGGTACAGCGCGATGAACGCGGGCAGCGTGTCGAGCGTTTCACCCGTGATGAAATGGTCGATGGCGTAGCGCTGGAAGAGCGGCAGGCAAATGTCGAGGCAGCCGCCCGCGAGGCACAGCATCACCATGAGGGTCATGGGCCGCCGGAACGGCTTCAGGAACGGCACGAGCGCGGGGATGCCGAACCACGGCAGGCGGGGGCGTTTGGATTCGTTTTCGCGGAGCGGAGCGTTATTCACGGCACACCTCCGCGTTTCGAGGCGCGGACACTGTTGCTGTCGGCGCGTCGTCCTCGTCTTCCGGCGACTTCATCTGCAATTCGTAATTCCTGCGGTAGATGCCGTCGCGCCGCATGAGCTCATCGTGCGTCCCGGTCTCGGCGATGCGCCCGTTGGACAGCACGAGGATGCGGTCAGTCTCCATGAGCGTGGCGATGCGATGCGAGATCAGGATGACCGTGCGCCCCCGGAAATCGTGCTTCAGGGCGCGGCGTATCTTCACGTCGGTCTCCGCGTCGACCGCGGACAGCGAGTCGTCGAAGATCATGACCGGAGACCGCCCGACCAGCAGGCGCGCGATCGCCGTGCGCTGTTTCTGCCCGCCGGAAAGCGTCACGCCGCGTTCGCCGACGGTCGTGTCGAAGCCGTCCTTGAACCGGTCGACCGTCTCCTCGACGCAGGCGGTTCGGGCGGCGGCACGGACGGTGTCCATGCCGATGCCGGGCACGGCGATCCCGATGTTTTCCGCGATGGTGCGCGAGAAGAGGAACGGCTCCTGGAGCACGATCCCGACGCCTTTGCGTAGGTGGTCGCGGCGAATCTTCGTGATGTCGACGCCGCCGACGGAGATCGAGCCGCTGCCGGGTTTCAGGTCGTACAGACGGCACAGCAGATGCATCAGCGTGGACTTGCCGCTGCCCGTGCCGCCGAGGATGCCGAACACCGTGCCGGACGGGACCTTGAACGAAATATCATGCAGGAGCTCCGGGCAGCCCTCGTAGCCGAAGCTCACATGGTCGAACACGATGTCGCCGTCGAGCGGCGGCGTGAGCGCGTCCGGCGGGTCGGATTCCTCCGGCGCCGCCATGATCTCGCGGATGCGGTTCAGGGAGATTCCCGCCTTGCTCAGCTCGGAGATCATGCGTCCGAGGTGGCGGATCGGAAACATCAGCATGCCGTTGTAGGAGAGAAACGCGATGAACTCGCCGGCGGTCAGCTCGCCGCGGATGGCGAAGACGGAGCCGCAGACGAGCAGGAGCAGCACCTGCAGCGCGCCGATCAGGTCGCCCGTCATCCAGAAGAGGCTCAGCACGCGCCCCAGTTTCATCCACAGCGAGACGTAATACCGGTTCTGTGCGTCGAATTTCGCGACCTCGTACTGCTCGCGCCCGAACGCCCGGATCACGCGCACCCCGGTCAGGTTTTCCTGCACGATGGTCGAGAGTTTCCCCTCGTTTTCGTCGCATTCCCGGAACTTCGAGGCGATCTTCCGGTGGAAAATGACCGACGACCCCACGACCAGCGGGATCACGATCGACGCGAGCGCCGCCAGACGCGCGTTCATGCCGAACATGAAGCACAGCGACAGCACGATCAGGATCACGATGCGGAAGATGCCCGTGAGCTGTTCGGAGAGGAACCGCTTCACCATGTCGACGTCCGAGGTGCAGCGCTGGATGATGTCGCCCGTCTGGTGCGTCATGTGCCACGCGAACGGCAGGTTCTGGATGTGCCCGAAGAGGCTGTTCCGCATCGTCTCCACCAGCGTCTCCGCGCCGACCGCGTTCGTGAGCTGGAAAAGATAGCGGCACAGCAGCGAGGCCGCCGACACGGCAAGCACGGCGCACGCCGACACCCACAGGTGCTCCCGGATGAACTCCACGCCGCCCATGAGACCCGGCAGATGCGCGAGCAGTCCGCCGGAATCCGGTTCCTTCCCGCCCAGCACGGAGTCCACGGTGAACCGGATGATCTGCGGATTGAGGAGTTCCAGCAGGGACACGAGCGAGGTGAAAATTGCGGCGAGCGCGAACCAGCGTTTGCTGCCGCGCAGGAAGATCAGGACCAGTCCGGCCTTCGTAAGTTCGTTCTGCTTTGTTTCCCGTGTTTTCATCATGGTATAATATACTTCATGCTTCAGGCCGTTTCCAGTCCGCCGCGCCGTTTCCGGCGGGTTTCCGGCAAAAAAAGCGGAAAAAAGAGGTTTTGCGGCTTGATATTCCTCCGTTTCCCATTATATTCCTGTTATGAAATAACAGACCCCCCCGAAACCGGGACAGGAAAGAAAAAGCCTCCTCAATATGATGACCAATCAGCCGGAAATGGATTTTGACGGAAAGCCCGTCGTCTGCCGCAGGACCCGCATGGACGATCTGGCGGATCTCCTGATCGACGGTATCTACGCGGAAATCCGGGCTGGAAAAGACCTTTTCCGCAGGATCCCGGTCATCGTGCCGAACCGGAGCATCGAACGGTATCTTTCGCTCCGGTTCGCGCACAGGCACGAGGTGACAGCGCAAATCGAATTCCTGCCGCTGATGTCGGTCTTCCGGCGGTTCACGCCCCGGAATCCCGCCCGCCTGAACATCGACGAAAAGACGATCGGCTGGCGCGTGTACCGGATCCTGTTGGAACGCGACTCGGAAAGGGTGTTCCCCGAACTGATCCGCTGGGTCAACGGCGACGCGAAGAAACTGTATGAACTCTCCCGTCAGCTCGGAAGCCTCTACGACAAATACGTCCTGTACCGCCCGGACTGGATCAACGCCTGGGAAGACGGGCTGATCCCGCCCGGATTGGAGAAGGAACCGGCCGCGGCCTGGCAGGGCGAACTTTGGCGGCGCGTCGCGGGCGACGACTGGAAGGGCAATCATTTCGCCGCGGTGTACGGGAAGATACTGCGCGGCGAGCCGGATCCGGTTCCCGGTGCGGACCATGCCGGCCCGATCCGCATCTTCGGGTTCTCGCAGCTGCCGCCCGCCGTGCTCCGGTGCCTGGAACGCTTCAGCGCGGCGGGCGCGTCCGTCACGCTGTATCATCTGGTCCCTGGAAAAACGTTCTTCATGGAGGACGTCCGCCGGGAGAAGGACGAGCTGAAGGAGTTTCTGGCGCGCTATTTCCACGAGGGGCAGGACCCGGACCGGCTCCGGGCGGACATGGAGACCCTGTATTTCCAGCACAATCCGCTCGTGGCGTCGTTCGCGATGCAGAGCCGCGTCCTGCTGAGCGGGACCGGCGACTGGGACGGCGACACGGACTACGATTACGAGGCGGAGGAACGCCCCGTGCCGGAGGACGACACGGTCCTGCACCGGCTTCAGGACCGCATCCGGCGGGACATCCGGCCGCGCGGCGTGCAGGCGCCCGCAAAGAAAGCGGGAACCGGCTGCCGTTCGGTCCAGATCCGGAGCTGCTACTCGGCGTTCCGCGAGGTCGAGGCGGCGCACAATTTCATCCTGCACTGCCTGGACGAAGACCCGGAGCTTTCGATCAAGGACATTTTCATCATGACGCCGTCCCCCTCGGAATACGCCCCACTGGTGGACGCCGTGTTCAACCACTCGCACGACACGGCGCGGCTTGACGTCTCCGTGGCGGACCGTCCGCAGACCGAGCGCCTGCCGTCGTACAGCACCCTGATGAAGGCGCTTGCCCTGTTCAAGGGGGATTTCGCCGCGTCCGACGTGTTCGGGATCATGCAGGACCGGGAGCTTCAGGCGCAATGGGGACTTACGGCGGACGACTGCCAATATTGCATGAACTCGGCGATGCGGGCGGGCATCCGCTGGGGCTGGGACGCGGACGAACACAGGCTTTCCGGCGGCGCGGCGTTCCCGGAAAACAGCTGGCGGACGGGATTCGACCGGATGCTGCTGGACTACGCCATGGACGCCGATCCCGCGGTTCCGTACCGGATCGGCGGCGGCAATGAGATTTTCCCCGTGCCGGGATTCGACGGCGGCCGCGCCGACCTGCTGGGCAAATTCATCGGCCTGACCTCGAAACTGCACGAGATCGCCCGATCCATGCGGAGACGCGAGCGCAGCGGCGTTCCGTTCCGGGACTGGGAGGTCATGCTGACCGATGCCGCCGGGTATCTCTTTGGAAAAGATTCCGAGCTCAAAATCCTGCTCCAGAGCGTGCTGAGCGCGTGGTTCCGGCTCCTGACGGACGCCGACGCCGCCGACGTGCCGCTGACCAGCGGGATCGTGCTTGCCTATCTTCAGGACAAGCACGTCCGGCCGGAAGACAACACCGTGGGATTCATGCGCGGAAAGATCACGTTCTGCGGCCTGCGCCCCATGCGCAGCATCCCCGCCGACGCGATCCTGCTGCTGGGCATGGACCACGGGACGTTCCCAGAGGAGGACGACAACCGCGAATTCGACCTCATGCAGCAGTACCGGGACGCCGGGAAAGACGGATCCGCCGCTGGACGCGAGCCGGGCGATCCGCTCCGGCGCGACGAATCGCGCCAGCTTTTTCTGGACACGATCATGGCGGCGCGGAAATATTTGTATATCAGCTATATCGGGCGGGACAACCACGACCGCAAGGAGAAGCCGCCGTCCGCATGCGTGGACGAGCTCAAAAACTATCTGACGCAGGAATTCGGCGAAAACAGTTTCGTCGAGCTCCAGGAGCCGATCCACGCCTTTTCGACCGGGCTCTTCCGGTCCGGCGCGGTGAACCAGTCGTATTCGACGACGCTGCTCGCCGCCGCGAAACAGATCGCGGATCCGGCGCGAAGCCGGGAACAGCTGCCGCTGTACCATATTCAGCCGGGGATCCGTCCACCCGCGCCCGGCGGCGGGGAAGCCGCGCAGGAGCACATCCGGAGAGTCGATCCCGACACGCTGGAGGGGTTCTTCCGCAATCCCGCCGGGACATTTGTGAAGAACGGGCTTGGCGCGGCCGTGACCGTGTACGGAAATGCGTCGCCGGAGGATTCGGAGATGTTCGAGGGCGAATTGGACTGGGATCGGAAGAAAGAACTGCTCCGGATGTATCTGGAGACGCCGGAACCGGACCGGGCGGAACTGAAGCGCATCTGCCTGAAGCGGATGAAGCTGAACGGAGCCGTCCCGCTGACGCAGACGGAGGACGACTGGCAGGACTGGACGGAGATCGTCGAACTGGCAGGCGGGATCGAATCCGTCACGGCCGCCGGAACGGAAATCCTTCCGGAGGAGGAACGTGTTTTCGAGTATACCGAGGCGGACGCGGGCAAATCCGGCGCGGAGCTCCGGGACGTCCTTTCCGGCACATTCCGCACCACGCTGATCCTGGCGGAGGCGAAGGTGTCCCCGACCGGCAATCCGGACGGGACCTGCGTTCAGGCGTTCCCGTGCATGACGGACAGCATTTCCGGCTCACTGCTGGTCGAACCGGTGATCCGGCACCTCCGGGCGAACCTCAGCCGGAAGACGCGGACCCGGATCGTGTATTTCGATAAAAAGAAAGGTGCCGCCGCATTTCTGGAGGCGGACGCGATGGAACGGACCGATGCGGAACAGGCCGTGAAGCGCCTCCTGTATCTGTACCATGCCGGCATGTACACTCCGCTGCCGTTCTTCCCGAAAGCGTCCTGCAAACTGTACCAGACCGGGAGCATGGGCGCGGCGGAAAGCGACTGGACCGGCAGTCAGAATTCCAAGGGGGACGTGGTGCGATTCGGCATGTTCTTCGGCGGCGAAATGCCGTCCGGCGTGCTGGTCGAAGCCCTTGCCGAAGCGTTCTTCGGCGCGGTTGTCTTCTCCGGCGGTGGGAAAAGCGGGAAAAGCGGGAAAGGCGGGAAAGCATGAACATCTCCGACTATCCCATCGACTGCGGCCGATACCTGATCGAGGCGAGCGCCGGGACCGGCAAGACCTACACGATCACGCACCTCATCCTGCGCCTGATCCTGCAAGGGGTCCCCGTGCGGAAGATCCTCGTTACGACGTTCTCCAACGCCGCCGCGGACGAGCTGAAGGCGCGCATCCTGACCCTGCTGAACGAAGAGCTCGCCAAGCTGATCCCGGCGCCGGAATCAGCTTCGGCGGATGCCGCCGGAGCGTATCACCCCGATCTTTTCACTCCGTCCGAAGACCTGAAATCCAGAATCCTGCTTCAGCTCGCCGTCAGCTCGATCGACGAGATGACCGTCAGCACGATCCACGGGTTCTGCCAGAAGATGCTCCGGGAGTTCGCCCTCAAATCCGGCAAGGGTTTCGAGGTCGAGCTGGTCCCGGATGAATCCCCGTACAGGGACCGTCTGGTGCGCGCGTTCTGCCGGGAGCATTTCTATGAAGACGGCGCCCGGAAAGCCGGATCGTTCGACGATCTGTCCC
The DNA here is from genome assembly GCA_900320095.1 of uncultured Lentisphaerota bacterium. Taxonomy (GTDB): domain Bacteria; phylum Verrucomicrobiota; class Lentisphaeria; order Victivallales; family UBA1829; genus UBA1732. The sequence goes on from ONQZ01000050.1 coordinate 31,372, forward strand.
GTGCCGCGAAGTTCGCTTCGGAGCCGGTCGACCGGGATTCCGCCGAGGGCGAGCAGCTGAACGAAACGCAGACGCTTTACCGGGACGCGTACCGCTATGTCCGGGACAGGCTTCCGGCGGAAATGGAGAAGGACGGCGCGATGTCGTTCAACGACATGATCCGCGACCTGGACGCCGCGCTTCAGGCGGACGACGGCCTGGCGAAGCTGATCCGGGCGCGGTATCAGGCGGTTTTCGTGGATGAGTTCCAGGACACCGACCGGATCCAGTACCGTATCTTCGACAAGTGTTTCCCGAAGGGCTGCCCCAATCTTTTCTACATGATCGGCGACCCCAAGCAGGCCATCTACGGATTCCGAGGCGCGGACATCTACACCTATCTGCGGGCGAAAAAGACCGCGGACGCCCGGTTCACCCTCACGAAAAACTTCAGAAGCTCGCCCTCCATGATCGAAGCCGTCAACCGGATGTTCGGCGACGGCGAACTGGAGGAGGGTCACACGACCGACGGCGTGTTTCTGCAGGCCGACATCCCGTTCGTTTCGATCGCGTCGGGGAAGGGCGACGGGGATTTCCCGGACAATCCGGGCGGAAGCCTGCGCCTCCGGCATTACATCGGCAGCAAGGACGCGTGCGCGTATCAGATCGCGGAGGGCATCGTCCGCGAAATCCGCTACCTGCTGTCCGAAGACTGCCCCGTCCGGGTGTTGGAAAAAGACAGCGGAGATACGCCCGTGTCGCGACCGCTCCGCGCGTCCGACATCGCGATCCTGGTGCAGAAACACGAGGAGGGCGCCGGATTCGTGGCAATGCTGAACCGGGAGGGGATTGCCGCGTCCGCGTGCAAATCCGGCAAAGTCTACGCCACGGACGAGGCGAAGCTCATGCTCCTCCTGCTCCGGTGCTTCCTGCATCCCGACATGCGGTCCGTCCGCGGGCTGATGATCTCCCCGTTCTTCCGCATTTCCGCCGCGGACGCCGCCGCCAATCCGGCATGGGCCGAACTGCTCATGAAACAGCTGGCGGACTGCGGCATGGTCTGGGCGCGGTCCGGATTCCCCGCCGCCTTCCTGCAATTTCTGGATACGCCGTTCCGGGGCGCTTCTCCGCGCGGACACATCCTGTCCGAGTTCAACGGCGAACGCGTGATCACGAACCTCGTGCAGCTGATGGAGCTGCTTTACCGGAAGGAGTCGGAGGAACACCTTCTGCCGGAAGACGTCTGCAACAGCCTGAACGCGATCATCGAGGGGCGGGCGGACAGCGGCGACGCGGGCGGCTCCGAAGAGAATCCCGACCAGCTGCGCCTCGACCGGGATTCCGCCTCGGTGCAGATCATGACCATGTTCGCGGCGAAGGGCCTGGAGTTCCCCGTCGTATTCATCCCGTATCCCGCCATGAGGGACTGGAGATACATGCAGAACAGGCAGATCGCGTACCGGATCAACACGGCGGCGCAGGCTGGTCAGGCGGCCTCGCCGGAGCAAGGCGAAACGATCTTGGATTTCGGGCTGAGCGACGCCGGCGGGACGACCGCCAAGGCCGAGGAATTCCGCAGCTCCCTGCGCCTTCTCTATGTGGCGCTTACACGCGCGTCCCTCGTCACCTATCTCTACACCCGGCAGCTCGCGAAACCGGGCGGCAACGCCACCAACTTCACGAAGTCCGCGCAGGGCGTCCTCCTGATGTCGCACGGGCACGCCGCGTCGGAACCGGGTGCGGAATCCGCCGGAGAGACGTTCGTGGAACGGCAGTGGAAAGCCGGTTATTTCTCCTCGACGAAGGATCTCCTACCCCAGCCGGCCGCCGACTGGTGGACGAGCCTGGACGAACCGGAAAACGGCGCGGACGGCGCGTTCCATGTCCGGCGGAACGGCGTCTTCGAGCGGCATTTCGGCATGCGCGACGACATCGGGCCGCTCCGTCCGGACGGTGCGCCGGAACGCCTTGAGGCGGCGGAATTCTCCGGCGAGGTGCGCGACGACTGGAGCATCATGAGCTTCTCGGCGTTCCACAACATCCTGAACGACCGGGCGGACGCGGAAACGGAGACTCCGGCGGATCTGGATGAACGCAACGACGCGTTTTCCGAGGTGGCGGAGCCTGATGCGGACAGGGAAGCGCCGGATGTGCCGTCCGCCGACGTCAATCTGTTCCGGAGCTTCCCGCGCGGCACGACCGTCGGCAGCATGACGCACAAACTGCTGGAAACCTGCGCCGGACATTTCGATCTTTTCGCCTCGGCGGAGCCGGGCATCCCGGCGGACTCCGAAGCTGTCCGGAACCGGGTCGCCGCCGTCCTCCGGGAGTTCGGCTATGATGCCGAAAACGAGACCCTGACGCGGCAGCTCGCCGACGGCGTCTCCCGTACGCTTCGGATCCCTCTGCCGGGCATGGGGATCTCCCTCTCCGAGCTCGGACAGGACCGGATGGTCCCGGAAATGGAGTTTTTCCTCGACGCCCCGGCGAGCCTCGACATCAGGCACATCACGGGCATCCTGTCCGCATCCGCCTCCGAGCAGGCGCGGACTCTTGTGGAACGGGCGGACATCGTCTTCGACAAAAAGGGCATCCTCAACGGCATCATCGACCTCGTCTTCGAGCACGACGGCAAATACTACATCGTGGACTGGAAGACGAACTGGCTGGGCGGGAGCGACGCGGACTACGCGCCCGACCGCATCCGCGCCGCGATGGGGAACGCCGGATACGTCCTGCAATCCTATCTCTACGCGGCCGCCCTGCTTCAGATGCTCCGTCAGCGCGGCATGGATCACGATGCGTTCGGCGGCGTCTACTATATCTTCCTGCGCGGACTGAAACGCGGGACGCGGAACGGCATCTGGTTCGACTTGCCGCCGCGGGAATGCCTCGACAACCTTCTGACGCTGTTCCGGAAAGGAAAGGAAGAATGACGGCCATCTTCGAGTTTTTGAATCAGCTCCGCGGACGCGGCATGCTTGCCGATATCGATGTCGCGTTTGCGCGGTTCATTGGTGAAAACGCGGACGGCGATCCCGCATTGACGCTGCTTGCCGCGCTCGTTTCCAACGCCGCGTCCATGCACGGGGAGATCGCGCTGCCCGCGGACAGGATCGGCACACACGGAAAGCTCCGGCACTATCTGGAAAACCTCTCCGCCGGGGACGATGACGCCGCCGCGCAGGATTCCGGCGAAACGGCAGATTTCAGTTTCGTCGACCGGCTCGGCAGCTGGCCGCCGGATCCGAATGCGTATCCGTGCCTTTTCCGGGAGTTCCGCCCCGAATCGGGCGAACCGTTCCAGCCTGCTCCGCTGCTCCTTGTAAACGGGCTGTATTACCTCGGACGCGCGTTCCAGAACGAACTGTTCCTGCGCGATTATCTGCGGTCGCGCACCCGTGATGTCCATCCGGCTGAATCCATTTCGTTCGAATCGGTCACCAGCCTTGAACTTGGCGAAGAACAGAAATCCGCCGCAGCCGCCGCGGTCAACTCGAAATTCCTCGTCATCAGCGGCGGTCCAGGGACCGGCAAGACGACCATCGTGTCCATCATCCTCGCGCTCCGCGGAGAACGTCCGTCCGACGTGATCCTGTGCGCCCCGACCGGAAAGGCGCAGATGCGCATGAAACAGGCGCTGGACCAGCAGCTGGAAAACCTGCGCGACGAATCGCGCCGGGCGGAGATCGCGCAGATTCAGTCGTCCACCATCCACCGTCTGCTTTCCTGGAACCCGCAGGAAGGGACGTTCCGCCACGACCGGAAGAACCCGCTCCGCTACAAGCTCTTCATCGTCGACGAATGCTCCATGATCGCGCAGTCGCTCATGGTCAGCCTTCTGAAAGCCGTCCCCGACGACGCGTCGGTCATCCTGCTGGGCGACCGCTACCAGCTCTCCTCCGTCGAGCCCGGTTCCGTATTCGGCGACTTCTGTTCCATCCTGCGCGCCTCCGCGCCGGACCGCCTCGCGGAACTGACCGAAAGCCGCCGATTCAAGCAGGGCGGCGAGATCTGCTTCATGAAGGACCGGATCAATGAGGGCCAGGCGGAAACGGCCTGGGATTACATGACGCAATCGAACCGGGAGGCGGTCGTCTCCCGCGACATCCCGCCGAAATACGCGCTCCGTCAATTCCTGCTGGACGAGATCGGAAAAACGGGCACGTGGCTTCACAAAGAGGGCTCCGCCGCGGTCCGGTACTGCGACGAAGACACCGTCGACGCCGCATGGAACCGCTTCGAGCGGTTCCGCATCCTGACGCCGTTCAACGTCGGCCCGTACGGCGCAAACGCGCTCAACAGGCTCGCGCGCTCCATCCTCGGATTCCCGGACAAAGGCGGTCCCGTCCCCGGCGAGACCTTCCTGGTCCTCCGGAACGACTACGGCACAAACGTGTTCAACGGCGACACCGGGATTCTGTGGTTCGCCGATGACGACGGCCGTCCGCTCCGGCGGTCGGAAGCCGGAAGCCGCGCGAACCGTCTGCTGGTCTTCTTCCCCGATCCCGCCTCCGAGTTCAAATGGAGCGGTATCCCGCCGGAATCCCTGCCGCAATTCGCGCCGGCATACGCGTTCACCATTCACAAATCTCAGGGCAGCGACTATGACAACATCTTGCTGTTCCTGCCGCCGTCCGGCTCGGACCATGGCATCGTGACGCGCGAATCCGTCTACACCGGCCTGACCCGTGCGAAAACGAAAGCCGTGATCGCCGCCGGCCGCGATGCGTTCTGCGGAGCGGTCGACCGGCACATCGACCGCGTTTCCGGGTTGCCGCGTCTCTGCGTGCAGGACAAATGATCGTTTCGGGAAACGTTAAAAAACGCCCTGCGGAAAGCCAAAACGGAATATCCGTTCATCCACGCCCGTTTTTTCCCGTTTTTTTTACTTGACTTTATTACCTGTCTCGAATATATTAAGGCGAAACACTGCCGGACGGCTTCAATCCACCTCAAAAACCGCCCGCTATCCGATTCATACAACCTCAAACCGGGAGTTTCCCATGAAAGCGACACTCAAAACTCTTACCCTCGCATGCGCCATGCTCGCGGGCGCGGCTCTCTCCGCCGCCGATTTCCACGACTGGGCGCCGACCCCGCCGATGGGCTGGAACAGCTTCGACTGCTTCGGCCTCAGCCTCACCGAAGCGCAGGCGAAGGAACAGGCGGAAGCCCAGGTCAAACTGCTGAAGCCCTACGGCTGGGACATCTTCGTGATCGACCACCAGTGGTACAACGACAACCAGAAGGGATTCCAGAGCGACGCCCGCCACCAGTTCTCCATGGACGAATACGGCAGGTTCATCCCCGGACCGGAGCGCTTCCCCTCCTCCAAGGACGGCAAGGGTCTGAAGCCGCTCGCCGACTACATGCACGAACGCGGCCTGAAGATCGGCGTGCACCTGATGCGCGGCATCCCGCGTCAGGCTGTCCGCGAGAATACGAAAGTGAAGGGCACGAATTACCGTGCGCAGGATATCGTGAACATGAGGAGCACCTGCCCCTGGAACCAGGATATGTACGGCGTGGACATGAGCAAGCCCGGCGCGCAGGAATACTACGATTCCCTTTTCGAACAGTTCGCCGAGTGGGGACTTGACTTCATCAAGATCGACGACCTCTCCCGTCCGTACGCCACCGCCGAGATCGAGGCGATCCGCAAGGCGATCGACAAATGCGGCCGCCCGATCATCCTCAGCCTCTCCCCCGGCGACACCCCGATCCAGAACGGCAAGCACGCGGACGAGCATGCCAACATGTGGCGCGTCTCCGACGACTTCTGGGACCGCTGGTCGCCGCTGTACGGGATGTTCGGCCGTCTGCACCGCTGGGAACCCTACCGCATCAAGGGCTCCTGGCCGGACGCCGACATGCTTCCGTTCGGCATCATCCAGTTCAACCGCAAGACCAATTTCACGCAGGATGAACAGCGCCTGTGCTTCACGCTGTGGTCGATCGCGCGGTCCCCGCTCATCCTCGGCGCGGACATGACCAAGCTCGACGACTGGACGCTGAAGCTCCTCGGCGACCTCTTCGTGTGGGCGGCGGATGTCCCCGGCAGCAAGGACAAATACGTCGCGCTGTTCAATGCCTCCACGCCCGGCACGCACAATATCGACTACCAGAAGGCCAAATTCCACAGCATCAAGGTCGGCGGCTCCGGCATACGCGAAACGGAGATCAAGGCCGACATCGGCGGTTCGAAGTCGTTCGCGCTGGCCGTGACCGACGGCGGCGACGGCATCAACTTCGACCACGCCGCCTGGCTCGAACCCGTCCTCTCCGGTCCCGCCGGAACCAAAAAGCTCACCGAACTCCGCTGGAAGAGCGCTACGGCGGGCTGGGGCAACCCCCGCGTCGGACAGTCCTCCGACGGCCGCCAGATCGACGGCATCGGCACGCACGCCGCCTCGGTCATCATCTATGACCGTCCGGAAGGCTACGACACGCTCACCGCGCGCGGCGTCCTCGCCGACGGCATGGAGCGGCAGGGCGGCACGATCGAGTTCCTCGTCCTGACCGACGACGCGTTCGACGTGGAAGTCAAGGACACGGCGGAAGTCTCCGTGGACTTCGCCGAACTCGGCATCGGAAAAAAGGCAAAAGTCCGCGACCTGTGGGAAGGCAAGGACCTCGGCACGTTCGAAGGCTCCTTCTCCCGTACCCTCAAATGCCACGACGCGGGCGTCTACCGCATCTCCCCGGCCGACTGAGCTCAGTCCGACCTGACCCGAACAGAAAAAGCCTCCGGGAATCGCAACGGTTTCCGGAGGCTGTTTCTGTGCTTGATCGAGGGAGAACTCAGCGTTTCTTCGTGCCGGAAGCCGGGGCCGGGTCCGGCTCGGTCAGGGCATTGTCGACCGCGCGGACCGTGCAGCCGGAATCGTTCCACACGAGGTACGCGTAATTGCTGTCCACGGTGAAACTCTTCTTGCCGCCTTCCTTGATGTTCTTGTCGCCCGCGACGGATTCGGCGTCCAGCACGACGGTATACGTGACCGGGACGTCGCCCTTCGCGCCGTTCTCCGCCGTCGTCTCGACCGAATCGAACATCGTGAGGATGACGTAGCGGCCGTCGGTGACGATGTCGGTGATGGTGCCGGAGAACGTGAGGTTGGTGTTGGACGGGATCGCCTTCGCGCGGATGCATTCGGCGATCTTGCTGGCAGTCTTCCAGCGGCGCGCCGAGGAGGATCTCGTACGGGGCGAGGTGGTGCCGAACGGCGAGGCGGTGGCGGTGGTCCTGCCCGCGGCGGGCGCGACCGTGCCGCCCTGCTTCTTCCCCGTGTCGGACGAGAGCGCGATGTCGAAAATGCCCCTGCCGCCGGACGTTTTCGCGGTCGTTTTGCCGGAGCCTGAGCCGGCGGACGACAGGAGGCCGCCGCGCGAACCGCCGGACGCGCCCTGTCCGGTCCGGGACTGGGCGAAGACGGCGCAGGCGAGCGCCATGCAGAAGAATGCTGTAAGAGCGATGCGAATCCTCATGTGTCCGGTCCTTTCCGTGTAAATGTGTCCGCGTGTGTTTGTCTTTGACTATAAAAGTATCATGCGGAACGCGGAAAAGCAAGCCGTTTTTCCGAAAAAACTTGAAATCCGGGAAAAAACGTGTAGATTAAGAGGTCGAAGTTTCCCGCGGCGTCCGGCGGTCCGGGGCGGGGACCTCAACCTGTTTCATCTTTTTTCGGGAGTTTGTTTTACCATGCCGATGCTTGATCTCTTCCGCAATCTCGGGCTTGCCGTCCTCGGGGTGGCGCTGCTGTACTACGGGGCGGAGTTTCTGGTCAAGGGCGGCGTCTCGCTGGCGCTGAAGGCGCATATCTCCCGCCTCGTGATCGGCCTCACGCTCGCGGCGTTCGCGACGAGCGCGCCGGAACTGGTCGTGAGCATCGACTCGGCGTTGCGCGGTTCGGCGGACATCAGTCTCGGCAACGTGGTCGGGTCGAACATCTGCAACGTGGCGCTGATCCTCGGATTGTGCGCGATCCTGCGCCCGATGCCGTTCCACGCGAACCTGAAGCGGTTCGACCTGCCCGTGATGCTGTTCGCCGTGCTCGCGCTGACCGGATTCTATTTCCTGAGCCACGGCATCAACCGCTGGGAAGGCGCGTTCTTCTTCCTGTGCATCCTCACCTACACCACGCTGAACGTGATCCTGTCGAAGAAACAGGAGGCGAAGAAGGCGGCGGAGGGCGCGGCGGAGTCGGACTCCGGCGTCGATCCCGAGGTCGAGGAGAGCATGAAAAAGCCGCTCGGCGTGCCGCTGGCGCTGCTCGCGGTCGCGGGAGGTGTCGCCATGCTGGTGTTCGGCGCGAAGTCGTTCCTGATCGCCGCCGTGGCGTTCACGAATGCGGCCGGCATCAGCGAAGCCGTGACCGGGCTGACGATCGTGGCGGTCGGGACCAGCCTGCCGGAACTCGCCACGTCGTTCGTGGCGGCGCTGAAGGGCGAAAACGACATCGCCATCGGAAACATCGTGGGATCGAATATCTTCAACGTCTTCTGCATCCTCGGCATCGTGCCGGTGATCTCGCCGCTCATGGGACAGTCGATCCGCGGGCTGGATTTCGCGGTCATGCTCGGCACATCCGGAGCGCTGTTCCTCTTCGGCATGTTCGGCAAGCGTCTCAACCGGATTCAGGGCGCGCTGCTGCTCTCGGCGTACATCGCGTACACCGTCTACCTGGTGATGCACCACGCCTGACGGCGGGCTGCCTCCTCATTCCAGCGGGGGAATCTCCTTCAGCTTCCGCGTTTCCCAAATCTCAAGCAGCTCGTCCCGGTGCAGCGGCAGCCATTTTGCGATCCAGTCCTGCGCTTCCTGAGACAGATTCCCCTGGAGAAGTTTTCCTGTCTCGATCTCGATCTCTCCGCCGGTTTCACCGGAAATCACACGGATGACGGCCGGTCCGCGCTTCCCGTTCGAATACGCCGCCTCGGGAATCATTTTGACCGCCAGGCCGTGGAAATGCGAAATCACATGGAACCTGATTTCCTTCTTCTTCGAGGGATCCGGCGGCGGATACATGACCGTACCTCTTTCGAACAGCTTGTAATAGTATTCCAGCGGCTTGAAATCGTCTGGGCCCAGAAGACATGCCCGCTTCAGTTCCTCTTCCGTTTCGAACAGGCGGATCTCCCCGGTGCTGTATTGCAGATACCCGTATGTCCAGTCTTCTTTCCGGAAAAATACATAGTTTTCATGCAGATGAATATCGATGATGTTTTCAAGCATGACGTAGTGGGAAGATCTATTCGGATCCTCAATATTGCCGCCGTCATATTTTTCCAACGACCCGTCATCCCAATTGTCGGTCATCAAAACCTGATACGGATATTTCAAGGGAAAACGATACCAATCCCGACTACCCGTGTACGTGTAGAACGGATCTTTGGGCGGCGGCTTCGGCGAACTGCTTCCGCTCAGTTTCTGTTTGATGCGTCCGCACCCCGTGAGCAGCACGACCAGACACAGAAGAACAAAGAGCAGTGACCTTTTCATGGTTTCACCTCCGGGATCAGTTCAGGCGGCAGTTTCATTTTCTTGCGTTTCGGGTCGATGTTTTTGAGCGGATCGCCGGAATGTTCGATGATTAATCTGTCGCCCTGAATATACCATTTGATCCGACCCGATCCATAATCAGACTTGTACCGTTCCTCAAGAAAATGATTCTCGAATTTCACGTCGTCCAGATTTTTCGGCAATTCTCCGGTTTCCTGCAGTTTTTCCGCAACAATCCCGAGCATTTGTTCCAACTGATAGTTGAGGGTTTGTTCCCTGGGTACAACGTCACCGAGAAGATACGCGCCGAAATAATCCGCAACGAAACTCAGAAAAATGATGCCGATGAGGATAAAAAACACTAGAAACACCGGGCTGATCCTGCGTTGTTTCTTCATCGGAAAACTCCTCGGAAGAGAAGGCTGTGCTTAAATGAGGGCGATTTTCTTTCCGCAGGCGCGGGCATAACGCGCGAGCGTGGAGAACGTGATGTTTTTTTTGCCGTGTTCGACCGCGGCGATATAGGTCTGGCTTGTTCCCATCCGCCGTGCCAGTTCTTTTTGGGTCAGTTTGGCTTCCCGGCGGGCTTTGTACAACTCTTCTCTGAGGCGGAAACGTTCGAACATGGCGTTGACCTCTTCCGCATTCGCCGGGTCGGTGAAATACGCGTCACGTTCCAGCTCTTCCTGACTTCGGATGCCTTTTTTCGCACGTTCTAGTATTTCTGCGATATTTGCGGCATTTTCCTCGTCCGTCCAGTCCTCTTGTCTTTTCTTCTTCATATGCAACCTCCTTGTATCAACTGCCTCAGCAGTTTTCGTGCTTGTTTCAGTTCGTTTTCGGGTATTTGTTCGGTTTTCTTCACGTAGCCGTGAATGCCATAGATTACATCATAAAGACCGTACACGTAAAAAACGCGTATATTTCCCGTTTGGATTACACGCAGGGCAAACAAATCTTCACCCTCGATCTTTTCCGCATTCGGATAGTTCAAGTATCCGTCCCGCTCAAGTTGAAAGATCAGGCCGTTCAGCTCCTGTTTGACTTCGCCGGGCTGGTCGCGCAGGAAGTCTTGTCTTTCACTCTGTCGAGCAATTCAAAGTGTTTTTTCTTTTCAATCGGGCGGCGCATGATTACCTCATTTGTTCCGGCTTCTAAGTAATATATCCGCCGGGATAACTTTTTTCAAGCCGTTTTTCGTTTTTTCCCGAAAAAAAGATAACAGGGCGTTTTACCTGCCATTTGAAAAAGTAAACGCACGGGGGAGGAAAGCAGGAGGGGGCGTTTTGTCTGACAAAGAGGGCACGTGTGTTTCGTCTGACAAACAAGGAAGGTACGTTCAGTCCGTCCGATACGGAGACTTTGATCAGGATTGACTTTTATGTGGTATAACGGCAGTTTCTGAACCGCAGAGGAGATGACATCACCCCCGTGGGAGGTTGTGCATTTGCTATGACAAACGCGCATTTACCTTGACAATTGACATATTTGTTAAATCCCGGCGGCCTTTTTTCATCTGAACAAATTCCGACAGGAAAGAATTTCGGGGAGTGGGTACGTTTTCAGGCAGCCACCTTCAAATCTTTCTGCATCGTCTTTTTGCCCATCTGCTGAGAATCCATCCGGGCGAACAAACAGAAACGCTTCCCAAAAAAGAGCGGATTGCGAAAAAAACGCGTGGCAACGAATCTTTGCCGCAGGGTTCGGGGGCATCGGCAGTTTTTTCCGTTTCCGGCTTTCATTTTATGAAAAATGCAGTATATTATATACTCCGTTGTGTTTCAGGAAACAAACCATAGAGGAGTCCCTGCTATGCTGGAAAATAAAGACGACAAACTGATCCTCGGCCTTCCGAAAGGAAGCCTCGAAGCCGCCACGACCGACCTTTTCGCGAAGGCGGGCTACAAGATCGAGATCAATTCGCGTTCGCTGTACCCGACGATCAACGACGACGAGATCGAATGCATGCTCCTGCGTGCGCAGGAAATGGCGATGTTCGTGGAGGAAGGCATGCTCGACTGCGGCCTGACCGGATTCGACTGGATCCAGGAGACGGGCGCGCACGTCGTGGAAGTGTGCGAGCTGGTCTACGGCAAGGTCGGACGCAATCCGCTTCGCTGGGTGCTGGCGGTGCCGGAGGATTCGGACATCAAGGGGCCCGCCGACCTGGAAGGCAAGCGCATCGCGACGGAAGCCGTCGGCATGACGAAGCGCTATCTGGCGGCGAACAACGTGAAGAACGTGCGCGTGGACTTCTCCTGGGGCGCGACCGAGGTCAAGCCGCCGCACTTCGCCGACGCCATCGTGGAGATCACGGAGACCGGCAGCAGCCTGCGCGCGAACCGCCTGAAGATCATCGACACGCTCTGCACCACGACCACGCGTTTCATCGCGAACGAAAAGGCGATGGCAAATCCGTTCAAGGCCGCGAAGATCAAGCGCATCGCCATGCTGCTGAAGGCGGTCCTGAACGCCGAGGGCAAGGTCGGACTCATGCTCAACGTGCAGGAAAAGGACCTCGACAACATCCTCAAGAAGCTCCCCGCGCTCCAGCGCCCGACCGTGTCCCCGCTCTCCGAAAAGGGCTGGTTCGCGCTGAACACCATCGTGGACGAACAGGTGGTGCGCGACCTGATCCCGCAGCTGAAGGAACTGAACGCCACGGGCATCGTGGAGTTCCCGCTGAACAAGCTGGTCGACTGAGCATCGAAAGCATTGACGGAGCAGGTCCGAAACGGCCTGCTCTTTTTGTGTAAGCCCGGATAAAACGGTTCTTCCCCATGAAAACGATCCCGCAAACCGTCCGCGACATGCCGCCCGTGGTGCGATTCCTGGGCGTCGTCATCGTGTGCCAGCTCGTGCTGTGGACGCTCGTCCCGAGCCTGCTGTACACCGTCCTGCCGCTGGACTCGCTTGAAGCCGCCGCCTGGGGCAGCGGGTTCTCGCTCGGCAACGCGAAGCATCCGCCGCTCACGGGGTGGATCGCCGGGCTGACGGCGTCCGCGACCGGGCACGCCGACTGGCCGATCTACCTGCTGAGCCAGCTGTGCGTGACGGGCGGGATGGCATGCATTTACTTCATGGCGCGCGAGTTTTTCGGGCGGGAGGAATCCGCGCTGGCTGCCCTGGCGCCGCAGTTCATCTTCTACTACAACGTCACGACGCCGGAGTTCAACGTGAACCTGCCGATGCTGCTGCTCTGGCCAGCGGCGGCGCTGTGCTTCGTCCGGGCGTACAAACACGACCGGATCCGCGACTGGATCCTGCTGGGCGTCTGCTCCGGGCTGTGTTTCCTCTGCAAGTATTATTCCGTGCTGCTTTTCCTGTCGTTCGCGGTGTTTCTGCTGATCGCGAAGGAACGCCGCCGCCTCATCCTGAGCGCGGGGCCGTGGATCGCCGCCGCGTGCGCGTGTCTCGTGGTCCTGCCGCACATGATGTGGGCGCTGACCGGCGGACTCGCGATGATGGAGAAATACGTGGCCGAACGCATGGCGTTTTCGCCGGACGACACCTGGTTTCACCGGCATGTCGCCGGGGTGCTGTCGATCCTCGGCAACGCCGCCCTGGTCGTCCTGATCCCGCTCGGCATGTTCCTGCTGGCGAGGGCGGCATGTCGTCCGGCACGGCTGGAACGTCCCCGCGTCCCAGCCGTGCCGGTGCGCCGCGAGGCATTTGTTTTCGCCGCCGTCATGATGGGCGTCCCGCTGCTTGTCCTGACCGGGATCGGGCTCTCCGGCAGCGCGGTCCGCGCGATGTGGCTGGTGCCGCTGTTCTTCCCGCTCGGCATCCTGCTGACGGCGCTGTTCCCGGCGGAATGGACGCCGAAGCAGACATGGTGGTTCCGGCTGGAGATCGCCGCGTTCTTCGTCGCGTGCCTGATCGGGGTTGCTGTCGCCGGGGCGGTGCATTCCACCAACCGCAAGAACTTCCCCGCGAAACAATTCGCGGCGGATATGTCGCGCCTGTATGAGGAAAGAACGGGTCGGCCGCTGGAGATCATGATCGGCGACGCCTGGGCGTCCGGCTTGATGCGGCACTATGCGCCGGGACATCCGCAGGGCTGCATCTGGAACAACCGCGGCGAGGTGGAACGTCTCGGCCCGATGCTGAGACGGTGCGGCGGGCTTGCCGTCTCGGACGATCCGAACGACATCAATTTCTCCGTGGAGCATTTCGGGACGCCGGAGTCGCCGCGCATGTCGCTGGTAATCGAATACAGCGCGCCGCTCGGGAAAAAGCGCACGAAAACGATGCATCTGGCGTTTTTAAACAGTTCGGCGGCAAAATAATTGCGAATCCGGGTTGATTCCCCGGCGAAAACGTGGTATATTATATAGATATACCAGGCCGGCGCATGCGTTCCGTGCGGTCGGATCGTGTCCGGAAACTTCAACCATTGCCAACGATCTTCAGGAGTCCCCTCCTTTGAATACACTGCTTATTGTCCTGAGCTGTCTTGCGGCGGTCCTTCTCGTGTGGGCCGTCCTGCTGGTCTGTTTCCCGTACGAGGTCTTTAAGTTCATCATCATGATCCTGCGCCACACGTGTTTCGTGGAGCGGTTCGACGGGGAGGAAAATGTTCCGAAGACGGGCCCGGCGGTCTTCGTCGCGAACCATGTTTCGGTGTTCGACTCGTTCATCATGATGGCGATCACGAAGCGGAAGATCCACTTCATGATGCACACGGAGTTCTACCACATGAAGTTCTGGGGGCCGCTCTTCCGCCGGATGGGCGTGATCGAGGTGCCCGGCCCCGGCCCGAAGAAGATGCAGGCATTCATGCAGAGGACGAAGCAGCTGCTTCAGGACGGCGAACTGATCTGCATGTTCCCCGAGGGCGGCGTGTCCGGCAACGGCCTGATCCTGCGGTTCAAGAAGGGGCTTTCGCGGATTCTTCCCGCCGACCGCGACGTGCCGGTCCTGCCGGTCCGCATCGGCATGCTCTGGGGCAGTATGTTCCCGTACTACAAAGGCCGGTTCCACTTCATCATGCCGCGCCAGTTCCCGATCCCGGTGGCGGTGGCGATCGGCAAGCGCATCAGCCCGGACATCACGCCGTTCCAGCTCCGCCAGCTCATCTCCGAGATGGGCGCGGACGTGGAGAGCGAGGGCTTCCCGAGCGAACGCACCATCCACTACGCCTTCGCGCGCCAGGTGCGCCGCCATCCGTTCCACTGCATGTACAAGGACGCGGACAAACAGGGGCCGAAGGACCTGGATACGCTCATCAAGGCGCTGATCTTCTCGCGCGTAATCCGGCAGCTGGACGAGAAGAACGACAGCAAATACATCGGCGTGCTCCTGCCGAACTGCGTGAACGCCGCCATCGTGCTCTACGGCGTGCTGTTCGCCGACCGCATCCCGGCGATCCTGAACTACTCCGTGGGCGAGGCCGTGCGCCAGGCGTCCATCGAGAAAGCTGGCATCAAGCTCATCCTCACGAGCCGGAAATTCCTCGACAAGCTGAAACTCAAGCCGACGCCCGAGATGTTCCTGCTGGAGGACATCCGTCCGTACATCACGAAAAGCATCAAGTACACGGCGATCCTCGACGCCATCCTGCTTCCCTCGCGTCTGCTCATGTGCCAGTACGCGCCGAAGACGTGGCGCGACAGCCTGAACGACGCCGTGCTGCTCTTCTCCAGCGGATCCACCGGCATGCCGAAGGGGATCATGCTGACCCACCACAACCTCAACTCGAATTTCTTCAATTTCTGGCGCACGGTGAACTGGACGCCGCACGACACGACCGTCGGCAACCTGCCGCTCTTCCACGCGTTCGGGTTCATGATCGGGTTCGTCCTGCCCAGCCTGTGCGGCACGCGCGTGACGTTCCTGCTGAATCCGCTGGACGCGCAGGGCGTGTGCAACGCGGTCGAGAAGGACAAGCTCACGCTGCTGATCGCCACGCCGACGTTCCTGCAGACCTACATGCGCAAGCTGAAGCCGGGCCAGTTCAAGTCGCTCCGGTTCATCATCACCGGCGCGGAGAAGCTCCGCAGCGACATTTCCGAAAAGGTCAAGGAGATGACCGGGCTGACCGTGACCGAGGGCTTCGGCTGCACCGAGCTTTCCCCCATCGTGGCGATCAACCTCGCGCCGTCCATCTTCACGCTCGGACGCGAATGCGGCAGGCCCGGCAGCATCGGCGCGCCTCTGCCCGGCATCCACGTGAAGATCGTCGATCCCGACACGTTCGAGGAACTGCCCGAGAACACGCCCGGCCTGATGCTCGTGAAGGGCGGCCTCGTGATGAAGGGCTACCTCGGCGAACCCGAACTCACGGCGAAGGTCATCAAGAACGGCTATTACAACACCGGCGACATCGCCACGATGGCCTCCGACGGCTACATCACGATCACCGGCCGCCTATCGCGCTTCTCCAAGATCGCCGGCGAAATGGTCCCGCACGAGCTCGTCGAGATGACCGTGAGCGAGATCATCGGCAGCGAATCGCACGACGTGGCGGTGACCGGCGCGCCCGACGCGAAACGCGGCGAACGCCTCGTGGTGTTCTACTCGAACCCGGACCTGGTCCCCGAAAAGGTCATCGAGGAGCTTCAGAAGAAGAACGTGCCGCCTCTCTGGATTCCGAAGGCGCCGGATTTCGTCAAGCTCGACCGCATCCCGCTGCTCGGGTCCGGCAAGCTCGACCTCCAGACCATCAACAAGCTCGCCCGCGAACACGGCGACAAGATCTGACGGAGACCGGGCCGCATGAACAGCCAGCACGCGCTTGTCGTTTTTTCCGGCGGGATGGACAGCGCCACCGCGTTGTGGTGGGCGCGTCGCGAATTCTCCGCCGTCTCTGCCGTGTCGTTTTCCTACGGCTCCAAGCACAACGCCCGCGAACTGGCGGCTGCGGACGCGATCTGCCGCAAGCTCGAGATCCCGCGCCTCGAGATCCCGCTCGACTTCATCGGCAAATACTTCCACTCGTCCCTGCTCAAAACGGGCGGCAGCATCCCGGAAGGCGCGTACAACGAGGACAACATGGCGTCGACCGTCGTGCCGTTCCGCAACGGCATCATGCTGGCGGCGGCAGCCGGACTCGCGGAGGATTCCGGGTGTTCCGCCGTGATCCTCGGCAACCACACAGGCGACCACGCGATCTACCCCGACTGCCGGCCCGAGTTCATCGACGGCATGGCGCATGCGATCGAGGCGGGGACCGGTGGCAGGGTGAAGCTCCTGTCGCCGTTCTGCAACATGACGAAGGAGCGGATCGCGGCGCTCGGCGCACGGCTCGGCGTCGATTTCTCCCTCACCTGGAGCTGCTACAACGGCCGCGAAAAGCATTGCGGCAAATGCGGCACCTGCCGCGAACGCATCGAGGCGTTCCGCGAGGCGGGCATCCCCGATCCGACCGTGTACGAGGACTGAAGCGCATGTACAGCTACCGCGTCAATGAGATATTCTATTCCATCCAGGGCGAAGGCGAGTTCGCCGGGGCTCCCGCCGTTTTCGTGCGCTTCTCCGGCTGCAACCTCGCCTGCCCGTGGTGCGACACCGACCATTCGCACGGAGAGGAAATGACGCGCGGCGAACTGGAAGATGCCGTGAAAAAGCTCCTCGCCGGGCATGACGGCGCGATCATCGTGCTGACCGGGGGCGAACCCGCGCTCCAGCTCCACGACGACGAACCGCTGTTTCAGGGATTCGCCCGCTTCCTCTGCATCGAGACGAACGGCACACTGCCTGTGCCCGGCTGGGTCGACTGGATCACGGTCTCCCCGAAAAACGAGCTCAAGCCCATCGTCCCGCGCCCCAATGAACTGAAATTCGTGTTCGAGCCCGAACACATCCCGTATTATCTCTCCATGCAGGAGGCGGATTGCATCCTGAACATCCAGCCTCTTGCCCGGAAGGACGGCACAAGCAACCTGCGCGAAGCGGTTGACTTCGTGCTCGCCCATCCGCGTTTCAAGTTGTCCGTGCAGCTGCACAAAATGATAGGAGTTCGTTGATATGCCCAGAAAGGCAGTTACCCCGCGTCCGGCGGCGTCCGAACGCGACCGGCAGATGGAACAGCTCGTGTCGAGCTTCTTCCGGCTCATCGGCGAGGACGGTTCCCGCGAGGGGCTCGTCGAAACGCCCGCCCGCGTCCGGCTGGCCGCCGAGGAAATCTTCTCCGGCTACCGCCAGGATCCGAAAAAGATCCTGAAGACTTTCACCCAAGACGTCTGCAAGGAGATGGTCCTCCTCAAGAACTGCGAGTTCTACTCCACGTGCGAACACCACCTGTTCCCGTTCTTTGGGCACATCTCCGTCGCGTACCTGCCGAACAAGCGCATCGTCGGCATCTCGAAGCTCGCCCGCCTCGTGGACTGCTTCGCGCGCCGCCTGCAGATTCAGGAACGCATGACCGCGCAGATCGCCGACGCGATCATGGACGTGCTGGACGCGCGCGGCGTGTACGTGATGTGCGAGGCGACGCACTTCTGCATGACCAGCCGCGGCATCCGCAAGCAGAACGCCAGCATGGTCACTTCCGCCATTCGCGGCGAATTCGAGAAGAGCGAATCGCTCCGGCTTGCGTTCCTTGCCGCCGTGACCGGGAATATTTCCGCCAAATAAACCGCGTTTTGAGCTGAAAAAAGGGATCGGAAAAAGGGAATCCGTCTTCGCCCGTGCCGTCATAGGTATCGGGCGGGGAACGAGGAGCGAAAGCTTTTTACGGTTCGTCCTCCGGGGACGAATTCGAATTCTTTTTTGAAACGGCTTCCTTGAAATCGTACCAGATGAACTGAGCCGCCGCCTTGTAGCGTTTTACGCGCCAGGACAAGGTATGCTCCTCGCCTCTGAGCATGATGGAGTCCAGGAGAATGATGCCGGCCACGGCCGCCATGGCAAGGGAAAACAGGACGAGTATGGCGGTCAGGAAAATGAAAAGACAGCTTTTTGCCTGATGCTTTTCCCGTGCCTGGAAATCTGTGTCGTCGTTCTGCATGGTTCGAGGCGGGGGCGGGGCGGATTACGGGAAGAGTTTTTTTCCGCAGTGCGGACAGTATTGCGGCGGCTCGAACGCATCGTCCTTCGGAACGGCGTGCGGATGGGATTCCGCCTGCGCGGATGATCCTCCGTCTTTTTCCTTCCCCGGTTCCGTGTGGTCGGACGAGCGTTTCTCCAGGGTTTCCATGAACCCGGCGCTGAGGATGCTGGTCGGGACGGCGACCATGCCGATGCCGAGGATGGCGATGATTGCGCCGAGGACGCGCCCGAGCGGCGTGATCGGGTAGATGTCGCCGTAGCCGACGGTGGTCAGCGTGGCGACCGCCCACCAGAGCCCGGAGAACGCGTTGGCGAACTGGTCGGGCTGGGCGTCGTGTTCGGCGTAGTAGATCAGCAGCGAGGCGAGGATGAGGATCATGAAGACGAAGAAGACGGAGGCGATCATCTGCTGGGACTTGCTGCGGAAGACTTCGCCGATGGCGGCGAGCGCGTCGGAGTAGCGGTTGAGCTTGAAGATGCGGAGCAGCCGGACCAGGCGGAACACCCGGACGCCGACGAGGTTGTAGGTGTGGAGGATGGGCAGGATGAACGGCAGGATCGAAATGAGGTCGATGATCGCCATGGGCGAGGTGATGTAGCGGATGCGTGCGCGGACGGGGGCGAGCTCGGGATAGAGCAGGTTCGCCGTCCAGATGCGCAGGGCGTACTCCGCCGTGAAGATGATGATGGAGACGAACTCGATGCGGATCAGAATGCGGAAGAGCCAGTCCGGGATCGTGAAGGTGCAGATGAAGACCGAGAGGACGCTGAAGACGATCAGCGTCAGGATCGTGCCGTCGAAAACACTGCTGGCGATGCGCCAGCGGCCAGTTGTGGCGGCGGACGGCTGGATTACCTTGAAGACGCTTTGTTTGATGTGCTGGTAGGGATTCATGGCGGGGAGCTTCCTGAGGGGGAGGATGCCGGGCTGGCGCGCGGCGGGATGAAAAATCTTTCTTCTCCCGTACAATAGCACAAAAAACCGGCTTTTCAAATGCCGGACGCGCGGAAAGCCGGAGCAAACGCCGAAAAAAGGGAAAAACCATTTAAAAAAGTTAAAGGTGTCTCTGAAAATGCGACCGGATGGATTTCCTTACCGGGATTCTATGCTTTGTAATGAGGAGGATCGCCGCGATGGCCCCAGCCGACCGTCTCGCCGATCGCGAGGACGCGCCAGTTCAGGCAGTTCCGGCATTTCGCCGAATTCTCGTCCAGACACGGCTTGTTCTCGTAGAGCTGGTAACTGCGGCGGTATTCCGTGTCCGTGACGTTCGGCATGAGCACGTTCGCGCCCGCGAGGATGCCCTGTTCGCGTCCGCGGTCGTTCAGCGCCTGGAGCGCGGTCGTCGCCGCAATATTCACATCGTGCAGATACAGCCTCGTGACTGCGATCATTTTCAGGCCGAGTTTGAGCTGCGCCGCCGCGTATGCGTCCGTGAGCTCGATCCCGCGTCCCATCGGGGTGTCCGCGTGCGGCAGATACGGCCCCATGCCGATCATGTCCAGGTCAAAAGCATGATAAAACTCGACATCGTGCGCGAGGTCGTCCAGCGTCTGCCCCGGCAGCCCGATCATCACGCCGCTTCCGGTTTGGTAGCCGAGGCGTTTCAGCACGCGCAGACACTCCGCGCGCCGCTCGAACGAATGGTCCGCGGGATGCAGCCGGGCGTACAGCTCCGGCACGGAGCTTTCGATCCGCAGGAGATAGCGGTGCGCTCCGGCCTCCAGCCAGCGGCGGTAGACTTCCTCCGTCTGCTCGCCCAGACTGAGCGTGATCCCGAAGGCGTCGCCGCCGAATTCGCGGATGCGTTTCAGGATGCGTTCGATGTACTCCGTATGCCGGTCGGATTCGAGCTCGCCGGACTGAAGCACCAGCGACCCGTAATCCTGCTTGAAACACCAGCGCGCCATGCGGACCACGTCGTCCTCGCTCAGCTGATAGCGCTTCACGTTCGGATTGCTCCGGCGGATGCCGCAGTAATAGCAGTCCTTCGCGCAGACGTTTCCCATTTCTATGATCCCGCGCATGGCGACTTTTTTGCCGACATAACGGCATTTGAGCTGATAGGCGGCGGAGAAAAGTTCATCCGTATCCTCAAGGGAAAGCAGCGACACGATCTCCTCATGCGAAAGGCTGTACGGCGTCCGCAGGGCATTTCCGATTCGCGTGTCCATGCTCATTTCGCCTCCGTGATGATTCCGCCGCCCAGGACTTCGTCGCCCCGGTACAGGACCGCGGACTGGCCTTTCGCCGCCGCGAACACGCCGTCGGGGAACTCCAGCGATCCTTTGTGGTAAATCGCCGGAACAAGATTCGATGCCGACCTCACTTTCGCCTGGACTTCGCCGTCGGGTTCCGACGTGATCCACGAGCAGTCGGCGAGCTTCAGTTCGTGCCGGACCGTGTCCGCCTGGCCGCCGACCACGACTTCGTTCCGGCAGGCGTTGACCTCGAGCACATACAGCGGATGTTTCGCCGCGATCCCGAGTCCCTTTCTCTGTCCGACCGTGTAATTCCAGAATCCATCGTGCCTGCCGAGCACATTTCCCTCCGTGTCCACGATGTTGCCCGGCCTCGGCGGCGCGTTCAGCAGTTCCACGTGGTCGCCGCTGTAGAAATCCTGGCTGTCCGGCTTGTCCTTCACGCTCAGACCGTATGCCTCGGCGAGCTCGCGCACCTGCGTCTTGCGGTAGTCCCCCAGCGGGAATAACATCCATTTCAGCTGAGCCTGTTTCAGGCGGTACAGGAAATACGACTGGTCCTTCTTCCCATCCGCGCCGCGCAGCAGATGAAACACGCCATGTTCCTCACGGATTTGTGCGTAATGCCCCGTGGCGAACCGGTCGAACGCGATCCCGGATTTCCGCGCCATCTGAGGCAGGACGCCGAATTTCATCAGGGCGTTGCATCGCACGCACGGATTGGGCGTGCGCCCGGCGAGATACTCCGAACGGAAATAATCCAGCACGACCGCCTCGTATTCGTCCACGCAGTCGAACACATGGTACTCGATCCCGAGCCGGCGGCACAGTGCCTCCGAGACGGCGATGTCCTCTGCTTCGCCCGGACCGAAACACGCGTCGCGTTCGCCGCCGCGGTATCGCCCCTCGCGCCAGAGCTTCATCGTGACGCCGATCACCGTGTGGCCCTGTTCGCGGAGCATGGCGGCCGCGACCGAGGAATCCACGCCGCCCGAGAGTCCGACCGCGACGATCACGGCAGCGCCTCCAGCATGCGGTCGATCGGGGCTTTCGCGGCGCGGCGGACATCCTCAGGCAGTTCGATCTCGGGCGCCATGTCGCGCAGACAGAACAGCACGTCTTCGAGCGTGATCTTCTTCATGTTCGGGCAGACCACGGCGGGTTCCAGCGGATAGAACGTCTTGTCCGGGTTTTCTTTCTGCATCCGGTGCAGGATGCCGTACTCCGTCCCGATGATGAACGCGCGGTGCGCAGATTCGCGCACGTATTTCAGCATCCCGCCCGTGGAGAGCGCCTGATCCGCGAGCCTGACCACGGCGGGGAGGCATTCCGGGTGGACGAGCACGAGCGCGCCCGGGTGTTTCTCCTTCGCCGCGAGGATGTGCTCCGGCATAATCCGGTTGTGCGTGGGGCAATAGCCCGGCCACAAATCCATGTGCCGGTTCAGCTTGATATTGAGGTTGGACCCGAGGTTTGCGTCCGGCAGGAACAGTATCTTCTGTTCGGGCGGAAGCGAGGCGATCAGCTTCTCCGCGTTGCCGCTGGTGCAGCAGAGGTCGACCGCGGTCTTCGTCGCGGCGGTCGTGTTCACGTACGCCACGACCAGCGTGCCGGGATGCTTTTCCCGGTATTCCTCGACCTCGCGCGGATCCGCCATGTCCGCCATGGGGCACCCGGAGGACGGGTTCGGATGCAGCACGGTCGACTCCGGCGAAAGGATCTTCGCCGTTTCCGCCATGAAGCGCACGCCGCAGAAGACGATCACTGGGGCGCGGCACTCCGCCGCCTTCCG
Source organism: uncultured Lentisphaerota bacterium (assembly GCA_900320095.1). GTDB lineage: Bacteria > Verrucomicrobiota > Lentisphaeria > Victivallales > UBA1829 > UBA1732. The sequence goes on from ONQZ01000050.1 coordinate 53,838, forward strand.
CGAAAGCTCCAGCGAATCCCCGACGAAATCCGCGATGTCCTGGATCTCCGGCCGCGTGTAGTTGTGCGCCAGAATGACGGCGTTCCGCTGCCGTTTCAGTTCTGTGATCTCTTCTTCCAATGTCATGTTTTAACGCTCCTGCAATCGTTCGAAACGCAGCGCCTCCGGCTGCTTTGAGGATAATAATATACCTCCGGAATCATGTTTTTCAAACAAAAACACGACAAAACAAGTAGATTTTATTTTAATTTGATCTCCTCTGATTGTGCGGGAAAGGATTCCGTGTGACTGGCGGATAAATGAAAAACCGCACGATCCGGCACTTGCAAACCGGACATGGCGGATGTATATTAGAGGCGGTCAGGGGGGCCGCAAAGGATCGGCCTGCTCCCGCCGGGCTTTTCTTTTTTGAAAAGCCGTAAGTACCACAACCGTTTCAAACAGGAAGGCTCAAGCCATGAAACTCACCTCCAGAATCTGCATCGCGTTGTTTGCCGCCTCACTCGCGGTCCCGGCATTCGCCGAGAATCCGCTGATCTCCGGCGCGTTTTCCGCCGACCCGTCCGCCCATGTGTTCGACGGCAAGGTGTACGTTTTCCCGTCGCACGATATTCCGGCGCCTCCGGGATCCCGGAATAAAAGGGGATTCAACATGCCGGACTACCATGTGTATTCGTCCGAAAACCTGTTCGACTGGACCGACCCCGACTGCAATTTCAAAAACGGCAAGTATTATTTCTATTTCCCGGCGCGCCAGAAGGAAGACGGACGCAACGCGATCGGCGTCGCCATCGCCGACAAGCCGGAGGGCCCGTATGTGCCGCAGGAAAAGCCGATCCCCGGCGTGAACGGCATCGACCCGTGCATCTTCATCGACGACGACGGCACGCCGTATCTGACCTGGCAGGCGCAGGGCAATGTCCTTGTCGTCGCGCGCCTCAAGGACAACATGGTGGAGCTTGATTCGGAGGTCGTCACGGTCAATCACAACGTGCCGCGCAACGGCCTGAAGGAAGGCCCGTTCATGTTCAAGCGCAACGGCAAATACTACTATTCGTTCCCGTGGTGCGAACGGCAGACGGAGTGCATCTGCTACTGCATGGGCGACAGCCCGATGGGGCCGTTCGAGTACAAAGGCAAGATCATGGAACAGAATACGGACTGCTGGACGAACCATCATTCCGTCGTGGAGTACAAGGGCCAGTGGTATTTCTTCTACCACCACAACGACTACTGCCGCGAACACGATGTGAACCGCTCCATCTGCGCGGAGTATCTGACGTTCAACGAAGACGGGACCATTCAGCCGATCGTGCCGACGCAGCGCGGCGTGGGCATCACGCCCGCGACCAACAGAATCCAGATCGACCGGTATTCCGCCATCGGCGACCCCAATCACGTCTGGGTCGAATACAACCGCACGGAAGACCCGTTCGCCGGATGGAAGACCGTGTTCCGCAACAAGGACAACTACCGCCGTCCGATCTGGATCGAATACGACCGCGTGGATTTCGGCGAAAAAGACCTGTCGACCGCGATCGTCCATGTGTTCGCGCGCGTCGGCGGCAGCGGGACCATCGAGTTTCACGCGGACGCCGTGGACGGCGAGCTGATCGCAAGGATCCCGGTTGTGGCAAAGGACGAATGGCAGGACGCCTCCGCCGCCGTCCTGAAACAGCTGAAGGGCGTGCATAACCTCTTTGTCACGATGCCCGACGGCATCCTGATGCACGTCGACTGGGTCCAGTTCAAATAAGCCGATCCTGTCTTGTGTTTTGCCATGATCGCCCGATCCCGGCAAGACAATCCGAAAAAAATGTGCCGGGGTGAATACGCCTCGGCTTTTTTTTGAGCATTTCCGTTTGCTTTTTGCTGTTGCGGCGGTATAGTATGGTAGTATTTTGTTCCAAACGACGGAATCGCGTCTCCGACGCCGCACCAACCAAAGAAAGACCGAAAAATGAACGCACAGAACCGTACATACAAACTTTGCACCACGATCTCCGCCCTGCTGCTCACAGCGGTTTTGTTCCCGTCTCTCGTTCAGGCCCTGAGCGGCTGCGCCTCGGATACTCCGGCGGCGGATGAGGCCAAGGCGCAGACGCAGGCCGCCCAGCCGACCAATGCTCAGACTCAGATTCCGGCGCAGGTCGCGTCCAACCTGAAAGAATATAAGCCGACCGGGAATCCGATGTTCTCCCACAAGTTCACCGCGGACCCCGCGCCGGTCGTGATCGGCGACACGCTGTGGCTGATCACCAGCCACGACGAGACCGCGCCCAACGGACGCCTGAACCGCAATTTCCGGATGCGCGACTGGTGCCTCTTCTCAACGAAGGACATGAAGACCTGGACGGAATACCCGACGCCGCTTTCCGTGAGCGAGTTCAAATGGGACGGCACGCACACGGCGTACGCCGCGCAGATGATCCCGCGCGACGGCAAATATTACCTGTACATCAGCACCAACGGCAACGGCATCGGCGTGGCGGTCGCCGACAAGCCGGAAGGCCCATACAAAGACCCCATCGGCAAGCAGCTCGTGACGCCCGCCCAGTGTTTCGCGACGACCCATTCCTGGGCGTGCATCGACCCGACCGTCATGATCGACGACGACGGGCAGGCGTGGCTCGTGTGGGGCAACAAGAAATGCTATTACGCCAAGCTCAAGAAGAACATGGTCGAGCTGGACGGCCCGGTGAAGACGCTCGACATCGACCTGAAGGACATGCCGTTCGAGGAAGGCCCGTGGATCTTCAAGCACAACGGCAAATACTATCTGATCTACGCCTGCGGCAACCCCGAAAAGCTCGCCTACGCGATCGGCGACAAGGTCGACGGCCACTTCGAGGCGAAGGGCATCCTGATGGAACGGTCCGGCAACTGCGGCTCCAACCATCCGGGCGTCGCCGAGTTCAACGGCGAATGGTACCTTTTCTACCACACCGGAGCCAACGGCGGCGACTTCAACCGTGCGGTCTGCGTCGACAAGATGACGTTCAACGCTGACGGCACCATCAATCCCGTGCCTTTCTCCAAAGAAGGCATCTTCGGCGCCGCCGCCGAACAGCCGAAGAAATAAGCCATGACCGAGCCGATCCGGATCCTCTTCGTCTGCCACGGGAACATCTGCCGGAGTCCCATGGCGGAGTTCGTGATGAAGGATCTTGTCCGCCGGAAACACCTCGAAAACCGCTTCGGGATCGCGTCCGCGGCGACCAGCCGCGAGGAGCTCGGCAATCCGGTTTATCCACCCGCGCGCAGAACGCTCGCCGACCACGGGATCGCCTGCGCCGGACACCGCGCCCGCCAGATGACGAGGACGGATTACGACGATTTCGACCTGATCGTGTGCATGGACCAGAGAAACATCCGCAACGCGCTCCGGATCATGGACGGCGACCCGGAACACAAGATCGTGCTGCTGCTCGATTACGCGGGGCGTCCGGGCGAAGAAGTCGCCGATCCCTGGTACACCGGGGATTTCGATGCGACGTGGGACGACGTCGTGAGCGGCTGCGAAGGGCTGTTAGAGCATTTTTGCAGAGGCTGACGGACAGGCTTTGACCGTCAGAGGTCCAGGTCGAGCGTCATGTAGATGGACATGTACATGCGCGAGAGGGCGTTGATCTCGCCCCTGAGGCGTTTGGTTTCTATGACATTGTCCGCGGCGGCTTTCGCCTCGGTATTGTCAAGCTGGAACGCGAATCCGTATTCCTCGAGGGGGATGGAGATGTCCAGCATTTTGACTCTTCTGCCGTCGATGCTCGCGATCTTGTCCGAGGCCAGGTCGGCTTCGCCGTCGTCGTCGACGTATGCGTCGATCTTATGGTCGAGGAGCCCCAGGATGCCCTGCATGGCGTTGTCGAAGTGGACCGTCTTTTCCGCCTGAAGCGTGCCGACGGAAAAATCCTCGCTTTTGGTACCTTTTTTCGCTCCGATCACTTTGCCCTTCAGGTTGTCAAGCGTCGCATACGGGGAACCGGTGTTGACGAGAACGCGCCGTACGGTCTTTGCGTACGGCAGGGAGAACAGCACGGTCTTTTTCCGTTCCGGCGTGATGGAGATGCCGGACGCGCCCATGTCGGCGGAGCCGGATTCAACGAGGGGAAGCACCTCGGTGAACGGCACGATCTTGATCCGCAGGGGGCGTTTCAGCTCGCGGGCGATCTCCTTGGCGATCTCGATATCCATGCCGACCAGCTGGTTTCTGTTCATGAGGACGAACGGCGCGAACGAGGATTCGAGGCAGACGATGAACGGTTTGCCGTCATGCTCGTTGCTGCGTGCAGGCGGGATGGCGTTGAGCGCATCGAAGTGTTCCGTCCGGCTTTTCTGAAGCGCGCCGGACATCTTGAAGTTTTCGATGACCTTGTTGACGGCGGCGGCGAGTTTGGTTTCGTCTTTGTTGAACACCAGCCCGTACTGCTGGCGGCTCAGCGGCTTCCCCAGGATTTTGTACTTGCCTTTGTTCGCCTTGATGAAAGAATCCGCCTGCATGGCGTCCAGGACGGCGGCGTCGGCGCGGCGTTTGGCAAAAGCCGTGTTCAGTTCTTCCAGCGTCAGGAACGGGAGAACGGCTTTCGGCCTGATCGTTTCGCGAACGAGCGTGATGTCGCTGGCACCCTCCTGTACGGCGACTCTGGCGGTCTTCAGCGAGGACTCATTCTTGACGGCGGACCCGTTCGGCACGACGATCACCTGGGAGGACGTGTCGTAGTGCGAGGAAACAAGAACGCCGTCGGAGTGTTCCGGCGTGACCGTGATGCCAGCCGCGCCGATGTCGGCTTCCTCCCTGGACAGGAGCGTGAAAATGTACTGGAACGGGACGATCTTGATCTGGACCGGGCGTCCGAGTTCCTTCCCGATCTCGTTGATGAGGTCGATGTCGATGCCCGCGACCGGGGCCGGCGCATGCGGATCGTCGACATAATAGCAGTAGGGCGAAGTGGACACCGCGCAGGCGACGATCAGCGGTTTGTCCTTTTTGGAGCAGGACGTCAGGATCGTGATGCCAAGGAAAAGGATTGTGGAGAGAAAGAACAGCTTTTTCATACTATGTGTTTCCTTGAATGGGGGTGTCCTTCGGGGTTATTCCGGGATCGGGAGCTCCGTGATCCTGCACTCCGGACGGTAGGGCATTTCGTCGTGGACCGAGGTCCCCTCGGCGATCCGGTTCACGGGCAGGTGAAGGTAACGGAGGATGCCCTCGGCGAGAATCTCGCCGTCGATGGTCAGAATCTTTGCCTCCACGGCAAACAGTCTGGAACGGTCTTCGATCAGTTTCCCCGTGGCAAGAAGGTCGGCGTCATAGGGGACGGGCTTCCGGTAGCGCGTCTCCAGGGAAATGGTGACGCCGAACTCCGTGTCGTCATTTTTCGCCGCCCACAGCCCGCGGAGGCCCATCTCGTCCAGCATGGCGGTGATCATGCCGCCGTGGACCCGTCCGGGATAGCTCTGGTGCCAGGCGTAATAGCGGAACGGCGACGCGACGCTTCCGTCGGTCATGTTGTAGAACGGCGCCCGGACGCCGAACTGATTGTCCAATCCGCAGATCACGCACATCCGGCTGTTGCGCTGCTGCCCGATCACTTTCATGTTTGTTCTCCAAATTCTCGGCCGTTCTCCTCGAAACGCGCCTGTGAACGAAAGCGTGACAAATCACATGGCGGGAAAATGACCTAAATAATATACTTTCCCTTCCGCTTTTTTTCAACCGGAGTTTTTTATAAAAAACTCAACCCCTTGCGGTTTGCAGGGGGTTGAGGCGATGCGTGAGAATCGGCTTGTCCCCCGGCGCGACATCCGTTCGAGGCCGTGCCGGGGAGAAAGACGGATCATTCGAACATCTTCGGGAGGCCGTTGTAAAGAATGTTCATGATCGTGGTGTTGTCATGTCCGCTCTTTTCGGAGAAGGCCTGGTAGAGGTTGCCGTCCTTGAAGTTGTCGCAATACTTGAAGATCTCGGTATGCTTCTTCATGGCGTCGATCTGGGGAGTCAGGTTCCCGTATGCCATATCGGAGGGGCTGCCGCAGCCGGCGTAGACGCGGAAGTCCGTGGGCTTGTAGCCGCTCTGGGTGAAGGTTTCCGCGAGATACTTCGCGGAGCCTTCGCCATTGCCCATGCCGGCGATCCAGCTGTCGCCGCTGATCGGGATGTAGCAGCCGATCTGGTCAATACAGTGATCGAAGACGCCCCACGTGCAGACGCCGCCCATGGAGAATCCGCTGAACGCGCGATGCCACTTGGAGGCGTGGATGCCTTCCTTGGTGACGTCCTTGGCATAGGTGTGATACTGCTTTTCGACGGCGGGGATCAGGTCTTTGACGAGCTCAAGATGGAAGTTCATGCTGGTGCTGTTCATGTCGCTGGAGTACGGCACGTTGTAGGTGGGCGTGACGACGATGATGGGCTTGATGTCGCCCTTGGCGATCATGTTGTCGAGCACGTTCTTCATCTGGCTGTTCCGGCCTTCGCCGCCGAAATACTGGTTTTCGTTGCCGCCGCCGCCGTGCATCAGGTACAGGATGTTGTACTGGGTCTTGGTGTCCTTTTCGTCATACCCGGCGGGCAGATAGATGAGAGCGGTCTTCTCGACGTCGGCGCTGCCTTCCTTCGAATTGTCGCGCGTTTTGTACTTGAAGGACACGACCTTGCCGGATTTCTCGTTGGGATTGTTGTATTCCTGCGGCATTTCCTTGAACTTGTTGTCGGGGAATTCGGTCCGGGTGGAGGCGATGGATTCCATCTTTTCTCTCTTTTCGGGCTTCGCTTCGCGCGCCTGACCGCCCAATCCGCCCATACCGCCCATGCGCGGCATACCGCCGCCCATGCCGCCCATACGGGGCATGCCGCCCTGGCCGCCGCCCATTCCGGGGAATCCGCCCTGGCCGCCCATACGGGGCATGCCGCCCTGGCCGCCGCCCATCGGGGGCATACCGCCCTGGCCGCCGCCCATTCCGGGGAAGCCGCCCTGACCGCCCATCGGGGGCATACCGCCCTGGCCGCCACCGAATCCGCCGAAGCCGCCCATGCCGCCGGGCATACCGCCCATGCCGCCGGCAGGAGCGCCGCCAGCCGGAGCAGCACCTGCGCCGGGACCGCCGGCGGGTGCGCCGCCGCCGAATCCGCCGAATCCGCCCTGGCCGCCGCCGAATCCGCCCATGCCGCCGGGCATACCGCCCATGCCGCCGCCGAATCCGCCGAATCCGCCCATGGCGGGAGCGCCGCCCGCGGGAGCCGCGCCGCCGGCCGGAGCCTGTGCGGAGAGCACCGATGCGAGGAGCAGAGATCCGGCGATGATCGAGCCGGAAGCCAGCATCTTGTTAAAACCGTGTTTCATACGAAAATCCTTTCATGTTTGTTTGGTTAGGAAAGATCGGTTGTATTGTTTGGGAAAAAGGACCTTATTTTTCTATATAACGTTTCACCATTTGTGATTATTGCAGGAAAAATCGAAAAAAACAAACGATTTCGGACTTTTTTTCATAAAACGGAGCTTTTGCCGTTTCGGGGCAAAGACACTGGTCATCGCCGGGCCCCCGCGATATGGTCGGGGACCCGCACACACGGGATGCTTTCCGCGATCATCCGGACGCAAGACTTGTTTTCGAGAGGGGACTATTTCGTCGCGAACAGGCATCCCGGTGAATTCAACCGGGCGGTGCTGGATTTCCTTCGTGGCCGAGGCGGGCGAAAAAAAAGCCGCCGGGATCGCGAGGAAATCCGGCGGTTGAAAAACGGGAAACGAGGAGAAAGAGGACGCGGAGATCAGAGTTTTTCCGCGGCGGCTTTGAGCTCGGCGAGACGGGCGGCGTCCTTCGCCAGGTCGTCGGCCGCGGCGGCGCAGACGGATTCGTCGAGGACGACTTCCCAGCCGAGGAATTCCGCGATGCAGTGGAACTGGTCGGAAATGAGCTTGTATTCGGGATTGCTGAGGGAATCCGCGCCGCATGCCACGATGCCGATCTTCTTCTTCGTGCGGAGCGTGGGCTTCGCGGCGGCGTCATCCCTGGAATAGAACTTGTCGACGACGTCCTTCAGCTGGGCGGAGATGCCCCACCAGTAGACGGGCGACCCGAAGATCACGAGGTCGGCGTCGGCGACTTTATTGATGATTTTGACCGTGTCGTCGGCCTGGATGCAGTTGCCGCCGTTGCGCTTGCAGGCGTCGCAGTTGCGGCAGGGACGGAACGTGAAGTCGTAGACGTTCAGCGCTTCGACCGTGTGGCGCGCTTTCAGGCCGTCTTCGATGGCGCGCAGGGCGTGCGAGGTGTTGCCGTTCTTGCGGGGACTTCCGTTCAGGATCAGGACATTCATAGTGGTTCTCCCGGGATATGGGTTCAGTGAAAAAGGGCAGGGGGGTGGAAACGGGAAACGGGGCGGCGGTCAGCGTTTTTTGCCGTCGCCCTGCGCATCGTCGGCGTCGGTCTTCGGCTTCTTCTTGCCCTGGATCAGGGACGCCGGATCGCTGTCGATGTACTGGATGAGCTCGATCAGGGCGTCGACGCCGTTGTCGACGTTGAAGAGCGTTTCGTCGAGCGTCTTGCTGGTGCGGATGGCGGTGGAGAGGAAGGAGCGGAAGTTTTCGGCGATCTTGCCGAATTCGATTGCCTTGATCTCGAGTTCGACGGACTTCGTGAGGGATTCGACCGCGTTCACGGCGACGCTGACGTTCTGCGAGATCGTGTCGATCTTGTCCTTGACATCGGATCCGGTAAGCTTTTCGAGGTTTTCGATGCTCTTGCGCGCCTCGTTGACCATGGCGTTCACGTTGTCGATCGTCTCGTCGAATTTCGGCGAGTTGACGCGTTCGTTGATGGAATCCAGCACGGCGTTCGTGCGGTCGCTGATGCCCTTGTAGTCGATGCTTTCGAGCTTGGCGAGGATCGCGGTCACGCTGCCGCGGAGGTCGCTGATGAGCGACGGCTGGCTGGGGACGTAGGTGTATGCGAGTCCGAACTCCTTCACATCGTATTCCGGCGGCGAGGTGTCCTTCACCATCTGGAGTTCGATGTATTTGCCGCCGGTGATGCCCTCGAGTTCCATGCGGCAGCACAGGCCCTTCTTCACCGCTTCGGCGACATGCTCGTTGAACGCCTCGATTGGGATGGTGACCGGGGCTTGGCCGGCCTGCTGAACCTTAAACTTGGAAATGTTGATCTCCATGTCGATGCGGATGACGTTGTCGGTGGGGTAGATCATGATCTCGCTCACGTTGCCGATGGGCACGCCCTGGTACTTCACGGAGGACCCGACGGAAAGCCCCTGCACCGATTCCGAAACGAGCGTGGAGATGTGGGCTTTCTCCTTGAAGCGGTCCATGGTGCCGAGGATGAAGAGCGCTGCGAAAAAGACGGCGGTCGCCAGGATGATGAACAGTCCGAGTTTGAATTTGCTGTTGTCGTTCATGATGCGGGATTCCTTCCTGAAAATGACATGGAAACGGCCGGCGTGTCAGGCATGGTCCGGCTCCGTGCTGTTGCTTTTGTAGGTGCCGCCGCGCGAAAGGAACGTGCGGACGTATTCGTCGGCGCTGTGGTCGCGGAGATACGCGGGCGAACCGTCGTCCACGATGCCCTTCTTTTCCGCGGAGAGCATGATCACGCGGTCGGAGACGCGGAAGATGCTCGGGAGCTCGTGCGTGACCATCATGATCGTGGCGTGGGTCTTCTCGCGGATCTCCAGGATCACCTTGTCGAGCATGTCGGAGGTCAGCGGGTCAAGCCCGGCGGACGGTTCGTCGAAGAAGAGGAGTTTCGGGTCGAGGGCGAGGGCGCGCGCGAAGGCGGCGCGTTTGATCATGCCGCCGGAGAGGTCCGAGGGCATGTACTTCTCGAAGCCGTTCAGATGGACGAGCGCGAGCTTTTCGGAGACGCGTTTCCTGATCTCGGCGCGCGTCCAGTTCGTCAGCTCCTCCATGGGGAGCGCGATGTTTTCGGCGAGGTTCAGCGACCGGAACAGTGCGCCGCCCTGGTACGCCACGCCGAACTCGGACATGATGGAGCGCTTCTCCTGTTCGTCCGCCGTGACGATGCTGCGTCCGTTGATGAGGATGTCGCCGCGAAGCGGCTTGTAGAGGCCGATGATGTGCTTGAGCAGGGTGCTTTTGCCGCAGCCGGAGCCTCCGAGGATCGTCACGATCTGGCCCGGCTCGATGCGGAAATTCAGGTTGTCGAGCACGACACGCGAACCGTAGCCGATGGAGAGGTCGCGGACTTCGATCGCCGCGGGCGCGGGATTTGCAGCGTTGTTGTCGGCCATGGTTCAGCCCTGCCAGCCGTAGAACACGGTGAAAAGTTTCGCGAGGAAGGCGTCCGTCAGCACGATGAAGAGGATGCTGGTCACGACCGCCGAGGTCGTGGAGCGTCCGACCGCGATGGCGTCGCTGCCGGTGCGGAACCCGCGCCAGCAGCCCGTCATGGTGATGATGTAGGCGAAGACGACGCTCTTCAGGACGCCTTCGATGAAGTATTTGACCGCGACGCCCTGCCGGGTCAGCCGCAGAAACACGTCCAGCGGCATGCCGAGCTCGGAGCGCATCACCATGTAGCCGCCCGCGCAGCCGACGAAATCGCCGATGACGGTCAGGAGCGGCAGCATGAAAAGCATCGCCCACATCTTCGGGACCACCAGGAACCGCGTGGGACGGATGCCCATCGTGCGGAGGGCGTCGAGCTCCTCCGAGATCTTCATGGTGCCGATCTCGGCGGCGAACGCGGATCCGCTGCGGCCGGTCGCGACGATGGCGACCATCAGCGGGCCGAGTTCGCGCAGGATCGTGCAGCCGATGACCATCGGCAGAAAATTGTCCGCGCCGTATTTGTGCGACTGCACCTCGGCCTGGTACGCCAGCACCACGCCCATCAGCGCGCTGATCATGATCGTGATCGGCACGCCGTCCGGGCCGCAGGTGTTCATGTAGAACAGGAAATCCTTCCAGCGGAGGCGTTTCGGGTGGCGGATGCCTTCCCACAGCGCGGCGGTGACGTCGCCCACGAACGAAATCAGGGATACGACCTCGTCCTTGAGCTGGAACGCCATGTCTCCGCACTGAATGATGCTGTCCGCAGGATTCTTCATGAGATATTCGCCTGTTCGGTTGATGCCGGGGCGCACAGCGAACGCGCGCCCGGCGCATTTGGCTCTGTGTTTAGAAAGGAGGTGATCCCGTGTTAAAAGGACTGGTCGTTTCCGCCATCCTGTTTTTCTTCATTTTCCGGAGCTGCCGGAGGCGCGTAGGGGATCCCGTCGGGATCCAGCCAGAGGACCTTGCGGGCGCATTCGCCGCGGTCGTTGGTGCCGACCTCGAACTCGACCTTCTCGCCGATCCTGAGGTCGTCGAACTCGCAGTTCTGGAGGTCTTCCCACAGGAAGAAGAAATCGTGGTCGCCCTTGTCCGGCGTGATGAACCCGTATCCGCTCTTCAGCTGGACCACGGTGCCGCGGCGGCGTTCGGCGGGGAAGCTCTCGTCGTAGTCTTCTTCCTCCTCGTAACCCTCGTCTTCCTCGGGCTCGGCGCCTTCGGAGGAGGAGTAACTGGAGCTGCCGCCGGAGACGAACAGCGCGTCGATCTTGTCCTGCGGATAGAGCTGTTTTTCGATGATGTCCTGCATCCAGATGCCGTAGGTGGCTTCCGCCATCAGACGGCCGGAAGTCATGGTCTGGCGGCGGCCGCCGTTGTCGTCCTCGTAGGCGTACTCCCAGCCGATCACCATGACGCGCGCGCCGAGGGAGTTGAGCTTGCGGACGAGCGGGACATAGTCGCCGTCGCAGGCCACCAGGACCACGACGTCGAATCCGATGTGGACCATCTGCTCGTAGGCTTCCAGGGCGAGCGAGATGTTCGCGCCCTTTTCGGAGCCGTGGCTGACGGGGAGGAAATGCGCCACGACGCCTTCGCGCGTCAGGACGTCGTCGAAATTGCGTTCGGAGAAGAGCAGATGCCGCAGATTCGCCTCGGCGGCGGTCAGGCGGCCGCGGAAATAATGGCTGTCGACGATGCGGCAGAGGTTTTCGTTCACATGTTCGCGTTCCGCCACCATGGTGCGGATGAGGCTGTGCAGGCCGGGGACGCTGATGCGGCTCCTGCGGGGATGGCCGTGATAGTAATAGTTGCTGACGTGATAGAAATAATTTCCATCGTAGAAGATGCCGATCCGGATCAGTTTGGAGTCGTTTTTCGCGTCCATGTCGGGCAAGTCCTTTCCATTTTTGTTCTGTTCAATGAATACGGGATGATACTGAAATCGTTTCACACTCGAAACATTTCAAGCCTTAACATAGCACGTTTTTTCTAAAATGCCAGTGCTTTTTTTGAAAAAACGCCGAAACAATTAGATTTTTTCCGTTTTTGTTCCTTTCTTCCAAGTCATTCTGTGCGATTCGCTAACATGTTTCCTATGTTGTCGTTTTATACGGGGCAATCGACGCTGAAAAAAGTTTCCGGTTTTACCACCTTCCGGACGCGCCGCCTCCGCCGAAGCTTCCGCCCCCGCCTCCGCTCCGGCTGCTTCCGCCTCCTCCTCGGCTTCCTCCGCGGCCGCCGCCGCGCGCCATTCCTTTCAGGACTTCTAGCAGGATCCGCAGGATGATGATCATGGCGACCAGGCCGACGGATTTCTTGACGTCGGGGTGGATCATGAGGCGGGCAACGATCGTCCCGATAAGCTCGAGGACAATGAGGATGGCAATGACGCAGAACAGAACCCCCTCGGCGTCGTTTCCCGCGGATGCCGCGTAGCCGCCGTATTCATCCTCGTCTTCATCTTCGGATCCGGCGGGTTTTCCCGGTCCGTTCTCGTTCAGGACGAACGCCGAAACGCTGGCGATCGCGAAGGAAATGGCCTGCGCGTATTTGCCCTGACGCAGGAACGGCGCCATGTTGCGCAAAATGTCGCCCGCGCGGGCGTCGTTGATGACGCCCTCCAGACCGTAGCCGATCTCCAGACGGTTCTCGTGTTCGTTCATGGCGAGGAGCAGCAGGACGCCGTTGTCCTCGCCGCGCCAGCCGATCTGCCATTTTTCGGCGACGGCGAGGGAGAAATCCTCGACCGCGTCGCCGTGGAGCGACTGGACGATGTAAACCGCCATCTGACCTTTCGAAGCCGCCTCGTAGGCGTCGATCTGCGCGGTCAGGGAGTCGATCTCGGACTGCGTCAGCACTCCGGCATCGTCGACCACGCGCCGCGTGCCCAGAGCCGGGATGCGCTCGTCCATGGACTTGAAGTCGTCCGGATCGAAGATGTTCAGGTCGAAAGCGGCGTACAGGACGAACAGCGCGAGGCCGATCAGGAAGAGGCCGAAACACAGGTTTCCCAGCTGGTTCGGGAACACGGATTCCCAGAACCCGAATCGTTTCGCTTTGCTTCTCATCCCGGTCTGCTTTCCTGCTTCGGCTGTCCGCCTGTTTCGTTAAGAAAAACCCGGGCGGACGCTTGTGTGTCCGTCCGGGGAAAATGAACTCGGATCAGAATTCGACTTTCGGCGCTTTGACCACGGCATCGTGTCCCTCCGGGGGCTCGAAGTAGTCGCGCGGCTCGAGATTCAGGCCGATGAACGGGAGATTTCCGGCGAAGAGGGAGCCGGGGAACTGGCGGATCGTCCGGTTGAAGCTCTTGACATCCTGGTTGTAGCGTTTCCGGGTGACCTTGATGCGGTTTTCGGTGCCGGCAAGTTCGTCCTGGAGACGGAGGAAGCCTTCGTTCGCCTTCAGTTCGGGGTAATTTTCCGCGATGGCGAGTAGGCGGCCGAGTCCGGCGGTCAGGGCGGCGTCGGCTTCGGCCTTCTCCTGCATGGTCGACGCGCCGGCGAGTCTGCCGCGGGCGTCGGCGATGTTGGTGAAGACTTCTTCCTCGTGCGTGGCGTAGCCCTTCACGGTGGAGACCAGGTTCGGGATCAGGTCGTTGCGGCGCTGGAGGTCCGCGTCGATGTTCGACCATGCCTCGTTCACGTTTTCGTCCAGGGCGATCAGGGCGTTGCGCTGGCCGATGATGTAGCATCCGCCGAAGAGCACGACCACGGCCAGGACGCCGACAAAGAGCATGAATTGTTTCATTGTGAGTTATCCTTTCTTGTTCGAAAAAGTTAATTCAAAATGTGCGTATTCGGGCGGCGCGGTTCCGTTTCCCGGTCCGCCTCAAACATTTTCTATATAAAATACAATGTTTTCAGGGAAAAGCAAGCCCGTTTTCAGTAAAAAACGGTTTTTCCGCCATGTTTTTTGGGCGTTGTTGTCACTGCCGGACGGATGGTGTTCCGCCGACGTTTGCTTTTTGCGCACGAATCGAGGCGGGCGGATTTGACAAAGCTCCGAAGACGCGGTATATTAGTCGACACAAAATTCTGTTTCGTTTTACCGCTTTTTCAAGGAGTTTTTCCCATGCGCCATTCCTTCAAACTCATCGGTTCCGCCGTCTGCCTCTCCGCCTCCGCCA
>ONQZ01000049.1 GCA_900320095.1 uncultured Lentisphaerota bacterium
GGTCGCGCTCGACGAGCTCGGCCCGTACATCCAGGACTGCCTCGACCTCATCGAGTTCGCGAACGGCCCCGTCACCTCGACCTGGGGCAAGCTCCGCGCCGATATGGGCCACCCGGAGCCGTTCAACTTGAAATACATGGGCATCGGCAACGAACAGTGGGGCAAACTCTACACCGACCGCCTCCCGATCTTCCTGAGGGAAATCCGCGCGAAGCACCCCGAGATCAAGATCATCGGCAGCTCCGGCCCGAACCCGGACGGCGCGGACTTCGACTACCTCTGGCCGAAGATGCGCGAGTTCAAGGCGGACCTCGTCGACGAGCACTACTACCGCAATCCCGACTGGTTCCTCAGCCACATTGACCGCTACGACAAGTACGACCGCACCGGCCCGAAGGTCTTCGCCGGCGAATACGCCTGCCACGACAACCCGACCAACTCCCTTCGCGCCGCGCTCTGCGAAGCCGCGTTCCTGACCGGCATCGAGCGCAACGCCGACGTCGTGCGCATGACCTCCTACGCGCCGCTCCTCGCCAACTACTACGCGTGGCAGTGGGCGCACGACATGATCTGGTTCGACAACACCACGGTCGTGAAGACGCCGAGCTATTTCGTGCAGAAACTCTACAGCACCAACGCCGGGACGCACACGCTCGACCTCTCCGGCCTCGGGGCGCTCCCCGCCGACTGCTACTGCGGCGCGGTGCTCGACGAGACCTCGGACGGCAACAGCGTGATCGTGAAGTTCATCAACCTCGGCAAGACGGCGGTGCCGATCTCCATCAGCATCCCCGGCGCGGAGGACGGCGCGGAAGTCTCCGTGGTGGGCATCAAGGGCGAGGACCCCGCGAACAAGAACGACCTCGCGAATCCCGAGCTCGTCAAGATCGAGGAATCCACGCTGAAGATCGCCGCCGGCATCCTCGAAGCCAAACAGGCGCCGTTCAGCTTCATGGTCTACCGGATCCCGGTCAAGAAATGACCCGCTGAAAACAAGTCAACAATCCAAAAAACGACCTCATGGCCTTGCATCGGGACCATGAGGTTTTTCAATGCCGGGGGAGAAAAGCTCAGAGCGGGAGCTCGACCGGGTCGCCGCGGACGAACGCCGTGTGCGAGGTCCAGCCGACGGAGCGCGCGAGCGCGGCGGCGCGGTCGAATCCGTACGCGACGTGTTCCGGCTTGTGCGCGTCGGACCCGAGCGTGATCTTCATCCCGGCGAGGAAGGCGGCGCGGAGAAGTTCGGGCGAGGGATAGATCTCGTCCGCCGCCACGCGAAGCCCGGCGGTGTTCAGCTCCAGACAGATGCCCTTCGCGGCGGCGTGTGCGTAAATGTCGGTCATGCAGCGCACGACTTTTTCGTAGTTCGAGGGGCGGAACCCGAATTTTTTCGGCAGGTCGGAGTGCGCCATGACGTTGAATCCGCCCAGCTCGACGAAGTCCTTCAGGCCGGACAGATAGCCGTCCCAGACGGCATCCACGCCGAAACGCGGCCATTCCGCGAGCTTGTCCGGGTCGTCGAACGCGAAGTCGCCGACGTAATGCACGGAGCCGATCAGGTAGTCGAACTTCGGGCGGAGCGGATCGAGCGCGGCGAACACCTCGTCCATGCGGCCCGGCACATAGTCGAACTCGACGGCGGCGAGGACCTGTAAACCGGAGCCCTTCGCGGCGTCGCGGAGCGAGTCGAGGATGCCGAAATAACGTGGCAGATCGTCCGGCGCCATGCGGAATTCGGCGTCGTACCCCGCCGGCGCGGGGAAATGGTCGGAAACGCCCCAATACGCCAGCCCGGCATCCTGCGCGGCGGAGAGGTATTCCTCCGGCGTGCCGGAAGCGTGTTTGCAGAGGGCGGTGTGCGTGTGGAGGTCCGCCCGGGGCGTCGCGGCCTGCGTGCTCATGGCTTCTTTCCGCCGTTCGGATCGTCTTTGTCCTCGCCGGAGCCGTTGCCGTAGGGGTAGGGGAGGAACGACAGGTCTTTCTCCCCGATGGCGGCGGCGAGCGGCGCGCCGATCGTGTAGAGGTAGCGGAAGCCGTCGGACGCGACGGCGGAGACGAACAGCACGGAGGAGACGTAGCGCAGGATGGTCTGGGTGTCCCAGACGACCGGGGGCTCCTCGCCCTCGGCCACGCCGCCGTATAGCTGCCAGTTGTCGACGGGGAAGATGAGGCGGCCGTCGCTGTCGGCGACCGCGGTGTCGATGCCGACGCGTACCACGCTGAAGCGGTTCTGCGTGGAGGAGGAGAGGATGGCGGCGATGCAGGCGAAGATGAGGTCGGAGCCGATCTTGTCCTCCAGGACCGCGCCGATGCAGAAGGAATCGGGGTGGAAATCGCGGTTTTCGGGGCGGTCGGGGAACATCTTCCGCATGAACTCCGCCATGCCGAAGAGGTCGGCGGGATGCGCCTTGCGGTACTCCGCCTCGAGCTCGCGCCACTGCTTCTCCACGAACGACTGTTTGTCGTTGTCGAACCAGCACAGATGCAGGCGGATCAGCCCGGTGAGGAGCGAGATGGGGCGTTCGGGCGGCTGCATGAAGATGCGGCGGCGGGAGCGCGCCATGAGGGCGTGCTGAAGCTGGCGGGTGCGCTTGCGGATGCGCGGATTGTCGGACTTCTGCATATCGCGGAGGACCGGCTCCAGCGCAGTGCTGCCCTTCGTGAGCAGTTCGGCCATGGCCATGCTCGCGGACTGCTCGTTTTCATCGTCGAGCAGTTCGACCAGGTATTTCATATCGTTTTTGTCGTCGGGCTGGTTCATATCGAGGGAAAGGGCGTTGTCGCGTGCCGAATGGTTTCTGAGGTTACGGATGGACGGGGAACTTGCCGCGGAGAGCGTTCTGCGCGATCTGCTTCACGTCCGGATCGAAGTCGGACCGGATGATCCACTGGAGGAAATCGGGTGCGTTCGCGGCGACCTCGCGGAGCGTTTCGCCGTTGTGCCGTCCGAACGACACGACGGCCTCGCCGTTGCGCCATTTGAAGCGGCCGCTCTTGTCGACGTTGGCGGGGTTGACCGGATTGCAGAACGCGTGGAGTTCGTCGAGCGTCTGCGGGAACGCCGCGACCGTTTCCGGGAACTGGTCGGGCGACATGGCGGAGTAGCGGTCGAGCTGCGCCTCCAGGACTTCGAGTGAAGCCTGGGCGTCGGCGGCGGCTCCGTGCGCGCCTTCGAGCTTCTTTCCGCAGAAGAACTTGTAGGCGGCCGTGAGGTTGCGCGGCTCCATCTGGCAGAAGATCGTGTAGGAGTCGAAGATGCGGCGGCCCGCGGTGGAGAACTGGATGCCGCAGCGGGCGAACTCGCGCGTGAGCATCGGAATGTCGAACTTGCCGATGTTGTAGCCGCCGAGGTCGCATCCCTCGAAATAGATCGCGAGGCTGTGGGCGATCTGCCGGAACGTCGGGGCGTCCTTCACGTCCTCGTCGGAGATGTGGTGGACGGCGGTCGCCTCGGGCGGGATGGGCATTTCCGGGTTGATCAGGCGGGTCTTGGTTTCGCGCGTGCCGTCGGGCATGATCTTGATCACGGACAGCTCCACGATCCGGTCGACGAACAGATTGACGCCGGTCGTTTCCAGGTCGAAAAAGATCAGCGGGACATTATCGGTAAGTTTCATGGACGGGCCTCTTTTTGAAAAAACATGGTATAATACTATACCACAAAAAGCGGAAAAAGAAAATGAAGACGCGCGAAAAAACGGAAAAAGGGGAGAAAACGGACTGTCTCCGGTTTATTCTCCAGGACAGGCGCTCATTCGAAAAGAAAGAAAAGGGACTTTTAACAGCCGATTCCCCGGATGCTCATCAGGATCAGAAGATCGTGAAGGAAACACAGGACAAGATAGAAAAAACAATTCATCAGGGCGCGGAAGAAAACGGGCTGCCTGCGGAACTGATATTCGAAAAGGTTCCCCAGCACGAAACCGAACCATGTGATCTCGAACGCCAGATAGAGGAAAAAGCCGAACTCCGCTCCGACACGGATCATGTCCAAAAGGAGAAACCCCCATGGGAGCATGAGCACATGAAGGACGATCAGAATGCACAGGGCCGACAAATGCCGCATGATGTTCTCTTTCCGGCGCGGCCATTTGCGGACGCGGAGCAGGAGTCTCAGCAGGGCGATGGCGCTGCCGATGCCGACGAGACCGAAGATCCCGTACAAACCGAAAAAAACAATAGCCTCTGACGAACCCATGTTCAGTTATTCCACGTTGATTTATTTTTTTATAATATAACACACTGTTTCCGATTGTCAAGCGGACGAATGAGGAAAGCGGGCAGGGCGATGACCGCGAGGCCGTCCATGACCGCCGGGATGAGGATTTCCGGGGTGTCATGGAGATGGAGAGTCCATTTAATCCACAGCTGATACATGGGCGTTCCTTCCTGTTGTGCTTAAAAATGTCTGAGAAGGAAAAACCAAATGAGAATGACCGGGATCATAAGGATGGCGACAAGCGCGATAGGGATCAGATCGATGGTGCAAATGATCCTGGCGGGCCTGAAAAATGGGCTCTCGCGAAACTTCTCTGCAAAAAGGGTTTTCCGAAAAAGAATATACCAGATGATTTCAAAAGCTGGATAAGCAATAAAGAAGATCTGACCGAGCGGTTTTATCAGTATGAGCGCCCATGGGATCATGATCGCGTGAAGCGCCGCCAGGAGGAGCAAACGCGTTACAGTCCAGTTCGTGTCCAGATTTTGCTCGTCTTGAGGCGATCCGCCGACATTGTTGAGTTCGTCATGGCTATCCGTTGCGGATACGTTCGGGATCCGGAACAGGAGGATCAGCAGGGCGATGGCGCACAGGAAGCCGCAGACACTGGACAACACGACGAGCCCTATCAGGACCATTGCAAATTCTTCCATGTCTTATGATCCTTTCCGACTGGTTTACGGGAGGGGGATGACGTTGGGATCGGACGACGGCTTTTTCTGCTTGTCCGGGTTCAGGAGATTGTCGAGGTATTCGTCGGCGGAACGGAGCAGAAGGACATTCGTTCCGGCGTCCTCGCGGAATTCTTCATTTTCGGCGCGGGGCAGGGGGACGGTCCGCAGACCGAGCTTTTTCGCCTCGGCCTCGGTGAATCCGACCGCGACGTCGCCCCAGCCTTTGCGGATGGCCTCCGGGATCACGGAGGATTCGGCGATCTTGAAGACGACCTGGAAACCGGCTTCGTTTGCGGTGCTTTTGACGTAAAGCAGATCGACCGGGTTCGCGCCTTCGCGGTAGAGGCAGATGAAGCCGCCGGTGGCGGCGATGAGCTGGGAGCGCGTCGGGGAGACGTTGTCGGGTTCCGGCTTCGCGTCCTCGAACAGGGCGCAGGAGGATGCGGAAAAAAGGAGAAGAGCAAGCGCGACCGGAGAAACGCGGCTCATTTCTTCGTGGCTCCGCCGTTCCAGATGATGCGCTTCTGCCAGCGTTTTTCGCCCTGCGGTTTGCCTGCGGCGAAACAGTTGCCGTTGGTGTCGATCACGCAGAAGGCATGAATGGCGTCATGGTAGAATACGAACGCCGCGTCGCCGCCCGTGTCGGGGCGGAGCTGTTCGAGGATCACGCTGTCGGCGGCCTCCAGCGTGGCGGGGGCGATGATGTCGATGCGGCCCTTGACCTTGAACGCGACGCCGATCTGTGTATTCTGTTCCACGGGGACCGTGAATCCCGCGCTGCGTCCGTCGAGCGACTCCTTGACCGAAGAGCGAACGAACATCGGCGGGGAATCGTCGCGGTAGGCGGGGCAGAGGATGAAGTCGGTCTGCGCGCCGTTGAGGAAACGGATGTCGACGGGCTTCCAGCCGAGGTCGAGCGTGGTGATGGACCTGCGCCTGTATTTGGCTGTCGGATTGAGGTCGAAATACTCGATCGCCTTCAGCGAGGCTGCGGCGAGGGACTTCCCGTCCGGCGTGACCGCGAGCGCCGAGGCGGGCGAGACGGTCTCGAACGTGTGGAACGGGACCTCGGCGTCCTTTTCGACGGGGAGATGGATGCAGAAGACGGTCGAGCCGAAAAACCCGGAGGAGATGATCCGGTCCTGCATGGCGAGCAGCGCGATGTCCTCCGGCGCGAGCTTTTCGTTGAACGGGAACGAAAGCGGAAGGAAATCCTGTTCTTTCCCGGCTGCGAGGTCGAGCATGGCGAGCCCGAAATCCTGTTTGAGCGCGAGCTGCGGGAACGCGATCGCCGCCAGCGTGGCGCCGCCGGGGACGAACGCGAGCTTCTTCAGCATGCGGCCGACCGTGAAGACGCGGATGACCTGCCAGTCCGAGGTGTTGACCAGGATGATGCGCGTGCCGTTCGGGCCGAGCGCGGTCCCGGTGCGTTCCGCGATGGCGAGCACGGACTGGTCCGGCGAGATGGCGAACGCGTCGAGGCGCGCGCCGCGGAATCCCTGCGAGTTGAACGCCGGGCGCCAGACGGAGACATTCTCCGCGTTGGCGTCCGCGAGTTTTTCCGCGAGGGAATCTTCCGGAAGTTTCGAAGTGAGGGGAATCTGGCGTCTGGATTCGCGGATCGGCTGGACGGAAGACTTCGGCACCGAGCGGACGTTTGTGGAATCCACCTCGATTTCGGGGAGTTTATCCTCCTTGACCGTATCGGGGTTCGTCTTCGGCGTGGCCGAGATGGAGAGCGAGCCGGAGCGGATGCTGCTGCGGTCCTGCGTGTCCGAAGCGGGCGTTTCCGCTTTCCCCGGCTGCGCCTGAGCCTGAGGCGGAGCCGGAGTCTTCGAGACCGGCTGAACCTGAGCTTGCGTCACCTCAATCCGGGCGGAAGGTTTTGCGGAGGCGGACACGGCGTGATCCTTCTGCGCGAACGCGGCAACGACGGCCGCCGCGGTCACGGCGAGCCCGAGTGTCAGGGCGATGGCTTTTGGGAAGGACCGTTTCATGTGCGCCTCCTGGTGCCTGAGGTGAGCTTAAAACCTGCCTCAGATGGTGTAGAGCCAGCCGTGCGTGTCTTCCAGTTCGCCTCTCTGAATGCCGGTGAGGCGGTCGTAGAGTCTCTGGGAGATCGGGCCGCATTCGTGGCCGTATTCGATGACCTTGCCGTGGATGGTGACGGAGGAGATCGGGGTGATGACGACGGCGGTGCCGCAGGCGTCGACTTCGGCGAAGGTCGGGAGTTCCTCTTCGGCGACGATCGGGCGTTTTTCGACGGTGAGGCCGAGGTCGCGCGCGACCTGCATGAGGGACATGTTGGTCACGCTGGGGAGGATGGACGGGGAATCGCTGGTGACGTACTTGCCGTCCTTCGTGATGGCGAGGAAGTTGCTGGTGCCGAACTCGTCGATGTACTTGTGCTCGCGCGGATCGAGGAAGAGCGGGATGGGGAATCCGGCCTTCTTGGCGAGCTTGGCGGGCATGAGGGACGCGCCGTAGTTGCCGGCGACCTTGTACTGGCCCATGCCCTTCGGGGCGGCGCGGTCGAAATCCTCGATGACGAGCGCGGGAACGCCCTTCAGCCCATCCTTGTAGTACGCGCCGACGGGCATGACCATGATGAGGAAATCGTATTCATTGGCGGGGGCGACGCCGATCTGCGGGCCGGTGCCGATGAAAAGCGGACGGATGTACATGGAGCCGCCGGATTCGCAGGGCGGGACGTAGTCGATGTTGTCGAGCACGACGCGGTGGATGGCTTCGAGGTACATCTCCTCGGGGATCTCGGGGTGGAGCAACTGGTGTCCGGTGCGGTTCATGCGCTTGATGTTTTCCCACGGACGGAAGACGCGGACCTTGCCGTCCTTGCAGCGGAACGCCTTCATGCCTTCGAAGCATGCCTGGCCGTAGTGGAGGCAGGTGGCGGCGATGCTCATGGAAATGTGCGGATCGGTCCTGAGTTCGCCTTTGTCCCAGGCGCCGTCTTTCCAGTGGAAGGCGATGTGAGAGCGGGTGGGCATGAAACCGAACGAGAGAGCCGACCAGTCGATGTCGGTGCGGATGGGACGGGGATAGTCCATAAAAAACTCCATTTGTTAAACGGTGCGGCGGCGAGAAAATGCCGTCAAAATGAAATGAACATAAAGAAATTTACACGTTTTTCGGCGATAGTCAATGTTTTTTTCGGAAATCGTGTTGATTTTTTTCGATTTTGGGCTAATTTAATGGATGTATTGTTATGCCAGCAACCAAACATGAAGGAATTTTCCCATGAAATTATCCCGTCTCTCCATCCTCGCCGTGGCGGCGCTCTCCTGCGCCGCGTTCGCCATCTCCTGTGAATCCGACGATGCCAACGCCCTCGCTCCGTTCTGGGCGGACGGCGATGTCGACGGCGGCGCCGGCCTGAACGGCGGAAACGGCAGCGGCAACGGCCTGAACGGCGACGGTTTCGGCGACCTGAACGGCGGCGACGCCGGACTCCGCGGCGGCGATGGTTTCGGCGACGGCGGCAACGGCCTGAACGGCGGCGACGGTTTCGACCAGAACGGCCCCGGCGCTTACGGCGAAGACCTGAACAAGACTCCGTACATCGACGGTTTCGGCGCACGCATCGAAGGCGTCGAGTTCCAGCCGCTCTACTTCCCCTACGACGCGAACACCATCTCCTCCTCCGAGGAAAACAAGGTCGCCGCGGTCGCCCAGTATCTGCTCGGCCATCCCGAGGCGGGCGTCGTGGTCGAAGGCTACTGCGATGAACGCGGCACCGACGAATACAACCGCGCCCTCGGCGAACGCCGCGCCCTCGCCGCCAGCGAGATGCTCATCGATATCTACGGCATCGAAGCCGCCCGCATCAAGACCGTCAGCTACGGCGAAGAGCGCCCGGCCGTGACCGGCACCGGCGACGCCGTCTGGTCCAAGAACCGCCGCGACGAATTCGTGCCCGTGTACCTGAAGAACAACTGATCCGGACGGACGGTTTCAATTCGAATACGAATCCGGGCACAGGCGACTGCTGCCCGGATTTTACTTTTTCAGGCAGGAACGACATCATGACATTGCAGGACGGGACAGCGGAAAACGCCGGAACGGATAACGCCGTGAGCGGCGAAGCTCCGGATGTTTCTGTTGCCGCACCTGTTTCCGCGCCTGAAAACGAACCTGAATCCGAGCTCGTTTCCCCGGCGGAATCCGCGCCCCGGACGACGTTCAAGATGGAGCTGTCGTTCGACGGCACGGCGTACCACGGCTGGCAGCGTCAGCCGAACGGCATCACGGTGCAGGAAGTGATCGAGGAGAAGCTGTACCGTCTTTTCGGCGAACGCGAGCACATCCGGATCCAGGGCAGCAGCCGCACGGATGCCGGGGTCCACGCGCTCGGCATGGTGTGTTCCTTCTCCGCGCCGCCGTCGCCTTACATCCCCGACTGGAAGCTCAAAAAGGCGATGAATCGTCTGCTCCCGGACGACATCCGCGTCCGCACCGCCGAGGTCGTGAAGGACGGCTTCAACGCGCGGTTCGACGCCCTCGCGAAATCCTACGTCTACGTGGTGAACACCGGCGACATCAACCCGTTCAGCGGGCGGTATTCGTGGCACATGGAGGACATGACGGAGATCGGCGCCCTGCGCGAGGCGTTGAAGCACGTCGAGGGGCGGCACGATTTCTCCACGTTCACGGTCGAACGCGGCAAGATCGACGATCCGGTCCGCACGATCCTCCGCACCGAGATCGTCACGTTCGGTCCGCTCGTCTGCATGTATTTCCTCGGCACGGGGTTCCTCTACAAGATGGTCCGCAGCATGGTCGGCGCGCTGATGTTCGTGGGGCGCGGCCGCATGACGCCGGACGAGTTCCGGGGCATCCTGCTGGCATGCGACCGCGCGAAATGCAAGGACACCGCGCCCGCCCGGGGGCTTTTCCTCAAACGCGTTTTCTACGAACCCGACGCCTGGCTGGACGACCTGCCGTCGCGTCCGCCGTTCTGGATCGCATAACAACATCCAAGTCAATCCGCACACTTCAGCATAAGGACGACCCGATATGAACACAGCAGAAACCATCTCCGACGCACCCGTCATCCTGGCGGCACGCAGAATCAGCATCCAGGACCGCTACAGCATGGAACGTCTCCGCGACCTCACGCTCGAAATCCGCAAAGGCGACGTCATCGCGCTGATCGGCGCGTCCGAGCCCGCGAAACGTCTTCTCCTGCGTTGTCTGGACCTGCTGGAACAGCCCGAGGGCGGCAATATTGAGGTGAACGGCGAACCCGTGATGTGGCGGCACGGCGGGGCTGACCGCGCACGCAGAAGCATCGGCATGGTCTTCTCGCGCGAGTCTCTGTTTCAGAATCTGTCCGTGATGGACAATATGATGCTCGCGCCGTCCGATGGCGCCGATGAGGATGAGATGCTGAACCTCGAACGTGCAAAGAAACTGCTGAAGTTCGCCGGACTTTCCGGCGCAGCGGAGGAGATGCCCGTCGACCTCTCGGCGGGACAGCGGCGGCGTCTCGCCATCGTGCGCGCGCTGATGCTTCAGCCTCGGATCCTGCTGATCGAGGATCCCGGCTCGGATTTGCTTCCCGCGGAGAAAAACGAGGTGTACGCCCTGATCCGCGCCGTAAAGAAGACCGGCATGACGATCCTGTTCTCGACGCGCGAATTGGATTTTGCTCGCGACGTCGCCACGCGGGTCGTCTTCATGGCGGACGGCATGGTCCGCGAGGACGGCACGGTGAAGGATGTGCTGGATCACCCTCAGTACGAACGGACGCAGGCGTTCGTGCGGAAAAATACGGGATTCTACCGCGAGCTCAATGCGCGCGCGTTCGACGACTACGAATTCGAGGGCGCGATCGAGACTTTCGCCGCGGGAAAACTGATCCCGCCCGAACGCCGCCGCAAGCTTTGCGACGCCCTGAAGATCCTGCTTGCCCGGATGATCTTTCCGCATGTCACCAGGATCATCCTGACGCTTGACGTGGATGCGAAAACCGGGGATCTGGTCGCGGTCGCGCAGTATCCGGGGACCAGCTTCGATCCGCTTTCAACGGACAATCCGGATGCGGAAAGCGCGAAGTCCGAACTCTTCACCTTCGTCAAGTCCGCGAAATATCATCTGCCGGCGTCCGGCAGGAACGAGGTCACCGTGACCGTCTGAAGGAGGGCAAGCCCTCCACGTGGGTAGCGTCCGGCTGCGCCCGGACACAAAGAATCATTCCGGGCGGATGACCGTGTACGGCTCGGGATCGGTCGCGCGCGGATATTCCACGGCGGGCGGTCCGAACAGCATCACGGCGCCGACCTTGTATCCCTTCGGGAGATGCAGCAGCGAACGCATGCCCCGGTTCAGCGTGAACGCGTAGTAGGCGAATCCGCACCAACACGTGCCGACGCCGAGGCTCTGCGCGTAGAGGTCGAACTGCGTGAGCGCGATGGAGGTGTCGAACCTGCCGCACGGGGCGTCCTTCGGCGAGGCGACCACGATCATGTGGGGGGCGTTGCGAAACACGAAATCCCTGCCGCCGAGCATGGAGTCCTTGAATCGTTTGTAGCCCGGATACACGATCCGCATGATGCCGGATTTGATGAGGAAGCGCGTGATCTTCAGCATGCGTGCGCGGAACGGCTCCATTTTCGCGAGGTCGTCGATGACCGTGAAAACCAGCCGATGGTCGTTGCATCCGGTCGGGATCCAGCGCAGGGACGCGATCAGCTTCTCCATGACCTCGGGCGGAAGGTTTTCCTGTTTGTAGAGGCGGATGCTGCGGCGCTGGCGGATCAGGTTCATCATGCGCGATTCGTCGGGCAGGGGGCCGGACGGGATACACTGCTCCGGGGCGTGTCCGTCGCAGGCGAGGGCGCCCGTCGGACAGACGGCGAGGCAGTGCTGACAGTGCATGCAGTAGCGTTCGGCCTGTTCCGGGACGGCCGGGAGGCCGCCGGAGGTGCGGTGGATGACCTGGACCACGCAGTCGGCGATACAGCGGCCGCAGCGCTTGCATTTGGATGCGTCGACGGAAATCATGTCGAACCTGTGTTTTCGATTGTTGAATGCTGAAAAGGCTCCGCACCGGATTCGATTGGTACGGAGCCTGTGTCTTTTGCCGGGAAAAGAGCTTGCCTTTGGTCAGGCGGCGCCCAGGGCGCTGAGCAGGACGATCGAGAAGGCGAGGACGAAGATGGCGACGGTCTCGACGATACCGAGCGCCATCAGCTGGTTGGCGAAGCCCTTGCCGGTCTCGGCGAAGGCGTCGCATGCCGCGGCCGCGCTGATGCCCTGCCAGAGGGCGGAAACGCCCATGGCGATGCCGGCGAGGATGCCGACGAGCGAGTAGGCGATCCACTGTCCGGCGGTCGCCGCAGCGACGTTCGCCGCGCCGCCCATGACGATGAACATCACGATCATGCCGTAGATGGTCTGGGAGAGCGGAGCGCCGGCGAAGATGAGCAGCTGGAACGGAGCGGGCTTGTTCTGGGCGTAGCACTTCTTCCACGCGCCCATGGCGGCGCAGGAGGCGGAACCGCAGCCGTAGGCGGACCCGATGGCTGCGAAACCGATGGAGGTGAACGCCGCGGCGTAGATCAGGGCCTTCTGTTCGAAGAAGGGGATGTCCTGTGCGGCGACCGCGGAAGCGGCGGTCTGGGCGGCGTCGGCCGCCTGTGCGAGGACGGGGGTGAGGGAGTTGAGAAGCAGACTCATGGTTGTTTTCTCCTGTTGTGATTATTGTTTATATGGTTAGTTGTTGTTTTGTTTGGCGGAGAAGGGTTTGAACTTGAATCCGGCCCACTGGAGGCCCATGTGGTTGGAGAATTCAAGGGTGTTCAGACGGACGGCGTGGACGAGCACGCCGAGGAAGCCGAGCGCGAGGTTCAGGATGTGCCCGGCGACCGCGACGAGGATCAGCAGGACGAACCCGGCGATGATGTAGACGTCGTGCCAGGCGGGAGCCGCGTTCGCGGCCTGGGCGGCGAAGGCGTCCTTCACCATCATGCCCATCATGTTGAACTTCTGGGCGATATACATGCCTGAGAGGCCGACCGCGAAGAGGCGGATGTAGGACAGCACGTCCGTGAAGCTGCCGATCATGTCGAACGGCAGGTTCAGCATCTGCGCGGGCCGGATCGTAACGAGGATGAGCGCCGCGCCGGCGATGTAGACGTACACGCCCCAGGACGGGAACGTGCCGCTGAAGACGATCAGGCCGACCGCGAGCAGGAAATTCGCGAAGATCATCAGAGCCCAGCCGATATTGGAGAGTTCACGCCAGTCCTTGCGGATGCCGGTGAAGAAGCGCACGATGTGCGCGCTCATCAGGTGGAGCATCGCCAGCAGGAAGCAGAACCACTGCGTGAGCTTGCTCGGGAAGCCGTCCCAGAAGGACTGCGTCAGTTCTTTGTCGTTGATGCCGTAGAATTTCACGAACTTATGTGCCGCGGCGCTGTTCGCGGGATCCGTGATCATGCTCCATCCGCGCATCCAGCCGGGCAGGACGTCCGCCGGCAGTCCGAACCAGGCGCCGTTGAGCCAGCCCCAGATGAACGTGTAGGCCGCGAGGAAGATCAGCAGGACGAGCGGGAGGCGCGCCGCTTTCTTCGCGTGGAGCGCGAGCAGGCCGACCGTCCCGGCGACGAGCATCAGCGCGCCGTATCCGGCGTCGCCGAGGATCATGCCGAAGAAGACCGGGAAGAAGAAAAAGAAGAACACGTTCACGTCGCTCTCGCGGTAGCCGGGGGAGATGCCGACGAAGTCGAACAGCGGATCCAGGACGTTCAGGAAGCGCGCCTTTTCGATGTAGGTCGGGACGTTCTGGTCGTCTTCCGCGGGGTCGTCGATCATCAGCGCCCAGCCGTTCTTCACGGCGGCGGCTTTCAGCGTGTCGATGCGCGTGACCGGGACGTAGCCCTGCAGATAGGCGATTTCGCCGGACTGCTCCATGCCGTCGCGTGCGGAGGCGAATTCCAGCTGATTGCGGAGCGCGGCGAGCCTGGACTCCAGACGCGGCAGAAGCGCTTTCGCCGCGGCGATGGATGCGTCGGCGGCCGCGATCGACGTCCGGCAGTCCTCAAGGGCTTTCCTCGTCTCGGAAAGAGTCTGTTCGGGGAGCGCGACCGGGTCGAATGCGCCTTCCGCGAGCGGGGCTTCGGAGACGAGCGCGTAGTGGACCATGTTCTTGTCCATGCGGATCACGGAGACGGCGGCTTCCGCGGGGAACGCGCCGTCCTTCGTGCGCTGGTCGAAGATGTTGCGCGGGGTGGCGCACAGGGTGACGTACACGCCTTTCGCCTGAAGTTTCGCGATGGCGGAACGGTCGAATTCGCCCCACGGGGCAAGGAGGTCCAGGTCGCGCTGGAGACGTTCGAGCTCCTTGAACGCGGCGGTTTTGCCGGAGATCAGCTTGGAGGCGTAGGCGACGAGTTCGTCGTCGGCGACTTCGGGCGCGGCGTCCGGATCCTTCTTTGCCGGGGCGCTGCGGATGACGCCCGCCACGCGTTCGCATTCGGCGACCTGCGCGGAAATGGAGGCGACGTCCTTCGTGGCGGGTGGCGCGGTGCGGCAGAGCTGCATGAGCTCAAGTCCGGCGAGCGCGTCGACCGCGGCGGAACGGTCCTGCTCCAGGCAGAGGAGCGTAACAAGTTTCATCTGGATGATCATGCCGCGGGCTCCTGAAGTTTTTTCTTTGCGATCTTGGACCGCGCGACGGCGGCGATGTCGTTGTCGGAGATGGAGATCTGGATGAGGCGGATGTTTTCCTTCGCCTCTGGGATCTTCACCTTTTCGAAGAGGTTGACGCGCTGCGTGGTCACGCGGAGCTCCTGGACGATCAGCCGGTTCTGCTCGCGGATGATGTCGCGTTCGATGCGGAGTTCGACGATGGCCTTGACGGCCTCGATCCCGTCGTCGATCCAGGGATCGGCGGAGAAGAGGTCGTAGGGTTCCAGCTCGAAGTCCGTCGAGTGGTAGACCGGGACGTTCACGCCGGCGATGTTCTCGTATTCGCGGTTGACCTTGCGGATACGGAGCTTCGCGGCGATCACGGCTGCGGCGTCGGCGTCGCCGAAGAGCATGGTCCATTCGGCGAGCCTTGCGACCGCCTCCTGCTCCTTGCGTTCATTGGCGGCGATCCGCTCGGCGCAGAGTCTGATCTCGAGCTGGAGCTGCTGTTTTTTGAGCTGGAGCGTAGGGAGGAAGCGGGTGAACTGCTTCAGCTGGTCCCTCTGGCGTTTCAGCTCGGTTTTCGTAAATTTGATCTTTGCCATGGCGAAGGTCAATCCTTTTTGGGCCAGAACTGTTCGAGGAGGGAGGTCTTGATGCCGGTTTCGGCGGCGTCGAAGCAGTCGGCGAGGATCTTCCAGCCAAGGTCGAGGGCGTCTTCGAGCTGGATGTTGAGGGAGAGGTCCATCATGTTCTTCTCGAAGAGCTTGCCGTATTTGAGGAGCTTGTTGTCCCAGTTGGACATCTGGAAGCCCATGGACTGCTTTTCCAGCGTCTCCTTGTAGTCGGCGTAGAAGCGGATCATCGTGTCCATGACCGTGCGGTGGTCCGCGCGGGTCTTGCCGTTGACGTTCTGTTTGAGGCGGGAGAGGGAGCCGAACGGTTCGATGCGGCCGCCGCGGAGGTAGAACTGGCCTTCGGTGATGTATCCGGTGTTGTCGGGGATCGGGTGGGTCACGTCGTCGCCGGGCATGGTGGTGACGGCGAGGATGGTGATGGAGCCCGCGCCGTCGAAGTCGACCGCCTTCTCATAGCGGGAGGCGAGCTGGCTGTAGAGGTCGCCGGGATAGCCGCGGTTGGAGGGGACCTGTTCCATGGTGATGGCGATCTCTTTCATGGCGTCGGCGAAGTTGGTCATGTCGGTGAGGAGGACGAGGACGCGCTTGCCTTCGAGCGCGAAGCTCTCGGCGACCGCCAGGGACATATCCGGCACGAGGAGGCATTCCACGGTCGGGTCGGCGGCGGTGTGGACGAACATCACGGAGCGGGAAAGCGCGCCGTGCTCGTCGAGGGTGTTGCGGAAGGTGAGGTAGTCGTCGTATTTGAGGCCCATGCCGCCGAGGACGATCACGTCGACTTCGGCCTGCATGGCGATGCGCGCGAGCAGTTCGTTATAGGGCTCGCCTGCGATGGAGAAGATCGGGAGCTTCTGGGATTCGACGAGCGTGTTGAAGACGTCGATCATCGGGATGCCTGTGCGGATCATCTTGCGGGGGATGATGCGCTTGGCGGGGTTCACGGAGGGGCCGCCGATCTCGATCATGTTGTCGTGGATCTCGGGGCGGCCGTCGCGCGGGACGCCGGCGCCGGTGAAGATGCGTCCGAGGAGGGCGTCGGAGGCGGAGACGCGCATCGGGTGGCCGAGGAAGCGGACCTCGTCGCCGGTGTTGATGCCGCGCGTGCCGTTGAAGACCTGGAGGAAGACCTTGTTGTCGAGGAGTCGGATGACCTGAGCGAGGGAGGTGCCGCGGACGCTGGTGACTTCGGCGAGGTCGTTGTTGGCGACGCCGTCGGCCTCGACGGTGATGACGTTGCCCGCGATCTGGATGATTTTATGGTAAACTTTACGCATTTGCGATTCTCTCCTTGATTTTGGCGTCGATGACTTCTTCCTGGTGTTTGAACTTGTCGGAACCGAACACGATGTAGTTCCAGTCGATGAAGGTGAGCTGGAGTTCCTGGAAGAAGCGGCGCGCCTGGTCCTTGTCGTCGAACTTGAAGTTCGCCTTCAGGACGCCGATGACCTTGGCGAAGACGTATTTCTGGCGTTTGTCGTCGCTGGCGGCGTCGACCGCGTCGAAGGTGTTCTGCTGGAGGTAGACGAAGTCGAGGAATTCGCTCTTCAGGTAGGTCACGAAGTCGTCCGTGTTGGTTCCTTCCTCTCCGACGACCTTCATCATCTGGTTGACTTCCTGTCCGCGGCGGAGCGTGGCGCGGGCGAAGGCGAGGTCCTCGGCGGGAACGATGCTGTGGTAGTGGCTCCAGCTGTCGAGCGGGTGGATGGACGGGAAGCGGCGGGCGTCGGAACGTTCGCGGGAGAGGCCGAGGAACGCGCCGACGACTTTCAGCGTGGCTTGAGTAACGGGCTCTTCGAAGTTGCCGCCGGCGGGACTGACGGAGCCGCCGATGGTGACGGAGCCGGTGGTCTTGCCGTCGTTGAGCAGGACGAGACCGGCGCGTTCGTAGAAACCTGCGATCAGGGATTCGAGGTAGGCCGGGAAGGCTTCTTCGCCGGGGATCTCCTCGAGTCGGCCGGACATTTCGCGGAGCGCCTGCGCCCAGCGGGAGGTGGAGTCGGCGAGCAGGAGGACGTTCAGTCCCTGCTGGCGGTAGTATTCGGCGATGGTCACGGCGGTGTAGACGGACGCCTCGCGGGCGGCCACCGGCATGGAGCTGGTGTTGCAGATGATGACCGAGCGGTCCATGAGCGTCTTGCCCGTGCGCGGGTCTTCCAGCGTGGGATACTCGCGGAGGATTTCCACGACTTCGCCGGCTCGTTCGCCGCAGGCCGCGATCACGACGACGTCGGTCTCGGCGTAACGGCTGATGGAGTGCTGAAGCACGGTCTTGCCCGCGCCGAAGGGGCCGGGGGTACAGAATGTGCCGCCGGTCGCGACGGGGAAGAAGGTGTCGATGGTGCGCTGCTGGGTGATGAGCGTCTTGGTGGGGAGGAGTTTTTCCTTGTAGCAGGAGATCGGGAGCTTGACGGGCCAGTACTGGACCATGGTCACGTCGCGTTCCTCGCCGTCGGCGCTGCGGACGTGCGCGACGGTGTCGGTGATCTTGCGCGGACCGGCGGGGGCAACAGAGACAACTTCCCAGGATCCGGCGAAGCGGAAGGGAAGCATGATGTAGTGGGTGAAGATGCCTTCGGGGACGCTGCCGATGCGGTCGCCCGCGACGAGCTTGTCGCCGGGCTTGGCGATCGGGGTGAAGTCCCAGACGGATTCCATGTCGAGGGCGTCGAGATAGAGCCCGCGCTTGAGGAAGAATCCGGCCTTTTCGGCGAGGAGGTTCAGGGGGTTCTGGAGACCGTCGTAGACCTTGGTGAGGAGGCCGGGTCCGAGTGCGACGCTCAGCATCTCGCCGGTGAATTTGACGGTGTCGTCGATCTTGAGTCCGGCAGTGCTTTCGTAGATCTGGAGGTCGGCGCGGTTGCCGCGCACGCGGATGACCTCGCCTTTGAGTTTCTGGTCGCCGATTTCGACGTAGGCGACTTCATTCTGCATGACCGCGGTGTCGAATTCCACCGTGACCAGGTTTCCGTTTACGCCTTTGATGCGTCCTGTCTGATTTTCAGGCATGTGAGTTCACGCTCCTGCGTTCGTATGGTTGATATTTGTTTGTGTGAATCAGTTCTGTGCGCCGGGATCTGTGGCGAGCACGGACAGGACGGTCCGGTCAAGCCCTTCGGCGGAGTTTCCGGCGGATCTGGCGGCCCATTTCTCCGCGATCTGGATGCGGATGCTGTAGGCGCAGACGGTGTCGAAATTGAAACGGGTGCGGTTCTTCACCTCGAGTTCGTCGAGCTTGTCCCAGCGGGCGGCGTCGAGGATGCGTTCGCGTTCGACCGGGTTCGGGGCGGCGAAGGCCGCGCGGACCATGCGGTCGGCTTCGGGGTCGAAGAAGATGTGTCCGGGCTTCGGGGCGGCGAAGGCGGCGCCGAGCTTGGCGGCGCGGAGCTTCATGGCGCTGTGGCGGAGCGCGGATTCAAAGCGGAGGTATTCCCGTGCGAGCGAGCCTTCCGGGAATTCCGCGATGAACGCCTCGAGCGCGTCCGGGTCGTCCGTCGCGGCGTCCTGCGGCTTCTCACCCGGGCGGAGACCCGGCACGAGCGAGAAGCGGCGGAGCATGTCGAGGTGCTTCGCGTCGATCAGGCCCTCGCAGTCCGACATGAATTTCCCGTAGCTCACGAGCGGCGCTTCCGTCATGCGGAGGAGCGGCAGGGAGGAAACGAGCGAGATATAAAGATTCATCCGATGAATCCTTTATGGTGCTGGATGAAGGGTTGCCGGGGCGGTCAGGCTTTGATGACGGCGGCGAGTTTCGGACCGACGAATTCGCAGATGACGTCGGCGAGCGCTTCGTCGCTGAAATCGAGGAAGACTTCGGAGTTGTTGAAGCCGATCTTGAAGCCGGCGGCGAATCCGCGTCCGAGGCGGACGGAGGCGTTCTTCTTCAGGACGTCGGGGAGGCAGCCGATGAGCTTCTGCGCGGCTTCCTCGCGTTCGCGGACGGAGAGGATGACCTCGGCGCCGGAGGCGGCGTTCTGCGCGAACTGTCCGGCGATCTGAGCGATGAGGCCCGCCATGGCTTCCGGGGTCATGGCCTGCGCGGCGGCCTCGCGGACGACGGCGCGGAGCTTTTCCTGGAGGTCGTCCTTCAGGGAGATGACGACGTCACGGGCGGCCTGCTTGACGGCCGCTCAAGAACGCTCGAAGAGGTCGGCAAAGAGTTTGATGTAACCCGTGAACGCATCCGCCAGATTGAGGCAAAAGCGCTTCGCAAACTCCGCCACCCGAGCAGAAGCAAAAAACTTAAAGATTACCTTGATTAAAACCAAACAAAAAAGGCTTGCGAAGTTTATCTTTGCAAGCCTTTAACAATTAAATAATGTTTTAATTTTTTATTTTAAAATTATATACTGTACGCCGGGTTTTCAGCGGAATTCAAGCCCGCACGGCCCGGCGTTTCCGGATTATTTTTTCCAGAATTCCCACCACTTCTTGGCGGGGGCCGGGGCGGCGTTCACGCCGGACGAGATCGTGCGGCGGCGACCGGAGGACGCGCTGTTCTGCGCGAGTTCCTTCTGAATGGCGCTCTGGTCGACATGAACGCCGGACGCCGCCTGCTGGTTCTGGACGGCGGCGAGCTTCTCGCTATTTTCCTCCGCGCCGGATTTGAAGCGGGCGAGCTTCACGGTGTTCGTGGACGGACGGGACGCGGGTTTCGGAGCGCCTTTGAGCGGGATGTGAACGGAGCTGGTTTCGCCGGAGGCTGCTTCCTCCTTGGCGCGCATGGCGCGGGCTTTCAGCTCGCGGCCGGCGGGACCCGGGGGCGGCTCCATGGCGAATTTCGCTCCGCAGCCGGGGCATTGGGCTTTTTTCTCAAGGAGAAGGATGGGTACGTTGAAGGTGTCGCCGCAACGGGGGCAAGCGACCTGAAAGGTATCTTCGTCAGGCATTGTGATGATCTCCGGATTTAAGACGCTAATCAAATATATAATATACTGCGTAAAAGCTGTTTTGACAAGTAAAAACGGAGAAAAAGCGGAAAAAAAAGAAAAAACGGCAAACAGAGGTGGAATTCTTTAGAAAGTGTGATATTTTATAGGAATCTTTGTTTTTCCGCACGTTTTACGATCCGTTGTCCCCTGCAACCAGGAGTTTGACTGTTTATGAATGTTTTTACACGCAAATCTTGTGCTAAACTCTTTCTTTCCCTGATCGCGGCCGCGGCCGTGTTTTGTCCGCATGTCCCGGCGCTCTCCGCTCAGGACGCCGCGCAGGACGCCGCAAAAAACGAGGCGTCCGAGCCGAGTTCGGTTTCCCTGAAGCGTCCGGACCGGAAGATGGGGCTGATCGCGTCGCTGGTGGTGCAGCTGCTGGCGAAGGAGCATTATACGAGACGCCAGATGGACGCCGCGTTCTCCGGCGAGGTCTTCGAAGAGTATCTGCGCTTCCTGGACCCGACACGCATTTTCTTCCTGCAGGAAGACATCGACATGTTCGCGAAGGCCAAGGACGAACTCGCGCGCAAGGCCGCGGCCGGCGACGTGCAGATCGCGTTCGACATCTTCAATCTGCGTTCGATCCGCCTCGCTGAATACCGCGATTTCGCGCGGGAATTCCTCTCGAAGCCGGTCCTGTACGATCCGGACGAGACGTACCACATCGACCGCGAGGACGCCCCGTGGCCGAAGGACGCGAAGGAACAGCGCGAGATCTGGACGAAACGCATCAAGAACGAGCTGATCGTGGCGCGCATGAGCGACAAGGCCGCCGAGGAAGAGGCGAAGGAAGCCGCCGCGGAGAAGGAAAAAGAGAAGGCCGAGGGTGCGAAGGACGGCGAAGCCAAAGACAAAGAGGAAAAAGAGGAAGAAGCGCCCGCGCCCGCGATCTCCCCGCTTCCGCCTGAAAAGCGCGTCCAGAAACGCGTCGACCAGCTCGTCACCACGGTCGAGGGCATGGACCCGATCGACGTGCTGGAGGGCTACCTGACCGCGTTTGCGAACGTCTGCGATCCGCATTCTACGTACATGTCGCCCGCCACCGGCGAGGATTTCGATATTCACATTTCCCTCAATCTCTCCGGCATCGGCGCGGTGCTGTCCAGCGAGGACGGCTACACGAAGATCGTCGAGGTCGTGCCGAACGGCCCGGCGGACAAGGAGGGCACGCTCCGCGAAAACGACCGGATCATCGCCGTGGCGCAGGAGGGCGGCGAGCCCGTCGACGTGATGGATATGCCGCTGTCGAAGGTGGTCACGCTGATCCGCGGCAAGGAAGGTTCGCGCGTTACCCTCACAATCCTTCCCGCGCGCAAGGGCGCGCAGGCCGCGCCCGAGAAGGTCACGATCACGCGCGGCAACGTCCCGATGAACGAATCCCACGCGCAGAGCCGGATCATCGAGGCGAAGACCGAAGACGGGCAGACGAAAAAGATCGGCGTGATCGACCTGCCGTCGTTCTACATCGACTTCGCCGCCGTCAGACGCGGCGACGAGGATTACAACAGCTCCGGGCACGACGTGCTCAGGATCCTGAACGAGTTCGCGGACCAGAAGATTGACGGGCTGATCGTCGACCTGCGTGCGAACGGCGGCGGCAGCCTCACGGAAGCCGTCGACCTCTCCGGCTTCTTCATCCCGGAGGGCCCGATCGTCCAGGTGAAGGACAAGGCGTCCACCTCGGTCCTGCGCGACAATGACCGCGGCCAGATCGCCTACAGCGGCCCGATGCTCGTGCTGGTGAACCGGTACAGCGCGTCCGCCACCGAGATCTTCTCCGCCGCGCTGAAGGATTATCACCGCGCCGTCGTGGTCGGCGATCCGCATACGCACGGCAAAGGCTCCGTGCAGGTCGTGACCGACCTCAACAACTACATGCTCTACATCGCGTCCGAACGTTTCGACGCCGGTCAGCTCAAGCTTACGAACGCGAAATTCTACCGCATCAACGGCGAGTCCACGCAGATCAAGGGCGTCGAGGCCGACATCCCGCTGCCCGGATTCTCCGAGACCGAGGAGACCGGCGAACGCGCGCTCCGCCACGCGCTGCCGTACGACACGATCCGTCCCGCGCGCTATTCCGTGTACGACGGCAAATACGCCGTGACGCCGGGCCTGATCTCCGAGCTCAAAGCGAAGTCGGAAGCCCGCGTCGCCGAGGACCCGATCTTCAAGGCGCTGATGGCCGACGTCGCGCTCTACGAGGAGATCAGGAAGAACAAGGACGTCGCGCTTGATTTCGACAAGCGCTGGGCGGAGTACGAACGCGAAAAGGCGATCCAGAAGGAACAGGACAAGATCTACAAGGCGGACCGCAATTCCTCCTCGTCCAAGAAGAACAAAAAGGACGACGGCCCGGATCCCTACCTCGACGAATCCGTCAACATCATGCTCGACATGATCCAGGCGTTTGACAAGTGAACTGAAATGAGCTCAGATTCAGCTTGGATGGCCGGGCGGTGCGAAGATGCCGGACCCGGCTTTCTATTTTATTCGGAATGCGCATCGAAAAGTGCGTAAAAAGAGTTCAAACCCGGTCATGCGAGGTAAAATGAGGCGAAAAACAGAAAGTTTTTTTGATTTATTTCTCGTTCATTATGAAAGAGAAACAACTTTTTCTCAAAAAAACGTCAAAAAAGGGCTTGCATTTTTTGGAAACATGAGGTATAATATATCCAGTTTTTGAAGCATACCGGGATTCATCCCGCCGGTTCGGCCAGTACGATCGGAATCGGAAAGGATATCACGTTTTTGCTTTTCGTCCCCAAACGACACCAAAAACAAAACAACAAACCTACATAAGGAATTACCACTATGGCAGACAAAAAAGAAATCTTCGCAGACGGCATCGGTCAGATCCACTTCGCCGGCAACATGGTCCGTTTTGACTTCGTCACCCTTCAGCCCGCCGGTGAAGGCGAAGCTCCGACCCCCGTCGCGAACATCCGCGTGATCATGCCTCCGCAGGGCTTCCTCGGCGCCATGAACTCCATGCAGCAGCTCATCGACAAGATGGTCGAAGCTGGCGTTCTCCAGAAGAACGAAAACAAGTAATTCGATCCAAAGGCAAAGGCCAATCCTGTGAACTCGGAACTTAAATTCAGATTTTCTGACTGCGCACGCGAGTACGCGTTCTCCTTCTGCGGCATCATCCCGCAGCGGGAAGGCGGCTTCATGTGCAGACTTCCGGGTTCGCAGCATTCCCTCGGAACCTGTTTCGGTTTCCCGGTCAGACTGGAGGCGGGGACGCTCGCCTTCTCTCTGCCGATGCCGGAATATTCCTTTGGTTTTATCCATTCGGTCGGCGCCAGCCTGCGTGCGGGCGCCTACCGGCTCATCGAAGCGGCAAGTGATTTCTACTGCACGGTGTCGAACCTCGTCAAAACGGGGACGAAGCGGGTGAAACATCAGTGCATCCGGGTGATGAAAGACATCCCGAAAGCATTTGCGCACGTGAGCCGAACAGTTTTAGGATGGCGACTATGACTCAGAGGCACAAAGTTGAAAACAATTGACTCAGTTCTGCAAATTAGGATGGCTCCGATTCAGAACTGAGTTTTTTTGTGTCCGCGTTTCGTGCCGGGAAGGGAAGGAAAAAGCGGCAGCCGGGCAGGGGAGGATGAAAAAGACGGAGGATGCGATCAGGATTCGCCGCAGTCCACGACGTTGAACGTCTTTCTGTGGCGGCGGTATTTGCGCAGACGGTTTTCGAGTTCGGAAAGGGAGAAAGGGCATTCCGGGAAACTGTCGCGGTAAATGCGCAGGAACTCCAGGCTTTCTTCGGTCGGGAGCTGAAGATCGAGCAGGGGCGTGTAGAGGTCGAAGAGGATGACATGCGGCATCTGGAACTTGAACCGGATGCGGCAGCGCGCGACGTCGATGAAGTGGATCTTCATGGTCTCCGGCGTGTCTCCGCTGTACAGGATGTTGCGCGGATGAAGCGCCTTGTGGAAAAAGTCGCGCTTGTGCATTTTCGCGATCTCCGGGGCGAGGAGCGCACAGAACCGCCGCCGCATGGCGATGTCCTGCCGGAGTTTACCGCCGGGCATGAAATCGCAGCCGTCGCGGGTGTCCTCGATGAACTTCGTCACGATGAACGATTCCACGAGTTTCCAGTGGTATTTGCGCGTCTCGCCAAATGCAAGGACATGGGTCGTCGGAATGCCGAGGCGTTCGATCGCCTGATAGTTGCGCCATTCGCGGGCGGGATGCGACAGGTTGATGATATAGCGGCGCGGGATTTTCCCCTCGCAGAGTTTCCACGCCACCGCGCCGCCCCCGAATTCCGCCGGCAGCGGGATCTTCCAGACCAGCTTGCCGCTGTGGTGCGTGAGCAGATTCGTTTCGCCGCGGAGCTCGGGATGATCGTTCAGATATGCGAGCGCCTGTTCGAATCCCGGTTTGCACCAGTTGGCGGGATAGAGGAAACGAAGCGGCAGACGCCACGGGGAAAGCGGATTGGAAAAGATGCTCATGTGCGGAAAAGACTCCGGGGGAAACGGGTTGAAATCGTAAAATCGTCTCAAATACAATACCTTTTTTTCTCTGTTTTGCAAGCCGGAATCCGGATAATCGTGAAAAAAACGGTACGGATGGAACGTTTTCGCGGGCATTCGGAAACGAAAGCGGACGGGGCAGGGGCAGGCTCCAGGAACAGCATCCCCTGCCGGACA
This sequence comes from uncultured Lentisphaerota bacterium, assembly GCA_900320095.1. Taxonomy (GTDB): domain Bacteria; phylum Verrucomicrobiota; class Lentisphaeria; order Victivallales; family UBA1829; genus UBA1732. Next base: position 24,787 of record ONQZ01000049.1, read on the forward strand.
AAAGCATACATGCGCCGGAGCGGCACGTCCGCTGTTCCGTTCTGTTCAATTATATGCAATATCCTGGAAATAAAAAGATTGCACCTGTTTTGCGATTCTTTTTCCCGATATTGTTTTGAAGCTGAATATTTTTATTTTTAACTTTTTTTTGGCACAAGGCTTTTTTTTTCGCGTTTGCGGTGTATATTAATAGTCCGTACACACGCGTATTCAATTCGAACTTTTATCCATAAGGACACCCCCAGCATGACGCCCATTGCCCGCCGCACCTTCTGCATGTTCCTCGCCCTGGCCGCGCTTACCGGCACCTCGATCCTCGCCGACGAACCGATCTCCGGCTTCGACTCCACCGAAGTCGTGGAGAGGACGCCGGAGTCCATCGAAGAAGGCAAAAAGAACGTCGTGTCCGTGGCGCAGCAGCTCCGCGAGATGTTCCAGCCGATCCGCAAGCAATCCCGCCAGGTGGAGGAAGAACCCCCGTACTTGAAGATCATCCCCTCGACGAACGACACGAGCATCCTGATCTACCGCTGCCGCTATGTGACGGCCTCGAAGCTGCGGAACAGCGTGGACGCGATGATCTCCGATACAGGTTATGTGGAATACGCCGTGGAGGAAAACCTGCTGACGATCCGCGACGCGGCGGAGAACGTGGAGGCGATCGCGAAGACGCTTCCTCTGATCGACGTGGCGACGCCGCAGGTGCTGATCGAGGCGAAGATCGTGGAAGTCCTGCTCTCCGACAACACCCAGCGCAACCTGTCGTTCATGTTCAACAGTCCGACCACGATCTCCATGATCGACGGCATGGACCAGCGGTACGACGGCGACACGATGAGCTACGGCGGCATCCAGACCTCGCCGCAGGGCGGCAACACCTCGGACGGGGCCACGGCCAACTGGACGTTCGCCGCCGGGCACAACAACTTCAACATCGCGCTCCAGTGGCTTCTGACGGCGCTGGACGCCAAGGTGCTGTCCTCGCCCGTGATCGTGGTCGGCCGCAACGAGGAAGCCGAGATCTCGAACGGCCAGGACGTGCCGATCCAGTCGCAGACTATCACGAACGGCAGCATCAGCACCAGCACCACGTTCAAGCGCGTCGGCGTGACGCTGACCGTGGAGCCGCTCATGATCAACAACGACAACGTGACGCTCCGCGTGGAGCCGGAAGTCTCCAACATCCAGAGCTATCAGACGATTGCGAACGGCAACGGTTATTACCAGGTGCCCGTGATCTCCATCCGCAGCATCTCTTCCTATCTCCGCCTCGCAGACGGCCAGATCGTCATCATGGGCGGCCTCTACACCAACCGCAATTCCATCCAGCAGGAGCGCATCCCGTTCCTGAGCGACATCCCGTACCTCGGCGAGCTCTTCACCTCGAAATACACCGACAAGGAAATCCTTCAGCTGCTCTTCTTCCTCCGCGTCCGCATCCTGAGCCCGAACGACATGGCGGACGGCGTGCTCTTCGATCCGGAAGAAATGATCCGCACGACCAACGAATTCGGCGAAGTCATGCGCAACTCCAAGGAACTCCCGACCCTCGAAACGACGATCGAGAAAGTGAACGACGAATTCATCCAGAACCCGCTCGTTTCCTGGAAGACGCTGTTCGGGTCCGATGACGACGAGGAAAAGGTCGAAGGAAGCAAGGAATCCGCCGAAAAACCGTCCGAAGGTGGAGCGGCGGAGTCCAGTGCTGAAGCCGCTCCCGCCTCCGAAACCTCCGCGCCCGCCGCGGTCCCCGCAACTTCCCAGCCCGGAGAATAAGCCATGAAGAAACCCGCGAAAGTATTCATCTTCGTGCTCCTGCCGGCGCTGCTGCTGGCGGGAGGGCTGTACTACGGCGTCCGCGTGTACAAACAGAAGACCGTGTCCGCCGACCGCGTTGTGAGCAAGGACCCCGACCGCACCTACCGCGTCGTGAAGGGCGACATGACCCTCGGCCTGCGTCTCAACGGCACGATCGTGGCGAACAAGAAGCACAAGCTCGGTCTGGAGGCGAACTTCGCCACGCAGATTCTGACCGTGGTGGACGAAAACACCTCCGTGAAGGAGGGCGACGTCCTGATCGAGTTCGAGGACAGCGACCTGATCGAGCGCATCGAGGAAATGCGCACGACCCTCTCCAATACCGAGGAGGAGCTCGTGATCGCCATCGAAAACGAGAAGATCCAGGAACGCAAAAACGAGGTCACGCTCCGCGAGGCGGAGGACCGCGTGCGCCAGGCCGAATCCGACCAGCGGAAGTATCTGCGCCTTACACGCACGCAGAAGCGCGACAGCAACGACCTGGCGATCGCGAACGCCGAGGCCAATCTTGCCACGGCGAAGAAAAACTATTCGGACAAGAAGTATGATATCTCGCATTCGGGCGTGACGGACGAAGCTGCCCGCAAATCGAACGAAAACGAGTTGAAGAATCTCCAGAGCAAGATCGAATCGAGCGAAAATTCCCTGAATCAGGCGGAGATCGACTCAAAGAGCTTCAAGCACTACGACGATCCGATCAAGCTCATGTCCCTGAACAACTCCCTGGAGCAGGCCCGCCTCAACCTCGAACAGGCGCGCATCTCCACCTCCTCTGCCCTCGTCCAGGCCAAGAAGCGCGTCGACAACCTCCGCGCGAACTCGCGCCGTCAGGCCGCCACGCTCGAACGCTACGAGTCCTACCTGCCCATGATGAAGCTTCTGGCTCCGACGGACGGCATCGTGATCTACGGTGACCCGGACCGCCGCTGGGGCGGAGAGGACATCAAGCCGGGCCTCGAGGTCCGCAAGGGCGAAATCCTGCTCACGATCCCGGAAATGACGAACCTGATGGTGAACTTCGACCTGCCGGAGGCGTTCCGCTCGAAAGTGCAGATCGGCAACCAGGCCATTATCACGCCGGAAGCCATCACCACGCTCAAGATCAAGGGGCAGATCACCGAGATCGCCACGCTCCCCGTCAACCAGATGTACTGGGATGAGACCTCGCCGAAGATATATCCCTCGCGCATCGCGCTCGAGGTGCAGGACCCGCAGCTCGTGAACGGCATGTCCGTGATCGTCGAGATCGTCTCCAGCATCCTGCACGACGTGATCTCCGTGCCGATGGAAGCCGTCTTCGAGAACGACAAGGGGTTCTTCGTCTTCGTCAACAAGAACGGCACCCCGGAGGAAGTCCCGGTCACGATCGGCGACTCCAACGACACCGCGGTCTGCATCACCGACGGCCTGAAAGACGACGACGTGGTGTACCTGTACCGTCCGTACCAGAAGAAGCAGTCCGAATAAACCGTCGGAGTCCGTATGAACGACGATGTGGTAGTGCAGCTGCGTGACATCCGCAAGACGTACAATCCCGGCGGCCTGGCCGTGCATGTGCTGAAGGGAATTTCGTTTTCCATCCAGCGCGGGCAGTTCGTGGGGATCGTGGGCACGTCCGGCAGCGGCAAATCGACGATGCTGAACATCCTCGGGATGCTCGACGTGCCGACCTCGGGCGATTATTTCCTGGAGAAAGTGAACGTGGCGACGCTGTCCGACAGCGCGCAGGCGACGGTCCGCAACATCCGCATCGGGTTCATCTTCCAGAGTTTCAACCTGTTCCCGTACCTCACCATCGAACAGAACATCGAGGTCCCGATGATCTACAAGCGCGTCGCGCCGCGCATCCGCCGGGCGCGCGCCCTGGAGCTCGCCAAGGTCGTCGGGCTCGGTCACCGCCTCGGGCACCGTCCCACGCAACTCTCCGGCGGCGAATGCCAGCGCGTGGCCGTGGCGCGTTCGCTCTGCAACGATCCTGCGTTCCTGCTCGCCGACGAACCGACCGGCAACCTCGACGAGAAGACCGGCAACGAGATCATGGCGCTGTTCCACCGGATCAACAAGGAACAGAACGTGACGATCATCATGGTCACGCACAACCCGATGTTCGAACCGCATTACGACAAGGTCATCCGGCTCCGCGACGGCCGCATCGTGCAGACGAAGCCGACCGACTCCGTGGACGAGCTGACCGGCCCGTTGTCCGGGTTCGGCGAACTCCCGCAGGACAGGATGGCGGCCGACGCGAAGGCGACGCTGACGACCACGGCGGAACAGGAGGGCGCGTCCAGATGATGCGGTTCACCGACATCGTGTCGCTGTCCTTCCTGAACCTGCGGCTGCACAAGACGCGTTCGCTGCTGACCTCGCTCGGCGTGATCTTCGGCGTCGGGAGCGTGATCTCCATGATGGCGATCTCGAAGGGCGCGGAACGGTCCGCGCTGTCCCAGATCGAATCCATGGGCATCGACAAAATCATCATCTACACCAAGAAGCCGCATTTCGATACGTCCGGGGGCGGTTCTTCCGGGCGCGGCGCCGCCACCAGCTCCGTGGAGGACTACGGCCTCGACGTTCGCGACTACCAGTTCATCCGCACGATGGAGAACGTGCATCACATCACCACGATACGGAACACGCGCCAGCCGATCACGAAGGGCGAGACGCGCCTGGACTTGAAACTCTGCGGCGTCTCCCTCGGATTTATGAAAGATACCTCCTGCCACCTCACGTCCGGGCGCTGGTTCAACGAGATCGACTTCCGTTCCCCCTCGACCATCTGCGTGATCGGGCAGAACGTGAAGCACAGGCTTTTCCCGCTGGGCGCGACGGACGTGGTCGGCTCGAACATCCGCACCCCGTACGCGTCCTACCGCATCGTCGGCGTGATCTCCAACGACAACGGAACCAGCCTGCCGGAAGTCGGCAGCCCGAACGACCTGATCCTGATCCCGTCCAACACCGACCTCTCCATCTACGGCAACTACGCGAGCGAAAGCCAGGGACGGAACCGCAACAAGGCGATCCTGGTCGACTACGACGTGATGCTGGTGAACGTGGCCAACCTCGAGTATATCGACAATACGTCCAAAC
>ONQZ01000048.1 GCA_900320095.1 uncultured Lentisphaerota bacterium
AATCCAACAACTCGGCATTACGGATTCCCTTAAACCGCGGAAACAAACTTTTTTCCCGCTTTTCCGTAATGCTACCCTTGACAAATGGGGTGCATTACAGCCCTGACATCGATCACCTGCTCGTGGTATACCGGAACCAGAACGATGACGAGAAACACTCCAGGATGACGAAGAGAGAGAACGGTGTCGGCTTTAATAAGCAGGATGCCCCAATACTTACGGAACTCGCCGAAGATTATTTGGATAAGGGCTATCTGACTGAGGACGAACTGGCGACAGTACGCCGCCTTATCGCCAAATACTGGAAGCAATGGGCCTGAAGTCGAGATTAATACCACGCCGGACGACCATGTTGTCCGGCGTGGTATCTTCACATCTCCCCCCTCCGGATCATTTACACTCTTTTTTTTCTGAATGAAAATGCCACAACGTGACGCGCGACGCGTGCGCGCGCGTTCAACTCGCTCAAAACAAAAAGCGGAAATCGACGCCGAAAAAGCGGAAAAACTGGTACATGTGGGCGGGTGTCCAGGCTACATCGTTGACAGTAGGAAACAAGCTCAAATTGAGCGTAACCGAGGCAAAATGATATTGACTGTCATTCCGACTCATCCATGTGTGCGCGATAAGCCAGGCAAAGAAACTTGGCGGTCATTTGGAATCCCTCCACTGCATCATCTGTCAAATCGGATTCTTCTCCAGCACGGACAAACAACTGCTCGATCAGTTCTGCACCGCGCTTATCGATTGCTTCTCCAAGTCGACGACCTGCAGGGGTCAAATGGATGCGGATGTGGCGGCGATTGCTCTCATCGACTGTCCTCACGACAAGCTTCTTTTTCGAGAGGTCGGACACCATGTGCGATGCAGCCGCTTTCTTCATGGAAAGCTGATCGCCGAGTTGATTCAGAGTCACCGGCTCTTTCTTAAACTTTTCCCGTAGAAACAAGTTTGTCAATGCCTGGATCTGATGAACGTTCAGCAATGCGATAGTTTTATTCTCAGGTGGTGGAAGTGAACTCCAAATCTCATTCTGAATGCGTCCGATCACCATAAACAAATCCAGAAAATCCGTCATATTCAGTTTTATGTGCTCCATGTATGTGTCCTCCAAGCATGGTTGTTTCTGCCCTGGCATTTACTATAGCACATTATAAACAGTTGTCAAATCGAAACAGTTTATTTTTCATTACATTGCATCCTGAGTCATAGAAAAGACAGAGAAGGATATGGTCGAACGCTCTTTCCTCCGATAACCTCATGGATATAGAAATGATAGGGGCTGGATATGAGGCTACCGTTACCGATACGTTTTTCCAGACACCGTCTGGATTTTTTATTAAAGAAATATTCTCCCTTAAAGAGATACCCTATCGTTAGTCTACGATGGGCTTATCCCCGTCGCTAAGGCTACGACGGGCTACCCCCGTCGCTAAAAGGATAGGACGGGCTATCCCCGTCGTCAAAATATAACCGCATGGATAGAGGCTATCGGTTATTGCGGGGTAGAGAAAAGGTTGGTCGTCAGGGCAGAACCGGGCTTGACTTTTTCGAAAAACGTGTTAGCTTATTGTTAGTCTATTGTTAGTCTATCCATAGCCTAACTGCCCTTCAGAATGGGTCTGGGGGGTAAAAGAAAACAAGCAGATTACCTTGAATAATGTTCTCTCATCCTCGCAAAACTGAGGCAAAAAAAAGGCCATCCATGACGGACAGCCCTGAAAAATCTTTGGTAGCGGGGGTTGGAATCGAACCAACGGCCTCCAGGTTATGAGCCTGACGAGCTACCTCTGCTCTACCCCGCAATATGTGGTATCAAATACTATATCACTTTTTCCGCGAAATGCAAGCCGGAATCCGAAAAAAACCGCGTTTTTCCGCTGAAAAGTGCGTTTTTCTCCGTTTTTCCGTGCCAAAATGCCATACGCATAATGCTCACGTTCGATCCGAGGGGAAACGATTTGCGGCACGGCGGAAGTCGGTCCTCCGCGTTTTTGCGCTGAAAAGTGCGTTTTTCTCCGTTTTTCCGTGCCAAAATGCCATCGCATAATGCTCACGTTCGATCCGAGGGGAATCCGTTCAAGCCGCGTTTGACTTTTTCCAATGCGGGGTTATATTTAGGGAGAATCTATTGAAACGGATTGAAACGGATTGACATTCAGCACGGAAAGGAACCCACGCCATGAAGATTTCACAATACGCGCTCTTTCTGAGCTGCGCGGCGGTCGCGGTCTGCGGATGCGCCTGCGGCAACACGAAATCCGCCCCGGACAGCGGCGCGTCCGCGGAACAACCCGCGAAGCCCGGTTCAAGCGCCGCCGTCCTGCTGGACGTGCGTTCGCCGGAGGAATACGCGTCCGGGTATCTGCAGGGCGCGCGGAACATCCCGCACGACCGGATCGGGACGGAGATCGCCGCCGTCGTGCCGGACAAGTCCGCACAGGTCATCCTGTACTGCCGTTCCGGCCGCCGCGCGAACACCGCGCTGGAGGTCATGCGCGCGATGGGCTACATCAACGTCTCGAATTACGGCGGGCTGGAGGACGCGCAGGAACGCCTCGGGCTGCCCGTCGTGAAAGAGTAAAACAGAATCCACGGCTCAACCGACGCCGACCCGGAGACGATCCGGACCGGAATTTTTTTACACCGCAACCGGGCTTGTTTCGAGCGGCGTTCCGCCCGCTCACGCGAAGAGCCAGGTGGAAAGATAGCGTTCGCCGGTGTCCGGCAGGATCACTACGATGCGCTTCCCGGCGAACTCGGATTCGCGCGCGAGCTTCAGCGCGGCGAAGAGCGCGGCCCCGCCGGAAATGCCGATCAGGATGCCCTCCTCGCGGGCGCAGCGGCGCGCGGTCTCCCCGGCGTCGTCCGCCGAAACGGGCATCACGCGGTCGAAGAGCTTCGCGTCCGTGACCTCGGGGACGAATCCCGCCCCGATGCCCTGGAGCTTGTGCGGGCCGGGCTTGCCGCCGGACAGCACCGCGGAGGTGTCGGGTTCGACCGCGACGATCTTCAGCGCGGGGTTGTGTTCGCGCAGGACGCGTCCCGCCCCGGTCAGCGTGCCGCCGGTGCCGACGCCCGCCACCAGCGCGTCCACCTTGCCGTCCGTGTCGCGCCAAATCTCCTCTGCCGTCACGCGGTGCGCGGCGGGGTTCGCTGGATTCGCGAACTGCTGCGGGATGAAGGAGCCGGGTGTGGCGGCGTGAAGTTCCTCCGCGCGGCGGATGGCTCCCGCCATGCCCTCGGCACCGGGCGTGAGTTCGATCCGCACGCCGTAGGCGGCGGCGAGACGGCGCCGCTCGATGCTCATGGTGTCCGGCATGGTCAGGATCAGCTTGTACCCGAGCACGGCGGCGGCGATGGCAAGCCCGATCCCGGTGTTGCCGGACGTCGGCTCGATGATCGTCGCGCCGCGTTTCAGCAGTCCCTTCCGTTCCGCGTCCAGGATCATCGCGATGCCGATGCGGTCCTTGCTGCTGGAGCCGGGGTTGAACGACTCGACTTTCGCGGCGACTTCGGCCGCACCGGTGTTCATCCTGTTGATCCGCACGAGCGGGGTGTTTCCGATGGTCTCGAGGATGTTTTTCGCGATGTGTTCCATGACGGGGGAAGCCTTTCATTTTTGCGCGTGCCCAAAAAGAATCGCGCGCACGGGTGTATTCGTTTTCATCCTCAAAACATACACCGCGAACACGCGTCTTTCAAGCGGGATTCGCAAAAAACAGACGGAAATCGCGTTCCGCACGCCGTTCAGCCGCCGCCGAGCAGGAGCCCGAACGCACACAGGAAGGGGAACGTGATCATGTCGTAAAGGAATCCCCAGGGAACCGAAAGCAACTTTATGCAATAGACCCAAAATCCCCGGTCCGAGCTCACCGTGTTGACCTCCGGGTGCTCTTTCTGAATAAACTGGATGAACGGCGGGAACATATCCCGATCCGCGGAAATCATGACATAGCGCTCCCCGTCCCGCCCGTACGGGATCAGGAACGCCCCCGCCACGAACATGAGGCTTTCGGAAAGGATCGGCAGGTCTTCCTGACGCAGGGTCAGACGCCGGTTCGGGCCGTCCGGGCGAACATGAAGCGGATCCGGCGGATTCCACGCCCCGGGATCGTCCGGCAGCGATTCCATATTGTCCTGGAAATACGGGATACAGACCACCCGTCCGTTCTCACTGTGGGTCCAAACGCTCGAAGAAGGTCTGGCGTCGGGATCGACGACGACCTCGACGAAAAGCTTCTTCAGGCCGTCCGCCGGAGGATCCAGCGGGATGCGCGTCTCGGCCGTCCGGCGCGCGGACCGGCCCGCCCCCGGATTATCCTCCCCGTCGAAGCGGAAGACGGCTTGGTCTTGGACGCTGCGCGTTTTGAGCTCATAGGTCACCACGAGTTCCTTCCGGTCGGGCGACAGCTCATAGTGCGGATTCACGACTACGGTCACATGTTTGCCGATGTTGACCCACCCGTCGAGGTAACCTTCCAATTTGAGTTCCGTTGCGTCGAAGATCGCGAAGCCCACATAGAGAAACAGGAAGACGAGCCAAACGAACAGGCAACCGCGCTTTTCGCGGCGTCCGCCGTGCTCGCGCCCGTCCTGTTGCCCCGGCGTCATCGCGCCTGCGGCTTTCGCGTCGGAGTTTTCTACTGGTTCCATATCGTATCGTACCTTTTGTCTGTTATCCGAAACGTGCAATGAAAGCAATGCTCAGCAGGAAAAGCTTTATCAGGTTTATCACGCACCAGACCGGGAACAGCACGATCAGCCACGCCACGTCCAGAACGAGGATGACCGGGGTCCACAGCGCTTTCAGGAACACGTTTGCCCCGTTTTTCAGCTCGGTGACGGCGCGGCGGTCGCGATCGAGAAGCGGCTCGTCCAGGAACGGCCAGGGCATGGTCGTGTCCTTCTGCGACAGCATCACATAGCGGCCGTCCTCGCACTGGTCATAGGGGAGCATCAGCACATAATAGCGCGGCGACTCGCTCTTCCTGCGGTCGGCGAATCCGCAGAGGAATCCTTTGGAAAGAGTCCCCATATTATGCGGAATCACCTTCAGCCGGTATTCCATGCCGTCGGGGATATCGGCCGCCGGACCGTCCGGGGAATCCGTCGGCGGGATGGATGGATCCCACGGGTCCCACCCCTCTTTCCGGGCGCAGTTGCCGATCAGGAAAGGCGTCTTCGTGTAAAACGCCGGCGCGTGCACGCCCTTGAGGGAGCCGCGCACCCCCGGATAGTAGCCTCCACCGGTGCTGACCGGAGGCGCACCGGGATCGGGAACGACCTCGACATAGCACTTCACCACCTCGCCGGACATCGGGTCCACCGGGATGCGTTTCTCCTTCTTCTGAACGGTTTTTGCAGGCGACGGCGGGCGGTCCAGATCCAGTTCGTTGAAATAGAGATGATAGATCTCCTCCGGAGATTCGTATGCGAGCAACACAATGTTGTCATAATCCAGCGTCCACAGCTCGTAGGTCATGACGATCTCGCGTTTGTCATCGGACAGCCTGTATTCCAGATTCTGCACGATCATCTCGCGCCTGCCGAGCCAGTTCCATGCCGTCCGCACGCCGGGACACCCGAAAACGAGGTCGAGGATCAGGAAGGCTCCGGGGACGCCACAGAGGATCCATTTGAGCTTGCGGCGTCTCCGATACCAGTACTCTTCCGCCTGCCCCGGCGTCATCCTGCTTGTGTCTTTCGAGCGCAGCATCACGGGCAGAAGACAGATGATCGCGATAAACACGCCGAAGAAAAGAAAGCCAAGCAAACCGATCATATCGTGTGGTTCCTTTTGTTGCGGACGGTGCGTTCTTCCGGTATATGTTTCCGTTCGTCCATAAACGATCTTTCAAAATCAAATTTTTAATTTCACTTATACTTTATCGCCGCAACGCGGAAAGTCAAGTTTTTTATGAAAAATCCTGAAAAATGAACGGCTGAAAACACGACCGCGCATCGCATATCGAACGGACGCAGCAAACTCATCTTTTTCGCGCAAAAGACGACCGGTTCGCTTGACTTTTCCGGAAAACGGTGTAAATATAGGGTTAGTGAACGCAAACTAGTCTCTGCAAAAAAACGAAACGGCGTCCGCCTCGCCCTGCCCCGGGCGCGCGGAAACGGAAGGATGGTGCGGCATGGAGCTGACGAAACGGCAGAACGAGATCATCGACGCGGCGGTCCGGCTGATCGCCCGGCGCGGCATTCAGGAGCTCACGATCAAGAACCTCGCCGCGGAGATCGGCGTGACGGAGCCCGCGCTGTACCGGCACTTCGCGAACAAGGCGGAGATCGTCCGCACGATGATCGCGCGCTTCGACGAGGGATCCCCCGCCGCGAACAGCCGGAAGAAGGGCTTCAACGCGATCCGGGCGTTCTTCGAGGCGCGTGTGGAGCAGCTGCTGGCGGAACCCGCCCTCGCGAACGTCATGTTCTGCGAGGAGTATTTCATCAGCGACCCGGAGTTCTCGGAACAGATGACCGCCATGATGCACCGTCACAAGGCGTGGATGGAGGCGCGCCTCGCCGAGGGCGGCGCGTCCGGCAGGATCCGGTCCGGCATCCCGTCCGTCACGCTCTTCCGCCTCATCGTCGGCCCCGTGCGGATGCTCTTCAAGCAGTGGGGCATGAGCGGGATGAAGTTCGACCTGCGCGCGGAATCCGGCAGGCTGCTGGACGCGCTCGAACTCCTGCTGAAACAGTGAAAACCGCCGCGCACGACACAGACCGGAAAACATCAGAAAGGAGCCATACCATGAACGACAAGGATTTCCGCATCGCCGTATTCGACACGAAGCCGTACGACCGGTTCTTCTTCGAGGAGGAAAACAAAAAGTACGGGTTCGACATCACGTATTTCGAGGCGAAACTCCGTCCGCGCACCGCGAACCTCACGGCGGGATTCGACGCCGTCTGTGTGTTCGTGAACGACGAGCTGGACGAGCAGGTGATGGATCAGCTTCACAAAAACGGCGTGAAGCTCGTCGCCATGCGCTGCGCCGGGTACAACAACGTGAATTTGCAGGCCGCCTGCAAGTTCGGGATTTAGGTCGTCCGCGTGCCGCAGTATTCGCCCTACGCCGTCGCCGAATACGCGCTCGCGCTGCTCATGACGCTAAACCGGAAGGTCCACCGGGCGTACAACCGCGTCCGCGAGGGCAATTTCTCCATCAGCGGCCTCATGGGATTCGACCTGCGCGGCAAGACGATCGGCGTGATCGGCACGGGCAAGATCGGACGCACGTTCATCGGGCTGCTGCGCGGCTTCGGGATGCGCGTGCTGGCGTACGACCCGTACCCGAATCCCGAACACGCGCGCGAACTGAATTTCGAGTACATCCCGTTCGAAACGGTCTTCCGCGAGAGCGACATCATTTCGCTCCACTGCCCGCTCACCCCGGAGAACCACCACATGATCAACGACGAAACCATCGCCATGATGAAGAATGGCATCGTGCTCATCAACACCAGCCGCGGACGCCTCATCCATAGCGTCGCGCTCGTGAACGGCCTGAAGAGCGGGCGGATCGGCGCCGCCGGGCTCGACGTCTACGAGGAGGAGACCGACTATTTCTTCGAGGACCGGTCCGACCGCGCCGTGCTCGACGACATCCTCGCCCGCCTCATGACGTTCCCGAACGTGATCGTGTCCTCGCATCAGGCGTTCTTCACTGCCGAGGCGGAACGCAACATCGCCGGGACCACGATGAAGAGCTTCGGAGATTTCGCCGCCGGACGCACGCTGGAGAATTCGATCTGCCTCCATTGCGACGGGCAGAAACAGTGCCCCGGCAGGAAACCGGGCGCCCCCTGCCCCGTCCATTCGCGCTGAAACACGCGGAGAAGGCAAGGCCTTCCTTCACGCGATCCGATCTGTAAAAAGCCCCGCGGAAACCGGAATTTCCACGGGGCCGACGAGACTTCTTACAAAACTCTGAATGCGCTCAGTCCTGCTTCGGGCCGGGGGCGGCGAGAGACTTGCCGCGCTCGACGGGGAATGCACCGCCCACGACGTCGATCTGATAGCGGCCTTCCTGGTGGATGTCGCTGCTTCTCTGGAACACGCGCAGCCCGAAACTCGGCAGGACCGCCAGCAGATGTTCCATGATCTTGGATTGGACTCTTTCAAAGGGAACCCATTGCACTTCCCTGGTAAAGCAATAGATTTCGAGCGGCACGCCGGAATCGCTGGGAGACAAAGCGCGGACGAACAGCGTCAGATCGGCGCGAATGTCCGGATTCTGTTCCAAAAACCGCTGCGCATAGATGCGGAAGACACCGAGATTGGTCAGATGGCGGGTATTGAATCCCGAACGGGTGGAATTGTACTCGTTGATCTTGTTCTGCCTGTCCTCGAGATAATCCTTCAGAAGATCGAACCCCTTGAGGATCTCGACCTCTTCATTGCTCAGGAAGCGGATGGTGCGCTGATCGATCAGGAATGCTTTCTGGATGCGGCGGCCGCCGCCTTTTTCCATGGCGGTGTAATTCACGAAAGGCTTGCTGACCATGAAGCTGATCGGCAGGCAGACCTGTGTCCTGTCCCAGTTGCGGACTTTCACTGTATGCAGCGAGATATCCGTGACAATACCGTCGATATCCTCGAAGTCCTCGGTCTCCATGACGATCCAGTCGCCGATCTCGACCAGATGGTCGGTGTTGATCTCCACGCTGGCGACAAAGGATTGGATCGTATGCTGAAAGAGGAGCAGCAGGACCGCCGCAATCGCGCCGAGTCCGGAAAGCAGATAGACCGGGCTTTTTTCGATCAGCATCGCGATGAAGACAATGATCGCGGCCGCCCATACGAAGCAGATGGCCAGCTCGATGAGACCGTCGATGGGGCGCTGTTCCGCGTTGCGCTGCTGCTTGTACCACAGACCGAAACTCTTGATGGCGTATGTTCCCGTCAGGGCCAGGAGCGCGATCCCGATCCCCCACAGCGGCTTGATGATCAGGACCGCGACCCATTCGTGGATCCCGTCACACCACACGGAGTAGCTGATGAGGACCAGCGGCAGACACCCCACGAAGGAAATGATCATCCGGCTGATGCATGTCTGAAGCTCCGCGTTCATCGTGCAGTGCCTGCGGTAAAAACGGTTCAGAAGGGGCCGCAGCAGGAGGAACAGGATAAGGGAAAACAGCGCGCCGACCGCGAACGAACTGGCGATCACGAGGATGTCGGCGAGATAGGGATAAGGCGAAAGATCGTGAATGATCCTTTTTGCATATTCCGGAGTCATTTCATCTTCGATCAGTTTTGAAAAATCCATCATAATGAAAACCTGCGTTGTCTGCGTCCGGCGATCCGTCCGGCATGTTTATCTTGATATCATCGGTCATGCCAATGTCGATGGTGCAATTTCAGCGGAAAAACCGATGGGATGAATACGACAATATATCCCGCGAAAGGAAGAAAGTCAAATATCCTTTGTAGAAAATGATTAAAAAACTGAAAACGCGGGCGAGAAAAAGCCCCGCGGAAACCGGAATTTCCACGGGGCGGATGAGACTTCTTAGGAATCTCTAGACTACGCTCAGTCCTGCTTCAGGTCGAGGTTGTCGAGGGAGTTGCCGAAGATGGTGCCCATGTCGCCGAGGGCTTCGCCCGGCTTGAGCGCGGCGGAGACTTCCTCGCCGGCGGCCTTGATGGACTCTTCGTTGAAACCTTCCTCGAGCGCCTTGATGCTGAGGCCGATGCGGCGTTCGTCCTTGTCGATCTTGATCACGACGGCTTCGATCTCGTCGCCGAGATTGAGTTTGTCTTTGACCTTTTCGACGTGGTCGCGGGAGATCTGGGAGATGTGGACGAGACCGTCGATCTTGTGGGAGAGCTCAATGAAGGCGCCGAACGCGGTAACCTTCGTGACTTTGCCCTTCACGACGTCGCCGATCTTGTAGATCTGCTCGATATTCGCCCACGGATCGACTTCGGTCTGCTTCAGGCCGAGGGAGATGCGCTGCTGGCTCGGATCGATGTCGAGGATGACGGCTTCGACTTCTTCGCCGACCTTCAGGACTTCGTTCGGGTGATTGATCTTGCGGGTCCAGGACATGTCGGAGACGTGGATCATGCCGTCGATGTCGTTTTCGATCTCGACGAACGCGCCGTAGGTGGTCATATTGCGGACTTTGCCCTTGATGTGGCTTCCGGGAGGATACTTCTCGGCGAGGACTTCCCACGGATTGCGGGTCTTCTGGCGGAGGCCGAGGGAGATCTTCTTGTCGGCCTTGTTGACCTCAAGAATGACAGCTTCGACTTCTTCGCCGGCGCTGACGACGTCGCTGGCCTTCGTGATGCGCTTGGTCCAGGACATTTCGGAGACGTGGATGAGGCCTTCGACGCCCTGTTCGATCTCGACGAACGCACCGTAGGGCATGATATTGACCACATGGCCCTTGACGGTGGAGCCGACCGGATACTTGGTCTCGACTTCGTCCCAGGGGTTCGCGGACTTCTGCTTGAGGCCGAGGGAGACGCGCTCCTTGGCGAAGTCGATGTCGAGGACCATGACCTCGATCTCCTGGCCGACTTCCAGCATTTCCTTCGGGTTCGTGATGCGGCCCCAGGACATATCGGTGATGTGGAGGAGTCCGTCCACGCCGCCGAGGTCGATGAAGGCGCCGAAATCGGTGATGTTTTTGACTTTGCCGGTGCGGAGTTCGCCGACCTTCATTTCCTTCAGGAACTGAGCGCGCATATCCTTGCGGGATTCTTCGAGCAGTTCGCGGCGGGAAACGACGATGTTGTGGCGTTCCTGGTTGATCTTGAGGATCTTGAAATCGTATTCATGGTCGATGAGGTCGTCCAGGTTCTTGACGGGGCCGATATCGATCTGGGAGCCGGGGAGGAAGGCTTCCACGCCGTCGAGGTCGATGAGGATGCCGCCTTTGACTTTCTTCTTCATCTTGCCGCGGATCACGCTGCCTTCGCCGAAGTCGGAGGTGATCTTCTTCCAAGTCTGGATGAAGGCCGCCTTCTGCAGGCTGATCCCGGGCTGGTTCTGTTCGTTCTCGAGCTCTTCGAGATAGACGTCGATCTGATCGTTCAGGTTGACTTCTTCCCAGTTCTTGAACTCGGTGTAGGGGATGAACCCTTCGGCCTTCAGACCGATGTCGACCAGCGCGCCATCCTGGCGCTTCTCGACGATCGTGCCAGTGACGATCGAGTCGACCTTAAAATCGGTTTTGGTCTGTCCGCTCAGCAGATCGTCCATCGTCAGCTTGTCGTCGATGATGACGTAGCTCTTCTGCACGGGTGCATCCTGTTTCTTTTCTTCGCTCATAGTGGTTTGGTTTCCTGGTTTGGTTGTTGGTTTATTGGTTTCCAATCCGCCCAAAAGCCCATTCGCTTTTCGGGTTGTAAGCATATAATATATCCCCTGACAAGCCGTTTTTCAAGCCGCTTTTCTTAAAAGCAATAAAAAAAGATACACATACGCATGTATATGCGAGTGATCGAACGGACTTCCGGACGGCTTTTTCCGCAAATATCGCATTGTTTTCTTGACTTTTCTGCACGAACGTGGTACATTTTTCAACGTTTTTTTCTTCACGCGGACCTTTTCAGGACACAGGAGTTCTTTATGAAAGACAAAAGCATACTCGGTTTTATCGCGATAGACATCCTTCTCGCCATCGGCGTGATCTGGGGGCTTGCGATGGGCTACAAACTGCTCGGTTACGGCCTGCTGGTCTATTTCATCATCAACACCCTCGCACTCGTGCTGAAACTGACCGGAAACAAGAAAGACGATAAAGGCAACGATGGCGACAGCGGCGACGAGAAGAAATAACCGCACCCTTTCAACGATCAAACATTCTCTTCCGAAAGACTCCCCCCCATGCCTGACAACACCCGCGAATCGCTCGGTTCCCGCCTCGGATTCCTCCTTCTCACCGCCGGATGCGCCATCGGACTCGGCAATATCTGGCGTTTCCCGTACGTCACCGGCAAATACGGCGGCGCGTGCTTCGTGGCGTTTTATCTCTTCTTCCTCGCCGTGATGGGCCTGCCGCTGATGGTCATGGAGCTCGCCATCGGACGCGCCAGCAAACGCACGCTGTTCGGCGCGGCGAAGGTGCTGACGCATTCGCATCCGGAACGCTGGCAGATACCGGCGGGGATCTTCTGCATGGGATGCGCCGTGCTGATGATCTTCTACACGACCGTAACCGGCTGGATGCTCTGCTACACGTTCGACTACCTCTTCGGCGGGCTCTCCGCCCTTAATACCGAAGCCATCGGGCAGCATTTCGGCGCGCTCACCGCCAGCCCGTGGAAAAACGTCGTCTTCATGTGCGTCACGGTCGCCGCCGGATCCGCCGTCTGCGGCCTGGGACTGAAGAACGGCGTGGAGCGCGTCACGAAGTTCCTGATGGGCGGTCTCTTCATCCTGCTCCTGGTCCTGTGCTGTCGGGCGCTCTTCCTGCCGGGCGCAAAGGAAGGACTGAAATTCTACCTCATGCCGAGCATGGCCGCGGTCCGCGAAACGGGGCTCTCCGAGGTCGTGGTCGCCGCGATGGGACAGGCGTTCTTCACGCTCAGCCTGGGCGTCGGCGCCATCACGATCTGCGGCAGCTACATCGGGCACGAACATTCGCTGATGAAGGAATCGCTGATCATCATCCTGCTGGACACAGCCGTCGCCGTGCTCGCGGGCATCGTGATCTTCCCCGCGTGCAAATCCTACGGCATCGACGTTTCCTCCGGGCCCGGCCTCGTCTTCGTTTCGCTCCCGGACATCTTCAACCACATGGTCTGGCCGCGTCTCTGGGGCGCGTTCTTCTTCCTCTTCATGAGCGCGGCGGCGTTCACAACGGTCGTGGCGGTCTTCGAAAACCTGATTGCCTTCATGATCGACGAACTGCACTATTCCCGTCGAAAAGCCGCGGTCGTGAACACGATCGTCATCACGATCTTCTCCCTGCCCTGCGCCCTCGGATTCAATCTCCTGAGCGGCATCCATCCGCTCGGCGGCGACTCGACCATCCTTGACCTTGAAGATTACCTCGTGAGCGACATCCTGCTCCCGCTCGGTTCGGTCTTCATCGTGATCTTCTGCGGCGCGGCTTCCGCCTGGGGCTGGAGGAACTTCTTCGCGGAGGCAAACACGGGCAAAGGCATGAAGCTCCCGATGTGGACGCGCTGGTATATCTTCACGCTGCTTCCGCTCGCCATCGTCGCGCTCATCGTGATCGGCACGATCAAACGCTGGTGGCCGGAATAAGCACATTCACTTTTCGCCCATTCAAACACGAAACGACCTCACCGAAACAATTCTCCGGCGAGGTCGAGTTTTTTATATTTTGAAGAGGATAATTCCGATCAGGATTTCTTCTTCAGCAGCGCCGAACGCACCACGCCGTTCGGATCGCACACGAGAAATACGGCGGTCCAGATTACGAGCGCAATCGTGATCACGGCAAGACCGAGCAGGGAATCGTTGAGCACGTCGGCAAACTCGGGTTCGAATACCTTCGCGCCCTCCTCCTTGTACTCAAACACCAGGTCGACCAGCCACATGATGGCCGCGCCCCAGAAGAGCCAGCACAACACGCTGATCTTCATGTCGCGCATCGTTTTGGAGGCATACCAGACCGCCGTGCTGACGACGGCCGCGATCGCAGTCAGGATCAGGCACATGGTCAGGCCTCCGCTTGTACTGTTTTTCCTCGCTTCACGATGACGGAGCTGACAATCAGCATCCCGATCCAGACGGCAAAGATGAGCGCAGTCATGGTCCCGCCGACCGTAATGATCTCCTGCAGGACCTCGGCGCCGTTGCCGTCGCGGACTCCGGTCAGGAACGGGAACTGGAAGATGATCTCGCCGTGCCAGATGTGTTCGAATGCCAGAAGGGCGCATCCGCCGAAGGAAAGTTTTTCGAGCCAGCCGAGTTTGGTAGCCCAGCTGATGGTTTCCGGATCGCCGGCGTCCTTGCCCTTCACGGCATGGCGGACGACTCCGGCCGCGATCGCGGCTGCGAGGGGAGCACTGAAACAAGCCATTTTGACCTCCTGAAATAAAATGGAGTACGTTTCCCTTTTTCGGAAACAGCGCACCTCTTCGTGAGGCGCTGGGAATCAGAAATATTGCAAATCCGGAACCGGAACGCTTCTGCGTCCCTCCCGGCGGCTTCTGCCGCCCCGGTTTATCGTAACATCACTATACTATATCACGACTTGCGGAAAAATCAAGCGATGATCTTCCGCAATTCATCGATCGCCTGCTGGATCAGGTGTCCCAGCGTGTAATCGGACACGCCGACGATCACGTTTTCACAGTTCTTGAACGGGATCAGGATCCGTTTCGCGTCCGACTGCGCCACGGCGTTCGCCATCGCGGGCGAGATCTCCCCGCCCAGGGAATCCGCCACCACGATCCCGAGCGGACCGACGATCACGTCGGCTTTTCGCGCCGCCACGAGCACGGCGTTCTCGCCGGTCGCGGCAGTATCCGCGCCGCCCTTCAGCATCGCCGACGTGGCGATGGTGTTCGTGCCGACCGCCATGAGCTGGACGTCGGGGAACGTCTCTTTGATCTGGGCCGCGAGCTGACGGCCCACGCCGCCGCCCTGCCCGTCTACGACAAGGATTCTCATGTTTTCTCCGTATTGCAGGTTGGGACGGCGGAGTTTCCGCCGCTCCGGAAGATGCTTATAAGATAACGGCGGACCGTGCGTTTTTCAAGCGGACTTCCGGACGCTTCAAAAACTTTTTGCGGACTTTTTTCCGTTTCCCGCTAAGAAAACGGCATCCCCGAGCGTCCAATTATTGAACACGAAAATCAGAAACACATCTCTTCCACTCGAAAGGAACCCGACCATGAGCAAAACTTCTCTCTTTTCCGTTATCTTCACCGCGGCCATGCTCTGCGGCATCCTCTCCATGCTCGCGAAACTCAGCGCCGCCGTCGAATCCGCCGCCGCGGCGTTCCCGTCCGCGCTATAACACATTCGAAATATGGACGATGCGGCTTTCAATATCTCAAAAGAGGCACGATTCCGACTTTTTTTCGACTTTTTTTCGTTTTTTTTCAAAAAACCGCTAAGAAATCGCGCCCTCCCGCGTCTAATTTATAGATTTGTTCCAGTTATCAACCATATTTTCATTCTTTGGAAGGACTCCGAAATGAATAAAAACACGATCTTCGCAGCGGCCTCCGCGGCCGCACTCCTCAGCACCATCCCCGTATTCGCACAGGCACAGCAGGGCAGCGGCAACGGCTTCGTCACGCTCGACCTCGACTGGACCGAGACCGCCGCTCCCGCGCAGGAAGAAGCCGACGGCGATGCCATGAAACAGATGCTCGAACGCGACCAGGCCCGCGCTCAATGGATTCAGGAACGCACCAAGGCGAAAGCCCCGGCGATCAAACCCGAGCTCATCAAGGACGATGCGCCGAAGGCTGACGAAGCCAAGGCCGATGCGCCGAAGACCACCACGATCACCGTGCCGCTCACCAATTCCGGCAATACGCTCACAAGCGATCAGATGCGCCAGATCCTCGAACGCGACCAGGCACGCGTCCGCGGCATGCAGGAACGCGTGAGAGCCGCGCAGGAAAAAGCCGAACAGGAAAAGAAGGATGCGCCGAAGACCGAAGCCGCGACGCCCGTCGCGCCTCCGGATTCCACGCGCCCGGCCACAAGGACAATCTCTTCCGACCAGATGCGCCGGATCGTCGAACGCGACCGTGCCCGCGCCAAGGCGATGGGCGAACGCATCCGCGCCGCGCAGGTCGAGGCCGATGCCGAAAAGTATCTCAAGGAACACGACATCGAGTTCACGCCCGGCAAGACGCCCGCCGGCTGGACGGACAACTTCACCGCCGCCGTCGGCAAGGCGAAGGCGGAAAAGAAGCCGGTCCTCGCGCTCTTCACCGGGTCCGACTGGTGCCCGCCGTGCCAGCAGCTCGAAAAGAACATCCTGCTTCAGCCCGCGTTCAAGGACTTCGCGAAGCAGCATCTCGTGACGCTCTTCCTTGATTATCCGCGCGAAGCGAAGCTCGACGACGGCGTGAAGAAACAGAACGACGGCCTCGCGAAGAAGTTCTCCGTCGAGGCATACCCGACCATCCTCGTCCTCTCCTCCGACGGCGAAAAGGAACTCTGGAAGCAGGTCGGCTATACCGCCCTCTTCCTCGAAAAGCTTCAGGAAGGCCTGATGGGACTCGACAAGGATTTCCCCGATGTCGCGAAGGCTCTGAAGGACGCGAAGGAAGCCGAGGCCAAGGCGAAGGCCGAGAAGGACAAAGCCGAACTGGAAGAGTTCGAAAAGCAGCAGAAACAGCAGCAGAAGGAACTCGAAGACGCCTGGGAACAGTATTCCTCCCCCGACATCATCGACCCCGCCACCGCGAACCGGAATCCGTGGGGCGCGGGACGCATCCGCCGCCGCGGCGACAATCCCCTCGACAACCTTTCCGACGAGGAACGCGAGGCGCTCTTCCGCGGACTCGACGCGAACGGCCCGATCAAGGGACCGGACGTCCTCCCGAACGGAGGCCCCGCCCCGCTCCGTCCCTCCGTCAAGCGCGATTGACGCCTCATCCGTCTGTTTTTTTCAGCGAACCGGACAGTTTCCCCTGCCCGTTTTTTTTCTGTAAAGAAAAGCCCCCGGCGCGGTTTCGCGGCGGAGGCCTGTTTGCGTTTTGCGGAACGGATCGTTGTGTCCGGCGGTCAGTTGGACTCGATCTCGATCACGCTCATCGTGGCGGTATCCGTCTGCATCTGCGGAGCCGTCGCGGGGCGTCCCGCGGCATGCTTCACGGCTTCCGCCTTGTTGGTCATGATGTGCTGCTGCGTCATGCCGGTCGACGCGCCGGTCGCCGCACCGGTCGCCGCGCCGGTCGACGCGTTGTAAGCAGGCGTCTTGTTCCCAAGGCAGCATTTCAGCGCGTGTGCGGTGCCGCAGTTCGCCTGACAGACCGGGCATGTATGGCAGATGGGACACGGCATCAGCAGGATGTAGCCTTCTGTGCATTCCACCGTCTCAAGCGCAGGAGCCTGCATGACCTGCTGAGCGTCCGTCATGGGTTTGTGCGTCTGCGTGCCCGTCGTCGTGCCAGTATGTGTCGTGTTCGTACCGTCGGCCCCGACCAGATACGCCGCGGCAAGTCCCGCCGCGACGACCGCCGCGGCTGCAAACAAGGTTCGTTTCATATAATCCCCCTTTGTTGATATGCTCCGGCGCGCCGCCTCCCCTCGTGGAACGCCCGCCGCCGGATGCTTACAATGTAGCACGGAACCGGTAAAAATCAAGCCCGGAAACGGGACCTTTCCGCCATGCGGCACACCGTTCGGGCATGTTCGGGGAAACATCCGTCCGCATATAAAAATCGGAAAGAGGAAACGACGCGGACCGTTCAGTCTTCGATATCCGGGTACCGGTACGGCACGCCGCGGAAATTCCGGAACGTGTACACGCGCCCGTCGACCTTCTCCAGATAGTCCGGGATCAGCGGCACTTTTCCGCCGCCGCACGGCAGGTCGATCGCGAAGTGGGGCACCGCCATGCCGGAGGTCCAGCCGCGCAGTTTCTTCATGATGTCAAGCCCGACGGACAGCGGCGTGCGGAAATGCTCCGTGCCGTAGATCAGGTCGGACTGGAAGAGATAGTACGGCTTCACGCGCACGGCGAGCAGTTTCCGCATCAGGAGCCGGATCACCTCGGGATCGTCGTTCACGCCCCGGAGCAGCACGGTCTGGCTGCCAAGCGGGATCCCGGCGTCCGCGAGCCTGTTCAGCGCGGCGGCGGACCGCGGCGTGATCTCGTCCGGGTGGTTGAAATGCACGTTGATGTACAGCGGATGGTACTGCCGGAGCATGGAGACGAGGCGCCGGTTGATGCGTTCGGGCAGGACGCACGGCGTGCGTGTGCCGATGCGGATGAAATCGACGTGTTCGATCGCGCGGAGTCGGCTCAGGATGGATTCCAGGCGGTCCGTGTCGAGCAGGAAGGGATCGCCGCCGGACACCAGCACGTCGCGGATCGCCGGATTCGACGCGATGTATTCGATGCCCCGGCTCACGTTCGCCTCGTCCACGCACATCGGCGTGCGGAATTTGCGTTTGCGCGTGCAGAACCGGCAATAGCAGGCGCAGCAGTTCGACACCAGCAGCAGGCAGTGGTCCGGGTAACGGTGCACCACGCACGGCGCCGGGGTCAGATCCTCCTCGCCGAGCGGATCGTCCATCAGGTCGCCGCTCTCCCGGAGTTCCAGCTCGTCCGGCACGCACTGCCGGTAGATCGGGTCGCCCTTCGCGCGGATCAGGGAAAGGTAATAGCGCGTGATGCGGAACGGGAACACGGCGGACACGCGGCGGACGGCCTCCTCGTCGAGGTCAAACCGTTTCGCCAGTTCGGACGCGTCGGTCAGGGCGTTTTCCAGACTTTTCTGCCATTGTTCCATGCGATTCTTCTGATCCCGGTTCGGTTCATGCGTGGGGGGGATGCCGCATTGTTCGGGTTCGGGAAGCGTTTCCCGGCGCACGGGGAAAGCGACGGAAACGTTTTTCCATTTTTGACCTTATAATGTAGCATTCTTTATTGAAAAATCAATCGTTTCCCGTGTTTTTCAGCGGCCGGCAGCCGCGGCAGGCTGTCAAAACGCTCATTTTTCCCTGATTATTTTGCCGTTTTTTCGTTCCGCGGGGTTGAAAAAAACCGGATATGATGCTAAAGTAGAGGAAACGGAAACACCAACAACCTCGATAGCGCCTGTTCCGGGCCGCCTCTCAACGGATCGCGTCATGAACGAAAAAACTTCTTTGTCGACTTCACCGAAAAAAACGTTTTCCTATACCATCAAGAACCCGATCATCCCGCAGCCGCCGAGGCCCGCGGCGAGACGGAACGCTCCGCCGCCCATCGGCCCCGAGATCGGCCCCGATCCGCGCAGTTCCATCGGCGCGCGCATTTCCATGGCGGAGGTCCCGCAGATCAAGGACGAGAAGAGCGGCATCCTGTACGACTTCGCCTACGGCTACCGCGTCAAATTCCCCGCCGGAAACAAACAGTACAAGCTCCGCGTGTACGATCTGGACAGCGGGATGGCGCTGGAGGAACACACACACAAGGGCGGCGAATTTATCGTCGGCATGAACAAATACTACGTCCGCTACCGCCTCGAGGCATACGTGGACGACAAACTCGTTTTCGAGCATGACTACGACTGCGAGGATCAGGAAGTCTGCATCATCATCCCGGACGGCGGACTCGGCGACAACCTCGCCTGGCTGCCCTATCTGGAGAAATTCCGTCTGCTCCGCAAGGCGAAAGTCACCGCCGTCATCGGCGAATGGATGATCCGGCTCTGCTCGCCCCTTTACCCCGGCCTCAAGTTCATCCCGCTCGGCACGAAACCCGCCCTCCGTTTCGCCTACGCGATCTATTTCTGCGGCATTTTCGAGGCGGACCGCAAGCCGTGGCGTCCCGTCGAGCACCAGCACCTCGGCATGCAGAAGACCGTGGCGAAGATTCTCGGCCTTCCCCTCGAAGACCTTCACTGCCGCATCCCGCTCGGATCCCCGCGCCCCGTGAAGGAGCCCTACGTGTGCATCTCCACGATGGCGACGAACCCGACGAAATACTGGAACTTCCGTTCCAGTCCCACCCTGAAGGACCCGGACGGCTGGAACATCCTCATCCGCTGGCTCAAGTCCTACGGCTACCGCGTCTTCGTCCTCGACCGCGACAAGGATCTGTTCTTCAAGGAAGGCCACGATTACCATGTCCCGACCGAAGCTGAGGACCTCACAGGCCGCATCCCGATCACAGAGCGTATCCACTATCTGGAGCACGCCGAGTTCTTCGTCGGCCTCCCAAGCGGACTCAGCTGGCTCGCCTGGAACTGCAACATCCCGGTCGTCATGATCTCCGGCTTCACCATGCCGAACTGCGAATTCCCGACCCCCTACCGCGTCACGAACTTCCTCTTCTGCCATGGCTGCTGGAACGACACGAACTTCTTCTTCGACTCCAAGGCTCCCGTCTGGTGTCCGCGCCACGTCGGCACCCCGCGCGAGATCGAATGCACCA
>ONQZ01000047.1 GCA_900320095.1 uncultured Lentisphaerota bacterium
TAGAGTGACTTCCTCGGACTCGGGGGGCGCCTTGGTCTGCGCCTGCGCGGCGAAGGGGACAGCGGCGAGCAGGGCGAGTCCCAGCGCCACGCTCCAAAGCGTTTTGAATCGATTCTGTTTCATATTGTTTCTCGCTTTCTCCCTGTTTGAACAGAGAATGAGGTTCTTTTTCCTGATTCCGAAGAACAAAGCCAGAGGAGTTCTTTTGAAAGAAGTTAAAATATCATGACGATAATAAAAATCAAGGAAAAGAACAAATCTTTTCCGACAGTTTTTTTGAAAGAATGAGACAAATATCCGACAGTTCGAGCGTGTTTTATTCCATAGGCAGCTCCTTTCGTTGCAGGTAAAATCAGAGTATCGTCGAATCGATTCTCTGACAATTAGACGCACGGAAACCGGAAATCTTAGCGGAAAAACATGTTTTTTTTAAAAAAACGGAAAAAGCATCGTCTACAGGGAAGTTTGAGGGAAAAAATATCCCGCCGCCGAAGTGAGGCCCCGGGGCGGGATAAAAACGAAAAAAGAACGGAAATACGCTCAGAGGCCGAAGGGCTTGAGCTGTTCGGCGAGCTTGTCGTCGTCCATGGACGCCTTGACCTGTTCGATCTGCCAGGTCTCGATGTGCTCGGAGAAAGCGCCGGGTTCGACCAGAGCTTCGGGCCCGATGGACTCGACCTCAAGCATGCCGGGCTCGGTGTAGAATTCGGCGTTGCAGCCGTAATCGGTGTACGGCGCGCCGTCGATGAACGGGAAGTGCTTGATGAAGAGTTCGGAACCGAACGCGTAGGCTGCCCAGCCGGGCTTGACGAGCGCGCCGAATTTCTGTTTGGTCGGATACGCGTCGTCCTGGCTCATGCGGATGAAGCGTTTGCCCCAGACGAACCGCGGATCGGCCATGTTCGTGAACTGCCACAGCACGATCGGACGGCCTGCGGCGAACGACTGGCCCGCGCCCGGTCCGTGCGGCACGAAGGGTTCCTGCGGGACGATGACCGTGCCGCCGGGGGCCATGACGGAGAGCGCCCACGTGGCGAACTTGACCGCCCACGGGCCGCGGTTGTAAATGCGGTGCGTGACCTTCACGAGGCTGCTGGACGCCGGGAAGTCGATGACGATCTCCTTCTGGAGGCGGGAGACGGTCTCGGTTTCGCAGGTCAGCGTGAGGCGGGAGCCGTCCCACTCGTACTTGACGGGCTGGACGTCCGGGTAATAGGTGCGCGTCCAGACTTCGGGCGCGTGCCACAGGCGGTGTCCGCCGTAGCTCTGCCAGGTATCCTGCGAGATGTTCGCCATCTGGTCGTCGAAGTTCTTGAAGAAGTTCGCGCCGCCCTTGCGCTTGAACGAGAGGACGCGGGGGCCGAGGCCGACGGAGACGACGAGCTCGATGGTGTCGTTTTCGAGGAGGAGGCAGTCTTTCCAGCCTTTGTATTCGATGGTTTGGAGACTCATGGTCGGAGATTCCTTTCGGTGGGTATGTGTAAGTGATGATTTGAGTTCAGGACTGAAGATGCTTCAGGGCTTTTTTCGCGATGTCGCGGCGGTACTGCATGTTCTCCCAGGAGATCGGGGCGAGCGCCTCGTAGACGGCGTCGATCGCCGCCTGAATGGTCGGCGCGCTCTTCGACACGACCAGCACGCGGCCGCCCTTGTTCACGAACTTGCCGTCCTGCATGGCGGTTCCGGCGTGGAACACGACCGCGCCTTTCGCCTCGGCTTCCCCGATGCCGCTGATGACGTGCCCCTTCACGATGGGACCGGCGGGGTATTCGCCGGAGGCGAGCACCACGCAGACGCACGGGTCGGGATTCCAGTCGAGCTTGACCTCGGCGAGACGTCCGGTCGCGGTCTTGTAGAGGGCGTCGGCGAGGCTGGAACGCAGGCGCGGGAGCACGGCCTCGGTCTCGGGGTCGCCGAAGCGCACGTTGAACTCGAGCACCTTCGGGCCGTCCTTCGTGCCGCGGTAGTCGAGGTTTTCCGCCTGAATCCCGGCGAGGAAGGGATCGAGCACCTTCTTCCGCACCTCGGCCATCAGGGCGTCGGTCACGACCGGGGCGGGCGAATACGCGCCCATGCCGCCGGTGTTCGGCCCCATGTCGCCGTCGAGCTGGCGCTTGTGGTCCTGCGAGCTGGCGAGCGCGGTGATCGTCTTTCCGTCGACGAGCGCGAAAATGGACGCCTCCTCGCCGACGAGGAGTTCCTCCAGCACGACGCGCGCCCCGGCGGCGCCGAACGCACCGCTGAAACACGCATCCACGGCGGCGAGCGCGTCGGCGCGGTCCTTCGAGACGATCACGCCCTTGCCCGCAGCGAGTCCGTCCGCCTTCACGACAAGTTCGCGCCCGGCGTCGTACTGGGCATTCACGTATGCGCGGGCGTCCGCGGCGTTGTCGAACGTGGCGAACGCGGCGGTCGGGATGCCGTATTTATCCATGAATTTCTTGGAGAAATCCTTGCTGCCTTCGAGCTGGGCGGCGGCCTTTGAGGGACCGAAGACGGGGATGCCCTTCGCGCGGATGAGGTCGGCCGCGCCGTCGCACAGAGGCGCTTCCGGGCCGACGACCACGAAGTCGATGCCGTTCGCGGCGGCCCAGTCGGCGATGGCGGCCCAGTCGGAACCGGGGACGTCCGCCGGACATTCGGCGATCTGCGCGATGCCGGGACTGCCGGGGATGCACACCAGACGTTTCGTTTCCTGGCTGAGCTTCAAACTGCGGCAGATCGCGTGTTCGCGGCCGCCGCTTCCGAGCACGAGGATATTCATAATCGGGGGGTCTCCTTGGATGATTCGGGCGGAAAAAGCCGCCCTGTTTTTATAAAAAGAAACACGATAATCTACACGCGGAAACCGGAAATGTCAAGAGAGAGTGTGGGATTCGCCCGAAAAAGCGACAAACCTGTGCTCGCGAAAATTATTGCTTCTGCGCCGTCTGTTCTTTGAGCGGAAGGAAGAGGGAGAAGGCCGCGCCGGGAGGCAGAGCCTCCACTTGGGTTGTGCCGTGCTCCGCGACGGCACAGGGGGCGCTTACTGTTTTGATGCCGTTTCTTTGAGCGGAAGGAAGAGGGAGAAGGCTGCGCCGCTGGATTCCGGATCGGCGGGGTCGAGCTGAAGCCAGCCCTTGTGCGAGATCAGGATGCCGTACGCCATGGAGAGCCCCATGCCGGTGCCCTGCCCGACCGGCTTCGTGGTGAAGAACGGCTCGAAGATGCGCGCGCGGAGGTCGTCCGGCACACCGGGGCCGGAATCCTTGATGCGGATCACGCAGTACCGGGCGTCCGGGGAGACATCGGCGTCCGGGGGCGGGAGCGGATCGACGCCGAGCGCGGCGGGCGTGCCGAGCGAGATGGTGATGCGGCGGTCGTGTTCCGGTATCTTCCGCACGGCGTCGCGGGCGTTCATGAGCAGGTTCAGGATGACCTGCTGGAGCTGGACGGAGTCGCCGCGGACGATCAGCGGGGCGTCGCCCGTGTGTTTGTCCGGGAGGTCGAGCTTGAAGTCGATGCCCGCGGCGGACGGCAGGAACATGGCGGCGGATGTATTCAGGAAGGCGGCGAGGTCGATTTCCGAGGCGGTGAAATTACCGCGCCGGGCGAATCCGAGCAGGTCGCGCGTGAGCGTGGCAGCGCGTTCCGTGATGGTGTCGATGACCTCGATATGACGGCGGGCGTTTTCCTCGCGGACGGGGTACATGTACTTGATGAGATCGAGGTGTCCCTGGATTGCCTGAAGGAAGTTGTTGAAGTCGTGCGCAATACCGCCCGCGAGCTCGCCGATGGATTCGAGACGCTGCCGGTGGAACGTCTGTTCTCGCCAGATCTCGCGTTCGCGTTCGAGCCGCGTCCGTTCGGTCACGTCGCGTCCGTGGACCAGCACCATCGGCGTCTCGTCGATCACGACGCGGTTGATGGCGAGCTCAAGGATGCGGTCGGTGCCGGGCGGCGTGGCGGTATAACGCGCCTCTGGTTCCGCGAGTAGCGCGTCCCACTTCTCCCGTTCGATCCCGGCAAGCTCGGGAAACGACTTATCCTTGAGCTCGTCGGCGGAGATGCGGAACATGGCGGCGGCGGAGTCGTTGACCTCGGAAATGGCGCCGTTCGGGTCCGTCAGGAAGATGCTCGCGACGGCGTTGCGGAACAGCACACGGTAGCGTTCCTCGGTGTCGCGCAGCGTCTTTTCCAGTTCGACGCGTTTGCCGTAGTTGCCGAAGAACGCGATGACGATGTCGAGCGCGCCGCGCCCCTCGCCGGGCAGTTCGTAGCGGATACGCGAGATGTAGAACGTGATGATGACGCTGAGCCACAGCACCATGAGCGTCTTGTAGAGGTAGGACGCCTCCAGGTCGAGCCACCAGTCGGGGCGTCCCCAGCGGTACACGGCGGAGAACACCAGAGCGTCGCTCAGCTGAACGGCGATGAGCGAGGCGGCGACGCAGAGGAAGAGGTTGATGCGGCGGTTGCGGAGCCCCTGGTAGAAGATCGGGATCAGGAAGATGTCGACCGTGAAGGACAGCACGTTGGCGGCCATCACGCGGAGGCTGCTTCGCATCATGGCGGCGAACGCCACGGGGAGCGGGTCGGCGGCGGTGTCCTGCGGCGGGATCATCTCCGCCTGCGTCACGGTGAGGTGCGCCAGGTAGAGATACAGCGCCAGCGAGATCATCAGCCCGATGATCACGCGCTGTGCCGACAGCGTACCGTCCGCGATGTAGATGACCGCGAGGATGCCCAGGAACGGCAGCATGAGCACGCCGGAGGAGAGCGGGATGTCGAACCCGGAGTACCCGGTGACGATCGTGATGCCGCCCGCGCCCGCGAACTGCGTGAACCCGAAGAGCAGGCCCATCGCGACGTAGGACGCCGGGGCGCCGAGCTGTTTTTTCAGGCCGTGCAGCAGCAGGAGCGTCACGAAAAGGAAGGTCATTTCGAGAACGGCAAGTGCGATGCTGAAAAACGTGGTGTCCATGTCTGCTCGTCCGAGGCGGGTTTATGCTTTGCGCGTCCGTATTATTTTGAAGTCGGATTCAGCTCTCCGGTCCGGTCTCTTCGGGTGCTGCCTCCGGACCGTGGAGGCGTTCGCGGAAACGTTCGGCGCGGCATCTGCCGCGTTCCATGGGCGACAGCGCCATGTTCATGCGGCAGCAGAGGTGCGCAGGCTGACATTCGAGCAGAAGCTCCGCCCAGTCCTGCCGCGTGAACTGCCGGAAGACGCCGGAATCCGCGCCGAGCTTCATGATGGAGAGGGCGTCGAGCGCCTCCGCGGTCGGGATAAGGTAGGTGTTGCGGAGCAGGCCGTAGGCGCGGCCGCAGGCGTTCAGGAACAGCAGTTTCTGGCGGCTTATGAGCTCGGCGCGGGTGCGTTCCTCCTCGCGGGAGATGGCGGTGACGACCTCCGTCATGCGGAGCCCCAGGTCCTCCTCGCGTTCGCCGAGCGTGGTCCGGTTGGAGATGAGGAAGAGGTTTCCGGCGGGCTTCCCGTCGACCGGGAAATACGGCGCGGAAGTCAGTCCGGCGTCTTCCAGGCGTTCGAGGATGCGTTTGCGGCGGCCGGAGAGACCGAGCGCGGGCAGATGGATCAGAAACGTGATCCTGAGGCCGGTCCCGACGAGCGCGGGCGCGCCGGTCAGGTAGCCGTAGCGGGGATGAAACGCGAACCGGAGATGGCGTGCAAGCGCGGATTCGAGCTCGGACATGCGGTCCCAGGTCTCGCGGAACGCCGATCCGGGCGCGGTCATGTGAAGCCAGATGTGGTCGTCGCCGTTCAGAAGCACCGAGGTGGAACCGTCCTCGGCGCAGACGAAGACGCGGCAGGCGGCGATGTCCGTATGCGAACGCTCCATCAGCTCACGTTCCACGAGCAGGTCGCGGTCGGACGTGGTCAGGAGTTCGTGCTTGATCTGGAACATGCTCGGGAGCAGGCTGTGCACGTCCTCGTGGTGCATGGCAGCGAGCGTGAGCTCGGCGACCGACTCCAGGATGTTCGCGGAGGCGGTCGCGGGGAACTGGAACCCCTCGATGTTGCGCGAGAGCGAGAGGAACGTGGAGAGGATGGGCCCCTGCCCGATGAAGACCGGGCCCTTGCTCGCGAGGTGGCGGATGCGCGGATGGAAGATCATGAGCTTTTCCTCCTGCCGCGGGCACGGGTCTTCTTCGGCGGCGTCTCGGGCGCGGATTCGTCCGGGATGAGCTCGGCGGACTTCAGCTCGGTCTCGATCGCGGCGATCTTGTCGCGGATCTCGGCGGCGAGCTCGAATTCCTCGCGCCGGATGGATTCGTCAAGGCTCTTGCGGAGGCGTTCGAGTTCGCGCCGGAGGTTGATGCGTTCGGAGACCGCCGGATCGTGCCACTGCTCGACCGTTTCCGGCGGCGTCTTGCCGCAATGCACACTGCCGTGCTGGTTCAGCTCGATGTCCTCCAGAAGGAGCTGGCTGAACTGCTCGTAGCAGGCGGCGCACCCGACCTTGCCGTTTTTCTTGTAAGCGTGCCAGCTCGCGCCGCAGACGTCGCACTGCAGATCCTGCTCTTCCTCCTCCTGCGGCTTTTTCGCGTCGAAAAGCTCGGCGAGCTTCAGGTCGGCGCTGCTCGCGATCACCTGCGTGAGGCGTTCGAGCATCTCGTGAAAATGCGAGTTGGCGGCGTTTCCCTCGGCCAGGTTGCGCTTCTTCGCGCATTCCGGGCAGATGTGGAGGGTGTTGGTTTCGCCGTTGACGATTTCCTGTATGTGAATGGTGGCGGGATTCGCCTTGCATATCTGGCATAACATCATAGTTCGCTCCGTGTTCTTTCTGTTCATTAATTCATGGAGGCCGAAAACAATGTATCACGCGGGAGGCCGGATTGCAAACCGCGGAACAAAAAAAGTCCGAAAAAGCCTCCGTCTTTCTCTCTGCGCCATATCCTCATAACGATTCACTTGTCTGCGCCACATTCGCCTTTTTTCATCATTTGCGACATCGTGTTTCCGCGCCGAAAAACACGAAAATGATTTGCATTTTGCGCGGGCGCATGGTATAGTAGATGCGTGAACTGCAACGGCGGCCGCTTTGCTTTGCAAAGAGGAAAGTCCGGACTCCACAGGGCAGGAAGTCCTCCTTCAAGGAGGATGTCGCGGGGGCAACCCCGCGGGAAGGAAAGCGCAACAGAGAACAGACCGCCGGACGTTTTCGGACGTCCGGCAATGGTGAAACGGCGGTGTAAGAGACCACCGGGCTCCGGAGCAATCCGGGCCGCACGGCAAGCCCCTTCCGGAGCAAGGCCAAATAGGGAACGATGCCGCTGCCCGCGGCGTTACCAGTTCCGGGTTCTGGCCGC
This sequence comes from uncultured Lentisphaerota bacterium, assembly GCA_900320095.1. Classification (GTDB taxonomy): domain Bacteria; phylum Verrucomicrobiota; class Lentisphaeria; order Victivallales; family UBA1829; genus UBA1732. Next base: position 7,309 of record ONQZ01000047.1, read on the forward strand.
TCAGACAGATGGCCGCCCCCGCGGAAACGCGGAGACAGAATCCGGCTTATGTTGCAGTTCGCCTTTTTGGAACCGAAACGCTATGAAAATCGTATCGCTCATAACAGATCTGGATCCGGCCGGGGCGGAACGCGTCCTGACCGATCTCGTGTGCAGCCTGATCGCCCGGGGACACACGTGCGACGTGCTGTCGCTGATGGCGCCGCCGCACGACGACTGCCTGGTGGACGCCCTTCAGACGGCCGGTGCGCGCGTGGCGTTTCTGAACGCGACCAAGCTCGACTTCTTCGTGCTGCCGTTTCTGGTGCGGTACGCGCTCCAGCGGCTGGAGCCGGAGATCGTCCACTCGCACATGATGCACGCCAACCTGCTGGCGCGTTTCGCGCTCGCGGGGAGCGGGATCCCGCTCGTGAACACGATCCATATCGCCGACCGCCGCCGCACGCAGGGGTTCTACTTCATGCTCGACCGCATGTCGGTCGGAAACGCCGGGGCGCTGACCGCGGTGTCCAAGGCCGCCGCACGGTTCCACTCCGCCGTCTGCCGCATCCCGAGGAAGAAATTCCGCGTGGTGTACAACGGCTGCGACGCCGTGGAACCCGCCACGCCGGAGGAATGCCGCTATTTCCGCAAGTGGTGCATGATGGAGGACTGCACGAAGGTGATCGGGTCCGTGGGGCGGCTCGACAGGCAGAAGGGATACGATCTGCTCTTCGACCGCATGAAGGCGCTGTCCGACCGCGTGCCCGAGGGGGAACGCTGGGGCGTCATCATCATTGGCGACGGTCCGGAGCGCGACGATTTGGAGCGCCGCGTGCGCGCCATGAACTTCCCGAACCTCGCGTTCGCGCTGCCGGGGTACCGTTCCGACGCGCGCAGCCTGATGGCCGCGTTCGACGTCATGGTCGTGCCCTCCCGTTACGAAGGCTACGGTCTCACGCTCACCGAGGCCATGACGCTCGGGCTCCCCGTGGTCACATCCACCGCCGACCATTGATTTCAGCAAAGACCCGGACGGAATCCGGCTCGCGAAAGCGCTGTCCGAAGCGGCCAACGCGGGCCGCTCCAAGCCTTTCGTGCTGTGTTCCGTCGCGCACATGGTCGATGAATACGAACAAATCTACAACGAACTGACAGGCAATTAAGACAGGAGACACGCTCCCATGCTTCAGATCCTCGCCGCCACCACGAACAAACACAAGATCAAGGAATTCCAGGCCATGCTCGACGCCTCGGCCGATTCCGGACGCGTCTGCATCATCTCCCCCGACACGATCAAGGGGTTCCCCGAGATCGTCGAGAACGGCAAGTCCTTCGAGGAGAACGCCCGCATCAAGGCGGGCGCGGCGGCGCGTTACGCCGACATGGCCGCGTTCGCCGATGATTCCGGGCTGGAAGTGAAGGCGCTGTGCGGCGCGCCGGGTATCTATTCCGCGCGCTACGCCGGGGAAACCGCCTCCTACGCCGAAAAGATGGCGAAACTCCTCGCCGAGCTGAAGAACTTCGACGACCGCCGGGCGCGCTTCGTCTGCGTCATCGCGCTCGCCTACCGCGGCGACATCGTGGAGACGTTCCGCGGCGAGGTGACTGGCACGATCGCCCCGGAGCCGCGCGGCACGGAGGGATTCGGCTACGACCCGATCTTCATCCCCGACGGCTACGACAGGACGTTCGGCGAGCTCGGCGAAGAGGTCAAGAGCAAGCTCAGCCATCGCGCCCGCGCGTTCGCGCTTGCCGCCGAGTTCGTGCACCGCGAACTTCAGACCATGGACGATTTCGAATTCGTATGACGAGACTTTTCTCAGGTGTTTTGTGCTTCTGCGCCGCGCTCCTCACGGCGGGGCTGTTCCTGCTCCCGGCGTCCGTTTCGGGAAAGGACGCCGAGCTGAAGTTCGACGGGCGCCCGAAGGTCGGCGAGCCGTACGTGATCTCCGTGAACACGCGGCAGGTTCGGACCTACCGGATGAAGCTGGTCGGGATCGACAACCCGCCGCGCCGCCGCGAGACGCACGAGATCCACGCGGTCGGCGAGCTCGTCTACCAGTCGCTCGACCCGCTCGTGGTCCAGTTCAAAGTCGAGGTGCTCTCGCAGACCGTCGACGGCGTGAAGACCGACTACGCCCCGCTCGCGGGCATGACCGCCATTATCCGGTCGTCCGGCGTGAATCTGCGCGACATCCCCCTCGGCACGGACGAGGACGCGGCGGAATCCGTGCTCGGCGGCGGTTCCGCGGCGGCCTCCGACACGAAGAAGAAGACCACGAAGGAGATCCGCGAGATGCTCCCCGGCGCGCGCCGTCTGATCGCGTCCATGTTCTCCGCGCCGCTGGACCGCCCGGACGAATACCTCGGGAAGTCGCGCAAGGTCAAGCCGGGCGAGAAATGGACTGCCTCCGCGAAGCCGATGCTGGAGGCGATCAAGGCGAACGGGCTTGAGCTCGCCGAGGACAAGGTCACGGCGACCGCGACCTACAACAACACCTCGAAGTTCTACGAAGGGAACATCCTCGCGCAGAACGTCTTTTTCCTCGCCGAATCCGCCAATATCCCCGGCTACGATTTCAAGCTCGAAGTCCATTTCCAGTTCCCCGACGACGGCGACGATCCGCCGTTCCGCGTCGAACGCTCCGCCACGGAGGTCGTGAACCGCGCGATCCCCGAGGGCGTGCCCGGGTTTTCAGGGGCCGTGATGGACTGCGTAACGCACGATGACAGCCTCCTTATCCTTGTCCGGAAAGCCCTGATGAAGGAGAAGAAAAAGAACTGGTTCCTCGACCTGTTCGACTGAGAAAACGGACCGCCCGCCGCGAAAAGAAGGGGGCTGTCTGAGGAAGAAATGAGGCGGGAACAAGACCAACGGTCAGTCGTCTTGCCCGGTCTCCGCGCCGTGGCTGCGGCGCTTCATGGAAAGCAACGCGAATCCGCCCGCGATAACTTCCCTCTGCACGATCACGTCGTGCGGAAGCTGCAGGCACACGTTCGCGAAATTCCAGATTGCTTTCACGCCGCACTGCACGAGCTCGTCGGCGACCATCTGGGCTGTGGACGACGGCACGCAGATGATCCCGATGTCCGGCGGCGCGGGCGTCAGATATTCGCGCATCTTCCGCACGTCCAGCACCTCGTGCGCGTGGATCAGCATCCCGTGCTTGCGGGAGTCCGCGTCGAACACATACGTGAACCGCAGGCCGTATTCCGCGAACTCCTCGTAACCGAGCAGGGCGCTGCCGAGCGAGCCCGCGCCGACCAGGCACGCCGTGGTGCGTTCGTCCCAGCCGACGAACCGGCGCAGCGAGGCGATCAGCTCCTCCGTCCTGAACCCGACGCCGGGCGTCCCCTGAATGCCGGTCAGCTCGAAGTCCTTTCGCACGATGATCGGGTCGAGCCCCATGTAGTCCGCCAGCTTGGACGTCGACACGAAGCTCTCGCCGGCCGCGTGCATGAGCATGAGCTTGTGCAGATAGGTCGGCATGCGCCGGATGGCGGGCGTGTTCAGGACTTTGTGTTTTCCCATGACTGGCTCCGTTCGGGGTGAAAGAATCGCATTACTATACCACGTTTTCGCCCGAAATCAAGTCTTTCCGCCGTTTTTCCGCAAAATCGCCCACCCACGCCCCGGTTTCCGTATCCTAAAAGACGGAAAACTTACAGAAAACTACTTGATTTTCGTTTTCCGGCGTGATATAGTATCGCACCGCCGGGAAGGCGGCTGCTATTTGAAATCCGATTCCATTCAGCAAATGCTCCGTAAACCAGCCAGTTTCAACATATTTGCAAAATACAAAGGTGAATTGTGCCCGGGTGGATTGTGTCCTCACATCCTGCCGGACGCTTCTTCATCTTTGCATGGTTTTAGCGGGTTCTGGCTGGACCTACGGAGCAGTGTAAGGCAATGATTTGGCGTTCGGCTTTTTTATTGCCCCGGCACGGACCTCCCTCCGGGATCTTTTTGCTTTGAAATCGGCAAAACAAAACGATCGAACTATCAATAGGAGGTTGGAAACGATGGAAGTGAAAATCAAATGTCCGTGGTGTGGCCGGGAATATACCGTTGACAGTTCTATCATTGGTCAGACCGTAAAATGTATCAGTTGCGATAAACAATTTAAAGCAGAGAGCATATCTTCCAGATCCATACCATCATATATGATTCAAAAAATGAAATCCGCGTGTTCTTCTGAAGATCCGATTCCGATAGAGAATTCCTCATCGGAAGCATATGGGAAAAAAACAATTGGGAATGTGCTAGAAGATTTCTTTGATTTCAGAATAATGGTGACACCTTTTTTGGTCAGAGTGAATTTCCTTTTCCTCTTCATTGGCGGTACTATTGCAATTATAATTCTTCCATTCAATTATACATGGGAAAAGATTGATACACCTCTTTTTATTTTGTTGTACTTTATTTATCTAGTTATAACGATTCCTTTGCTTGCCTTGACTCTTCACGCCTTTTATGAGTGGACTATGATTCCATTTTCAATCCTTGATGTCTTGAAAGAAATCAGGGAGAAACTGGACGAAAAAGCAAAGAGTTGAAAAACAATCTTCAAAAAAGGGAGTATGAAAAAACCGTCTGGGCCGGGAGGGCTCTGGTTGTTCTTTGGAAGAAAAGCTTCGTCTTTTCTCAAAAAACAATTTGACTTTTGTCAAAAGACGATATATATTGTCTCATGACAAAACAAATTGGAGATTGTTATGTTCAAATGTCTTAAGAATTTTCTATTCCAGGTGTTCAGGACTGATTCCGGTCTTGTCCCCATTAACCATGTGAAGGGGCTGCCGGTGCTTTATCCTGCATTGTTCCAAATGTGGTCCGGGGCAGTCGGGGAAACGCCTTGCATGTTTGCATATGCCCGAAGCACGAACCACCTCACTCCAGCACAAATTGAACGGTACATGACTGTTCTTTCGGAGCATTTTCATGTGCCGGCGGTTTATGTCGGAGACCGTCTGGCTCCTCATGAGCCGGAACGTCTTATTTCCAAAGGCATACCTTTCATTGTCCCCGGCAAACAGATGTTTCTCCCTTTTGCCGGAACTTATTTGAAGCGGACAAGTCCATTCTGTCAGATCGAGCATGACTATTTGGGAACATGCGCACAGCTGATCGTTCTGGGCGTGCTGCAGAAATACATTGCCGCGCCTGTGCGCATTATGGATATCGTAGACAGGTTTGGTGTTTCCCGGAGCACAGTGATTTCCGCGCTGTTTGAACTGGAGCATTTTGGGCTCGGTATGAAAGAGAAAACGAACGGAAAAGAAATCGGTTTTCATTTCGTTTTGTCCGGGAAGAAACTTTGGGATGAAGCACAGCCTTTCCTTCGGAATCCATGCAAAAGGACTGTCGGGCTGGAGACTATTCCTGATGATTGCACGCTCACTTTAGCCGGAGCCGATGCCCTGGCGGAAGAAACTATGCTGAACGCGACGGAACCGAAATATTATGCAATGAGCTTGAGCGAGTTCAGGAAAAAGGACATCCAAACGGTCAATACGGCAACGGCGAAATATCATTTACAATTGTGGTTGTATCGGCCAACCGTTTTCGACCCTGTCCGAATTGATATGCTCTCACTGTATTTTACGCTGAAAAATAATCCGGACGACCGGGTCCAGATCGCACTGAACAAACGGATGGAGGAGATTCAATGGTAAGAGGCCTTTCCAAGTTTCAGGAATACTTTTCCGAATATTCTGACAGCTACATCCTCATCGGCGGATGCGCCTGCGACCGGAATCTTGAACTGCAGGAATTAAAGTTCCGCGCAACACGCGATTTCGATATTGTTCTCTGCGCCGAGGCGCTCGACAAAAGGTTTTTCCAAGTCTTCTGGCAATTTATCCGAGACGGGCATTATAGAATCTGCGAGCGAAGCACCGGACAAAAGACATTCTATCGGTTCCACAACCCCGAAACAGAAGACTTTCCGTCCATGCTGGAACTATTTTCCAGACGTTTGGACCTCCTCGAACTCTCTGACGATGCGCATTTGACCCCGATTCCGGCCGAAGATGAAATCTCCAGTCTCTCGGCAATCCTTCTGGACGATGATTACTACCGATTCCTTCGGGACAACAGTCTTGTTCAGAACGGTTTGTCTTTCGCCTCGCCCGCGGCGTTGATCGTACTGAAAGCAAAGGCATGGATGGACCTGAACATGCGCAGAAAAAACGGGAAACAACACATTGATTCCCATAACATCAGGAAACACAAAGGCGATATCGCAAGACTGGCTCAACTTTTACAGGAAGAGCCTTTGGATTTGCCCGCGAATATCCAAGCCGACATGAAGGATTTCTTACGCGGATTCCTGCAGGAAACGATAGACGTCAGGAATCTTGGACTCATTATCTCTGAAGATCAGGTCAAACAGGTCCTGCGGAAGATATTTGCGCCTGAATGAGGCGAAAAAACCAACTCGCGATATACGATCTCAGGAAATGCAAAAAACCGTCCGGGCCGGGAGGGCTCGAACGGTTGAGAAAACAGAAGAATCTGTTGCGGAACAGATAAACCGTCAGACTTAACGGGCGTAGTATTCGACCACGCGCATGGATTCGACGGAGAACGGAATCGCGTCGATGGTGGGAAGGCTGACGAGCTTGATCTTGAGCTGTTCCTTGTCGACCTCGAAATAGGCCGGAGCTTCGGCTGTGACGGCCTTGGCGATCTCGGCGATCTTCGGGGATTTTTCGGCGTTGATGGAGATGACCTGGCCGGGCTTCACGATGTAGGAGGCACGGTCGACGATCTTGCCGTCAACGAGGATGTGGCGGTGGCTGACGAACTGCTTGGCCGCGAAGATGGTGGGCGCGAAACCGGCGTGGTAGACGATGCTGTCGAGGCGGGTTTCGATGCGCTGCATCATGATTTCGTTGGTCTTGCCTTCAATGCGCTTGGCGTAGAGGTACGCGGCGCGGAGCTGGCTTTCGGTGAGCGCGTAGTGGGCTCTGAGTTTCTGCTTTTCGAGCATCATTTCGCCGTAGGCCGTGAGTTTTTTGCGATGCGCGTTCTTGCCCTGGAGACCGGCGGCGTAGGTACGGGCGCGGCCCTTGACGGTGGGGCAGTTCGGCATGTTCCAGATGCAGTAGCCGATGCGGCGGCAGATTTTGTGTTTTGCTTGACCTTGTTTCATCCCATGTGTCCTTTCGTAGAAGGGTTGATTTTACTGCACGGCAGGCGTCAAGCTCCAGTAAACCGGGGGCCGGCCGCACAAAACGAGTTATATAATATACTGCATCGTCAGGAAAAATCAAACCGGAATCGGAAAAAAGCCGCGGCCCACCTGAAAGAAACCCTGAAAGAAACCTTGAAACCGGCTTGCATTTTCAAAAGTCAAAGATAGATTATGTTGATGAACCGCTTACTTCGTCCTGGCGCATCGCGGAATGTTCCCGTATCCGGAGCCACACTCTGGACTTCCCCGAACATGTCCGGCGCGTCCCGGACGGATCGAACCGAACGCAAACCAAGACGGGATATCAGGAGATACCCATGAGACAATCGCGAAAACTGAAGGTATGGGGCCTGGGGATCGTCCTGACGGCCCTGTTGTTCACCAGCGTCTTTTCCCAGGAACAGCCCCCCGTTTCCCGGACGGACACCGTCGCCATCGAAACGCAGGCCGTTGAGAAGCCGTCCCCGAAACAGCCGTCCGCCGTCTCAACAGGCATCGAAGCGGACGCAAGCCGCAGCGCAACCGGTGCAAAAAAGAGGCCGGCCAACATTTCCGAATTGACCGTCTTCGTCAGGGAATCATTGAGGGAACACCCCGTTACGACCAATCTGTGCCTTGCCGGGGCGCTGCTCGCCATTATCCTGATCAACCTGGCCATACGGCAGTTTTTCCTGTACGGGCTGAAGCTCGCGTTCAACAAGCTCCCGCTGCACAACGCCGAGTACAAGAAACAGATGTACGCGACCGCCTCGCGTCTGGCATTCATCGTGCCGATCGTGGTGGTGTACCTGATCCTGGAATCGGTGAACGTCAACCCGGAGAACCTGGTGATCACGCGAAAGATCTGCATGGCGCTCACGCTCATTTGCGCGGTGTCCGCATTGATCAGCCTCCTGAATATCCTGGACATCTGGTATCTCAAGCATTCCAGCTCGCACGACCATTCCATCAAAGGCGGCATCCAGCTGATCCAGTTGTTCGCCGTGCTCGTGACGATCATCATGATCGCGTCCATCCTGATGAACAAGAGCCCGGTGATGCTGCTGTCCGGTCTCGGCGCAGTGCTCGCGGTGCTGATCCTGATCTTCCAGGACACGATCCTGGCGCTGGTCTCCGGGATCCAGCTCAGCACGAACCACATGATCCGGCTCGGCGACTGGATCGAGCTGCCGTCGGAGAACGTGGACGGCGTGATCATCGACATCGCCCTGCACACGGTGAAGGTGCAGAACTGGGACATGACCATCGTGACCGTGCCGACGCGCAAGCTGACTGTAGAGACGTTCATCAACTGGCGCGGCATCACCGAGGCGGGCGGCCGCCGCATCAAACGGTCCCTGCGCATCGACATGCGGAGCATCCGGTTCCTCAATGACGACGAGATCACACGCCTGGACGAATTCGTGCTGCTTGACGACTACCTGAACGAGAAACGGCAGGAAATCAGGGAGTGGAACCGCGCGATGGCGGAGAAAGGCGCGAAGCCGATCAACAGCCGCCGCATCACCAACATCGGGACGTTCCGCATCTACATCGACAAGTACCTGCGTTCCCTGAAGTCGATCAACCCCGATCTGACCATGCTTGTGCGGCAGCTTCAGCCGGACTCCACCGGACTGCCGATTGAGATCTACTGCTTCACGAAAACGACCGACTGGATCGAATACGAGCGGATCCAATCGGACATCTTCGACCATCTGCTGGCGATCCTGCCGGTCTTCGGGCTGAGGGTGTTCCAGGAATGCAGCGACATCTACCAGCTGACGGGCGACGGCAGGAAGGCCGGCGGCGTGATCCCGCAGGAGACTTACACCTCGCCGGATGATTCCGCCACGCACAAACGGCGCAAGGGCGCGGACGGCGAAAAAAGCTGAATTCCTCCTGCACTATCTTGAAAAAAAGGGGAAAGCATGGTAGATTATTAGACGCATCCCTCTTTTTGTTCTGAGGATGCGCCCGTTCCCCGCCCCCGCGCAAAAGTTTGATGTTTAATGGAGAAACAATGCTGAACACCCTGCGCTATGTCCTGGATTTCCGGCGGCTGCCGACGATCGCGGTCGCCAACCGGTCCCTGCTGTGGCAGTTCGTGAAACGCAGCGTGTCGGCGCGGTACAAAGGCTCGGTGCTGGGACTGTTCTGGAGTTTCGTCCACCCGATGATGATGCTCTGCGTCTACACGTTCGTCTTCAGCGTGGTGTTCAAGTCCCGCTGGGGCGTCGACACGGGCGGCGGACGCGGCGCGTTCGCGATCATCATGTTCTGCGGACTCGCCCTGTTCAACATTTTCTCCGAGGCGGTGAATCTGAACTGCGGGATCGTGGTGGGCAATACGAACCTGGTGAAGAAGGTGATCTTCCCCCTGGAGATCCTGCCCATGTCGCAGACGATCGCGTCGTTCGCCGTGGGCATGGTCTGGTTCTTCCTGCTGTTCCTCGGCGCGGTGTTCATCTTCGGCAAGCTGAGCTTCACAATGCTGCTCCTGCCGCTGATCCTGCTCCCGCTGTTCCTGTTCACGCTGGGCGTCTCGTTTTTCGTTTCCTCGCTCAGCGTGTATGTCCGCGACACGCCGTACCTGGTCGGGGTCCTGCTTCAGATCCTGTTCTTCATGACGCCGATCTTCTACCCGATCGCGGCGATCCCGGAACGCTTCCGCTGGCCGCTCCGGCTGAATCCGCTGACGATCCTGATCGAGGAGGCGCGGAAGGTGTTTCTGTACGGGGAGCTGCCGGACTGGCGGTTCCTCGGCGCGGCGTTCTTGATCTCGCTGCTGGTGCTTCACCTGGGATTCCTGTGGTTCCACAAGACGAAGAAAGGGTTCGCCGATGTCCTCTGACGACGTGGTCCTGCGCATCCGGCACATCTCGAAACGGTTCGAGATCTACGACAAGCCCCGCCACCGCCTGCAGCAGATGCTGTTCGGGCGCTGGAAGACGTATTTCCGCGAATTCTGGGCGCTGCGCGACATTGATTTCGAGGTGAAGAAGGGCGAATGCGTCGGCATCATCGGACGCAACGGCGCCGGGAAATCGACGCTGCTGCAGATCGTGACGGGCACGCTCCAGCCGACGGAGGGGACCGTGGAGCATCACGGACGGATCGCGGCGCTGCTGGAACTCGGCAGCGGGTTCAATCCGGAGTTCACCGGACGCGAAAACGTGTACATGAACGCGGCGATCCTCGGGCTCACGAAGGCCGAGACCGACGCGCGATACGACGACATCGTCGCGTTCGCGGACATCGGCGAGTTCATCGACCAGCCGGTGAAGACGTATTCCTCCGGCATGATGGTGCGCCTGGCGTTCGCCGTGAACGCGTTCGTGGACCCGGACATCCTGATCGTGGACGAGGCGCTGGCGGTCGGCGACATCGGGTTTCAGATGAAATGCTTTCAGAAGCTGCACGAGATCATTGCCAAAGGCACGACGCTCCTGCTGGTCACCCACGATCTGGTCTCTGTTTCCACGTTCTGCCGGAAAGTGATCTTCATGAACAACGGCAGGCTGATCCGGTTCTCATCGAACGTGCTGGAAACGGTCAACGCGTTCAAGGAAAGCATGCGCATCGTCAAAAACGTTCACGGAAGCACCCCCTCGAACAGCAGCACTTCCGAATACCGCTTCGGTTCGTTCGATGCAACCGTGGAATCATGCCGCATCTTCGACGCAAACGAGATCGGCGCGGACCGGCAGGCGGTCAGCCCGGACATGGACGTGGTCCTGGAGATCGTGATCCGCGCGAAACGCGATTTCGAGCACGTGGTGATGGGGATCGGGCTCAAGACCCGGGACGGCCTTGAAATATGGGGCGACAACACGATGAACGAGTTCCCGGTCGGATTCCGCCTGAAAACAGGCGACAACGTCTTTTCGTTCAGGACCAGGTTTTACCTCAATTCCGGAACGTACGGAGTCACCGTCGGGATCGCCGACATCTCGACCATGCCGCGCGTCGAACTGGACCAGCGCTGGCCGATCCGGACCATCGAGGTCTCATCCGCAAGGGAGCAGCCCGGTTTTATCGCTTCGCCGATGACATTACTGACAGACGGGAAGGAGCCATCATGATCAAAGCACTCGTCGCGGTCCGTTCGGGATCCGTCCGCGTTCCGAACAAAAACATCCGCCCCTTCGCCGGAAAGACCTTGCTGGAATACAAAATCGAACAGCTGAAACACGTGAAAGGACTGGACGGCGTCATCGTCAACTCGGATTCCGCCGAAATGCTCGATATCGCGGCGTCGCTCGGCGCGGAAACCATCCTGCGCGACCCGTACTATGCCTCGAACAGCGTTTCCATGAGCGACGTGTACCGCAACATGGCGGAGAACTGCCGTTGCGACTATATCATGTATGCGAACGTGACCAATCCGCTCACCTCGACCGCAAGCTACGAAAACGCGATCAAACGCTTCTTTGACGGTATAGGCCCGGACTCTCTTGATTCGCTGAACTCCGGCACACTGGTCCATGAGTTCCTTTTCCGCGACAACCGTCCGATCAATTACGATCTTCTGCATCAGCCCAGAAGCCAGGAACTGCCCGAGATCTACGCGCTCAATTTCGCCATCAACATCCTGAAACGCGAGACCATGATCGAATGCCGGAATGTCGTGGGCAGAAAACCGGAGATATTCGCACTTCCCGAAATTGAGGCGATTGACATCGACACCGAGCTTGATTTTTTCGTCGCCGAACAGCTTTTCCGCAAGATCGCGCTCAAACATGAAACCATCCTGTAGACACAGATGAATATCCTGTTTTACGTCAATCCCCTGACCGAAATCCAGAGGCCGCGCCAGAAAACCGTGTGGGTCACGGACTGGATCCCGCGCCTCGTGAACGCATTCCGCAAGGCGGGGGAACGGTGTCATGTCACGGCAGTCGTGAGCGCCGATGTCCGTGCTTCTCTGGACGGCGTCGATACCGTCGTGGACGATTTCCGCGTTTTGTCGCAGTGCGACATGCTCGACAGCTACCGGCTCGACGGCAACCGGGAAATACGGAACTGGCAGGAAGGAATCGAGGATACCCCTTATTCGCGGTATCTGGCAAACCTCCTCAAAGACCGTCTCCCTCCGGATTACCGTCCGAATCTCATCTTCTCGTTCAGTCCGGCCCCGTTCTTCGAACAGCTTTTCAGGGAAGTCCCGGTCCTGTACCACGAATACGGGTGTTTTTCCAGGCGCCCCTATCCCGAGACGTTCTATCTGGATCCGTGGGGGAAAGGACTCCGCGCTTTCAACTCGCGGTACGCGGCTCAGATCAACAGCGTCGCGCCCCGGCCGGAAGACCTTGACAAGCTTCGCGAATACCGCACATGCATCCTCAACTGCCTGACTTCGGTCCCGGAAGCGACGTCCTTCTTCGGCGAGCTGCGCCGGAAATACCGGACCGTCTTCCTGGTCCCGCTCGGGTACAGCAATTTCTACGAAACCGAAGCATTTTCCAGATACGCCACACAGTTCGAGTTCGTGGAGCATATCCTGGATTCCGTCGATGACAGCGTCGGCGTGCTGATCACCCAGCACCCCGTGTGCAAGTCGATCAACGAAAATTCCCTCGACGAACTGAAACTCCTGCATCCGAATCTGATTTCGGACGAGATTTCGTCCCGGGTCGAGGGATTCTCCCAAATCGCGCTGGCGTATGTGGACGGCGTGATCACGCAGAGCTCCACGGTCGGGCTTCAGGCAGCCTTCCTGAACAGATATTTCGTGTCCGTCGGCTCGTATTTCTCCGGTCTGGCAGACTGCTGTTCTCTGAACGGCATTTCCGAGATGCTCAAACATGAGGTCAAAAACAAAGACAATTTCTTCGTCTGGAATCTGACGCATTACGCAATCCCGGCACAGCTGTTTTCCACACTTGCGCCGGAGCATATCCGGATGGTCTCGGAACTCCGGAGGCTCCCCGTTCAGGAAGCGTTGCAAACATGGAGGCGCTTCCCCTGCGACGTCTTCGACGAAGTATATCTGCCGCATGTCCGGGAAATGGCGGGGAAATACCATCCCGCCGTCAGGATGTCCACGCCTGAAATGGAGCGCCAGATCGCCGGCCTGAAGGAGAGCCTGCGGAACACGCAATGCAGGCTTGAAGACATGGAGATCAAATGCGGACAACTGCGCCGGAGTCACGACGAGCTCATAACGCTGAAGCAGTCCGTTTCATTTTTCATCGGCCGCGCGGTCACGTGGCCCCTGCGCATGGTCCGCGATGCGCTTCGCTGCTGGCGCAAAAACGGCATTGTCTACACCTGCGGCCGGATCCCCGTGAAAATCCGCTCCGTCTCCCGGCGTCTATACGATTTCCTTTTGTCAAAAAAACCTCTGAGAATCCTTTCCCTGCCCCTGCGCGCTTTATGGAAACTGGCAGTCATGATCCCGAAAACCGTCAGGAGCATCCGGGAGAACGGACTGCTGTTCACGCTCAGGAAGATCGCATCATTCTTCCGGGCGGAACACGGTCAGGGCTGGATCTTCGACACCGGCAAATACGGACAGATCGGCACACCGGACCCGGTCCGGGTCGAAGCCGTCCAGTCCAGTAAGATCACGGTCATCGTCCCGGTCTACAACGGCACAGACCACCTGAAACGTCTGATGCCGTCGCTCCTGGCAAACACTCCGGCAGGCGTATCCATCCTGCTGATCGACGATTGCAGCCCGGACGAAACGGTCGCGCCGTTCCTTCAGGGGCAGGCGGAACAGGATTCGAGAGTCAAACTGCTGAAGAATCCTCAGAATTACGGATTTGTGAAGACCGTGAACCACGCATTCGAACTCTGCAGGGATCAGGATTACGTGATCCTGCTGAATACCGACACCGAGGTCCCGCCGCAGTGGGTGGAACGCCTTCTGGCTCCGTTCGAACAGGATTCCGCCGTCGCGTCCGTCACGCCGTTCTCCAACGGCGCGACCATCTTCAGCCTGCCCCTCACAAACGACCGGAACAACCGGGATTTCATCGGGGTGTTCCCGCTGGAGGAGATCGACCGGGAGATCCGGAAATACTCGCTCCCGCCCGAGGCGCGGACAGCGCCCTGCGGCGTCGGCTTCTGCATGGGCATGAGGAATGAACTGATCCGGAAATACGGCGGATTCGACGAGGAGAGTTTCGGCAGGGGATTCGGCGAGGAGGTGGACTGGTGCCGCCGCATGGCCGAACACGGTTATAAAAACGTCATCGCTCCGAATCTCTTCGTCTCGCATTACCACGGTGGCAGTTTCGATTCCGCCGAGCGTCAGGCGCTGCTTGAAGAGCACGAAAAACTTCAGCTGAAAAAGCATCCCGATTATCACGCCATGCTCACGAAGCACGATCTTGAGACCGCCCCGGTGTGGGACGGCATCCGCTGCGCCGCGACGCTCGGGCTGATGCTGAAACCGGAACACGAACCGGTCATGATCCTGGACCACGACTGGGGCGGCGGCGCAAACGCATACCGGGAGAAGATGATCCGCGAACTTCTGGCGGAGGGGAAGGCTGTATTGCTCGCACAGCCTGAAGTCGGGTGCATCCGCATCACCGCGTATTACTGCGGCCTGCGCTATTCCTACCGCGTGCGCGATTTCGCCGCGCTGCATCTCCCGTGCTTCTCCGGCATCAGACGGATCGTCCTCAACGAGCTGATCTCGTGGCAGTACAGCTACGGGAAGCGGGAGTTTTCCATAGCGCTGTACAGCAGGCTCGTCGGAGACATCCTCGCCCTCCGCGAACACTGCGGCGCAAGGCTGGAATATATGTTCCACGATTTCTTCCTGATCTGTCCGCATCTGAACCTGGTCGGGACGAACAAAACGTACTGCAACCCCGGACGGTCCGCGGCGGCCTGCGCCGGATGCATCACGGTCCGGCGGCACTACGAAAAAATGGAGCGTTACACCGGAACGATCACCGGCGGACTGTGGCGGGATTCCATGCGTCCGCTGATCAAGGCGCTGGACGAGATCCGGTTCTTCTCGCAGAACTCCGTCGACGTGTTCCGGCAGGTGTACGACCTGGAGGAACGCCGGATCAGGCTGATTCCGCACAACCCGATCGTCGAGTTCAAGCCGATGCGCTTCAGCAGTGTTCCGCTCAGGATCGGCTGCGCGGGCGCGGTCGGCGAGGTGAAGGGAGCCGGGTTCATCGTCGAGCTGGCAAAGTATCTGAAGGAGCAAGCCCCGGACGTGAAGATCGTCATCATCGGGATCATCGACGCAAAGGAGCTGCCGGACAACGTCATCGTCCACGGAGAATACGCGCTCTCCGAGCTTCCCGGCCTGATCGAACGCTACAGAGTCAACATCGGGTTCATCTCCTCCATCTGGCCGGAGACGTTCAGCTACGTCACGCAGGAACTCATGATGCTCGGTCTGCCGCTGGCGTGTTTCGACATCGGCGCGCCGCGGGACCGCATCGGACAGTGGGAAAAGGGCAGGATCATCCCGGAAATGACGCCGGAATCCGCCTGGGCGGCCATTTCGGACCTGTACCGGACATGTTATCAGGACGAACGCCATGCGTGAAACAGGAGTATCCGGAAGCGGCGGCGCGGCACAGCTTCAAATCCTGCTCGCCACGTATAATTCCTCGCGTTTTCTGCACGAACAGCTGGATTCCATTCTGGCGCAGGACCGCCGCGATTTCGAGCTCCTGATCCGCGACGGCGGCTCCGCCGACGACACGCTCGATATCATCGGCGAGTATCAGCGGAAGTATCCCGAAACGATCCGGTTTCTGGAACAGATGCCCGCCACGGCCCTGGAGAACTTTTCCGCCCTGCTCGCCGCTTCCACGGCTCCGCTTGTCATGTTCAGCGACCACGACGACGTGTGGAAACCGGAGAAAGTCCGTGTCACCCTGGAAAAATACCGCGAAATGGAAGTCGAATACGGGAGCGGCACGCCGATCATGGTCTTCACCGACTCCGAGGTGGTCGACGACGAGCTGAATCTGATCGCACGCTCCATGTTGCGCTATCAGAACATCAACACGCACGAGCTGACCTTGAACCGGCTGATCGTCCAGAACGTCCCGTCCGGCAACACCATGCTCGTGAACCGGGCGCTCCTCGACCTCGCGCTGCCGGTCCCGTCCGCCGCGGTCATGCACGACCACTGGCTGACGCTTGTCGCCGCGACGATGGGGAAGTTCGGTTTCCTTGACATCCCGACCGTTTCCTACCGTCAGCATACGGACAACGTCTATGGCGCATTCCGTTACACCCTGCCCGCTTTCCTGCGGAAGCTGAGGCTGGGACGGAAGAAGATCCGGGCACGGTTCCAGCAGAACATCGACCAGGCGGTCGAGTTCGGCGTCCGGTATGCGGGCGCGCTGGACAAACGGGATTCGGAGATGCTGGAGGCGCTGAAGACGTTCCAGTCGCGCGGATTCTGGGGCCGCAGGCGGATCCTCCGGAAATACGGCATCAGGAAGTCGGGCATCTGGCGCAACATCGGGATGTATCTCTTCCAGTGACGGACCGCCCGTCGAACGAGGGCGGAATGCCGGAAGGATCCGTGTCTGCGGCAAACGGCACGGCGCCATGTCGGGGATTCCCGGTTTTATCGGCATTTTTCCACGCAAACGGCTTTTTTACGACTTGAAATCCGGTAAAGCGGTGCTATTGTATTGAGGTAAAATAAACTTTTCTCCGAAACAGACCATGCGCGGATTGATCTCCCGCCCGAAAAATACGGATCCGCCAGTCATCACGATTCAGCATAAGGAGCTTTTATCATGTCAGACATTGTCACGAGCGATATCGTTGTTATTTCCAGTGGAGTGGTCAGCTCCGGGATGACCGCCGGCCTTGACGGCGAAATTGATGTTCTGACCGGGGGAACGCTGACCGATTCGCTCGCCGACGGCGGCTGGATCGTTGTCGACAACGGCGGCACTGTTCAAAATGTTTCCGCGACCGCGAGAGGCGACGTCTTTGTCAACGGTTCCGCCTCGGATCTCACGGCGGAAAACATGGGCATGTTCGACATCGACTCGGGCGGCACGCTGGATACCGGCCTGGTCAAAAGCAGCGGCATGGGCGCCATTTACGCAGGCGGAGCCGCGAAAGACGTTACTGTGCTGGAGGGCGGAAAATTTCTGAACAACGGCGGGACCATCCAGAACACGAACGTTATGAGCGGCGGCTCCTTCACCGTTCAGTTCGCGACCGCGAACACCGCCGACACCAGCATCCTCGACGGCGCCACGATGCGCATCGTCTCCGCAGGCAACGCGACCGACACGACGGTAAACGGCGGATTCCTTGAAATCGAGTCCGGCATCGCCGCCAATACGGTCGTTTCCGCCGGTTCCATGCGCGTGAATAAGTCCAACACCGTCGAGGGCGTGACGCTGATCAACGGCCAGCTGGAGATCAACGAGGCAACGGCGAACGCGACCGTCGTGAGCGGCGGCTCCATGCGCGTGGCCTCCGCGGGCAGCGCATCCGGCACGACCATGACCGGAGGCGTGTTCGACCTCATTTCCGGCACGGCCGACAAGACGGTCATCGGCGGCGGCGCCATGCGAGTGAGCATGGGTAATACGGTCACGGACACGACCCTGAACAACGGCGAACTGGTGGTCGAAGCGGCCTCGGCGAACACGACCGTCATGAACGGCGGCGTCATGCAGGTGACCTCCGGCGGCACGCTCTTCGGCACGACGCTCAATGCCGGCCAGCTCACCATGAACGGCGGCACGCTGACCGACACGACGATCCTCGGCGGGTCCGTTTCTCTCGCCGGGACGACCGTTTCCAACATCGAAATCGGAAGCGGCGGCATAGTCGAGCTGGACAGCGAATCCACGCTCGCCGGCATATCTGTTTTCACCGAGGGCGCAAGCATCACGGTCGACGGCACGGTCGCATTCGACACCGGCCTCACGACCGCCGAAACCGCCCAGATCACAGGATACTCCGCCGTCACAAACGGCGCGAATGCGGTCTACACGCTGACCGTGCCCGAGGTAAAAACCGGGCTCTACCTGCTCGCGTCCGATGCCGCCGCGTTCAACAATAGCGTCTCGTTCGGCGAAGTCACGCTGAATGTCGGAGCGGAAGCCGTGAAGGTGGATACTCTCTACTACATGCTTCTCCTGACCGGCAGCACCAATGACCTCACGCTGTCGATCTCCGTGGATCCGCCGGAACCGACTGTCCCGCTGCGGACTTATGTGAACAGCGAATGGGTCGGCCTCCCGGATGAAACGATCGTCCCGATCGTCGGCGGCTCCGCCAGGATCGGCTACAATGCCTTCGCGGCCCTCGCCGATGCCATCACCGCCGTCGTCGAAAACGGCGCGGTCGAAGTCGTCGGCGGCACGGTCTCCTTCGCGGACGGCTACAGCAAGACCATCACGGTCGACGCGGACGCCACGGTCGTCGGCAAGGCCGTGTTCGCCACGCCGATCACGGTCAACGGCACGGTCGCATTCGACACTGCAAACGCGACGGCCGAAGCGGCCCAGTTCGAAGGATTCTCCAAGGTCTCCGGCAAGGCGGCCTACACGCTGACCGATGAGGCCAGGACCGTGGGAACCTACCTGCTCGCGGCCGATGCCGCCGGATTCAGCAGCGACGTCGTGTTCGGCGACGTCACGCTGTCCGTCGGCGGCGATGCCGTGAAGGCGGGCGAACTTTATTACACGCTCGGCATCACGGACAATAACGAACTCGCGCTGACGGTTTCGGACACCCAGCCGGGCCCGCCGCCCCCGACGCTGGCCTACGTGAACAGCGAATGGTCCGGCAAGGCGGACGGCGAAGTCGTCCCGGTCGGCTCCACGACCGCGACGATCGGTTACGATGCGTTCGCGACTCTCGAAGCCGCAATCGCCGGCACCACGGACGACGGCAGGATCGACGTCGTCGGCGGCGAGATCACCTTCGGAACCTACAGCAAGACCGTCACGGTCGATGCCGGCGCGACCGTCGTCGGCAAGAACACGTTCGACAAGGCCATCACGATCAACGGCACGAACGCGTTCGACACGGCTGTCGCGACGGCCGAAGCGACTCAGTTCACCGGCCGCGCCTTCACCACCGGCGATGCGGCCTACACGCTGACCGTCGCGACCCCGGTGACGGGCACCTACCTGCTCGCCGACAACGCCGCCGGATTCAACAGCGACGTCGTGTTCGGCGACGTCACGCTGAAGGTCGGCGCGGAAGCCGCCGTCATCGGCGACTTCACCTACGCACTCGCCATCACCGACAACAACGACCTCGCCCTCGTGATCGCCGACAAGCCAACTCCGCCGCCCCCGGCGACATATTTCGCGAAGAGCGATATCGACGGCAACGGCACCAGCGATGTCATGTTCGTCTGGACCGGAAACAACTACCAGCACGGCTTCTGGATGAACGGCACCTCCACCTGGCAGTCCGCCGGCAGCAATCATCCCGCCGACTGGGAAAACCTCGGCTGCTACGACATGAACACAAACGGCAAGGCGGACTCCGTCATGGTCGGCAATGTGGAAGTCAGCGGCGTCAAGGGCGCATACATCGGCTTCTACCTCGACGCGATCGACAATCCGGACGGCTCCACGTGGCAGAACATCGGTTATCTGAACAACGCGGACGACATCGCCTGGCAGAACACAGTCGGCAACCTGACCGGCAACGAAGGCGCCAACTCCATCGTCTGGTACGCTTCTGAACTGTACGCCCTCGGCGCATGGACAGACGGGACCGACAGCTGGATCACCGTCAGCAGCAGCTTCGGCGGCTCCGACTGGACGCTGGTCGGCTGCGGCGACTTCGACGGCGACGGCAAGGACTCCGTCCTCATGTCCGGCCTCAACGGCCAGTATTTCTACTCCGTCGGCATCGACGGCACGGCAACGTCCCTCGGTTCCGCCAACTGGTCCGGCTGGGAAGTCCGCGCCATCGGCGACTTCTCCGGCGACGGCAAGGACGACCTCGTGCTGTTCCACCTGGAAACCGGATCCATGGTCATGTGCGCCGACGGCAGCGTCGACAGCTTCGTGTCCCTTGCCCAGCTCGACGCGCAGGACTGGTTCGTGGTCGGCGCGGGCGATTACAATGGAGACCGGAAGGACGACCTCCTGGTCCGCCAGTATTCGACCGGTATGCTCGGCTACTACGACTCCGGCGACACCGCCCGGTGGGTCGAGCTCGGCCGCGGCGTCGACATGGACTGGACCGTCATCGCCGGCATGCCGACTTCGCCTCAGACTGAATTCGTCACGAAGAGCGACATCGACGGCAACGGCATCTCCGACGTGATGTTCGTGTGGACCGGCAACAACTACCAGCACGGTTTCTGGATGAACGGCACGTCCGAATGGCAGTCCGCCGGAAGCACTCACCCCGCCGACTGGGAAAACCTCGGCTGCTTCGATATGGACGCAAACGGCAAGGCGGATTCCGTGCTCGTCGGCAACGTGGTCGTGAACGAGGTCAAGGGCGCGTACATCGGCTTCTACGCCGACGCGATCGACAATCCGGACGGGTCCACGTGGGTCAACATCGGCTATCTGAACAACGCCGACGACATCGCCTGGAAGAACAAAGTCGGCAACCTGACCGGCAACGAAGGCGCCAATTCCATCGTCTGGTACGCGCCTGAACTGTACGCACTCGGCGCGTGGACCGACGGCACCGACAGCTGGGTCACGCTCAGCAACAGTTTCGGCGGCTCCGACTGGACGCTGGTCGGCTGCGGTGACTTCGACGGCGACGGCAAGGACAGCGTACTCATGTCCGGCCTCAACGGCCAGTACTTCTACTCCGTCGGTATCGACGGTGCGGCGCAGAGTCTCGGTTCCGCCAACTGGTCCGGCTGGGAAGTCCGCGCCATCGGCGACTTCTCCGGCGACGGCAAGGACGATCTGGTGCTGTTCCACCTGGCGACCGGCTCGATGGTCATGTGCGCGGACGGCAGCGTCGACAGCTTC